>DNGI01000014.1 GCA_003486645.1 Cyanobacteria bacterium UBA11370 | reverse complement strand
GAGGGGGGGATGGGGTGAGTTCCAAGAGTTGGGGTTCCCAGATGGCGGATTTCCAGATGCCGACTAGCATTAAAGTATTATCCAGAAATCCTGTTTTACAGGCGTGGCGCTGAATTTTTCCACTGGAAGTTTTGGGAATGCTACCCGTTTTGAGCAATACTATAGCATCAACTTGTAACTCGTAGTGCTGAGAAATGGCTCGACGGATGGCTTCAACTACGTTATCGACCTCTAATTTTCGTAGGTAACTGCGTTCCACTTCCTGAACAATCACTAACCGTTCAGAATCATCCACTTCCACAGTAAATGCCGCACCACAACCGGGACGAAGTGCGGGATGGCTTTGTTCAACGGTAAGTTCGATATCTTGCGGATAGTGGTTGCGTCCTCGGATAATAATTAAATCTTTCAGGCGACCTGTAATAAAAAGTTCATCGTTTTGAACAAATCCTAAGTCCCCGGTGCGGAGAAAGGGTCCTTCGTTAGTATGAGTTAGATAGGCTTTAAAAGTTTGTGCGGTTGCGTCTGGTCGTTGCCAATAGCCTTGAGCTACACTTGGCCCAGACACCCAAATCTCCCCAACTTGTCCCTCTTCACAACGAGTTAGGGATTCTGAATTAACAATTGCAATTTTCTCATCTAACCATGTTTTACCACAACCCACTAGGGTGCGGCTATTTTCTTTATCTTGTACGGGTACGACTCGATTTTGTTCCAGTGCTTTCCCATCAACCTGACACAGAACAGGCGGCGCACTTTTCACCCCCCCAGCAATAAATAGGGTTGTTTCCGCCATGCCGTAACAGGGGTAAAATGCTTCCCAGCGGAAACCACAGGACGCAAAGGTAGCTGCAAAGCGTTCCAATGTTTTAGCACGAACGGGTTCAGCACCTGTAAAG
Organism: Cyanobacteria bacterium UBA11370; assembly: GCA_003486645.1. Classification (GTDB taxonomy): domain Bacteria; phylum Cyanobacteriota; class Cyanobacteriia; order Cyanobacteriales; family Coleofasciculaceae; genus UBA11370. The sequence goes on along the minus strand of DNGI01000014.1, from coordinate 11,498 downwards.
GCGAATTCCCAGCGACTAAGATCGAGACTTTCCCGTTGTTGAGGGGTAATTTTACGGACACACAAATCATAGGCGAAATTTGGACCACCGCTCGTGGTAGCTTTGTAACGAGAAATTGCCTGTAACCAGCGGAATGGCTTTTGTAGAAAGTCCACCGGAGACATGAGAATCATCGGCGCACCCACATAAAGCGGCTGTAGTACCCCACCGATTAATCCCATATCATGATAGGGGGGCAACCAGGATACGCCTTGACTATCAGGTGTATCCTCGAAACAGCGATTAATTAAGGCTGAATTGTATAAAAGGTTGCCATGAGTAATCATCACTCCTTTGGGTATTCCGGTTGAGCCGGAGGTGTATTGTAGAAAGGCGAGAGTGTTTGGGTTACAGGTGGGTTCTTGCCACTCTGAGGCGATAGTCTGATCCAGGGTATCGGTAGTCAGCCACTTAATCGGTGTTAGAGTGGGTTCTTGGGCAAACCGCCGCTCAATATTCGAGAGTAGGGATGTGGTGGTTAGGGCAAAGGTGGCTTGAGAATCTTCTAAAATTACTTGCAGTCTGGATAACTTTTGATTGGGGCGTGGCGGATAGGCTGGAACGGCAATCACTCCCGCATATAAGCATCCAAAAAAGGCGGCGATGAACTCTAAACCGGGGGGATAAAGGAGTAAGGCACGTTCACCTATCGCGTCTAGGATTTGTAATTGAGTGGCGATCGCACGGGCAAGCCCATCTAACTCATTATAGGTCAGATAACGACTTGGGGTTTCCCCATCGGTTAAAAATGTAAACGCTGATTTATGAGGCTGGTGTAGAGTGCGGTAGCGTAGCAAGTCTACTAAAGTCTCAAATTGGTGTCTGTACCCGGTTAATTCATCGAAACTATCAGCCATTCCCCGATCCCTTAGTCCTCAAAGCCAACGGTGTTTAATCTCCTTCTAGATTACAGACTGGATGTTACCCTATCTACACCTGGATGAGCATTCTATCGCATTCAGGGGGTGGTCGGCAGCTTCTTCGTGTAGCGTCATTAAACTTACTGACCACTGTGAGTCCCCTGGTTGGATAGTTTCTAAGGAAGGATTGGGGCAATTCTTGGATTTTATCATCAGGAATACTCTCTATCCCAACGTCAGCACACCCGCCAGAAAATCGACTACTAACCGTCGAGTTTTTAGCCAACGCATACCCAAGAGAATTTCGTTAATACTGTCTCCACCCAACACAGGCACCTGAAACTCTTGTCCATCAATCTGCACACTTCCTACATAAACATTAAACTCTGCTTCTCCTTGCGCGGTTGCCATTGGTAATTCATCATCTAGACAAAGCCATCCCAAACTCTCCAAATCTTGAGTATTAATCGCTAACCAATCTGTAAACCCCGTATCAAGTAGCGCCTCAACTGGAATGATTTCCTCATCAACAGCAACTAACCCTATTTCAAAAAATAGCTTATTCCCCTCATTATCCAATCGCCCTTCAATCATATTGTGCCACAAGTTCCTGTTTCATTGAGGCGAAAGGTAACGAATTTTCCGGCTATCTGTTTAGATTTTAATTTTTGGAAAATCGCCATATAGTCTTGCTCAATGAAATAATTGCCACTATTAGCATCAATCGTAATGTACCAATTGTAATAATTATCGATGAGTTCATCTCGAACTCGTTCAAAAATGGTGCGACACCGTTGATAACGTTCTTTTTTTTCAACAGCAAGTCGGGCTTTTTCTTCAGAAGATACGTTATAAGACGGAATACGATGAGGAACGCGACGGGGTTTCCAGCCTGGAGGCATTTGCATCATAAGTTTTTAAATTGGGTTATGAAACATGAACTGTAGAGATCTTGTTAGCCAATCACTCTTGTTATAAATACTAACAGATTTCCCATCATTAGCTCACAGCTTTACGAAAGGGATACTACGCGATCGCCTTTTTCAAGTTCCGCCTGCACCTTTAACACTTCCTGTCTTGCCCATTGATCGGCTGCCAATATATCATCTAATGAAGGATTGGGACAATTATCGGATTGATGGCGATCGCCATTTCCCGCTTCAATCCAACCTAAGATTCACTGATATATTGAGTCATCATTTCTTCAAATTCTTCTATAGCTTGTACAGTACCGACTTGCCAGGATCGTGCTACTACAGTTGGAATAATTTGTGTCAGAGGGATATTCGGGAAAGTCGGACTAATTTCAGTTTGAATATAGCTTCCTTCTGTAAGTAAATAAATACTTAGCTTGTCATACTCATAAATCCAGAGTTCCGGAACGGCGATCGCTTCATAAGCATCCAGGGTGGTTTTGGAGGTGACATCGGTTTCAATGGCTAAATCTGGGGGAGGATCATCAGGGGTGAGTCGGCGACAACCAATCATTTTCTGATAATTTTGAATATAGAAGCACGCATCGGGTTCAACCCCAGCTTTATTCTTCTTTTTAAAAGTCGTTGATCCGAAAGGTTCATAGCGTCTTCCTGTCTTTTTTAGCAAGAGTTTAACAATGTCTGAAATGATATCTCTTGGCTTTTCATGTTCAGGCAGAGGAACCATTATTTGTAATGTATTATGACTATAGGCAATTCGGGCAATTCGTTTTTCTCCCATTTCTTGTAAAATAGACTCAAATTCTCCCCAGCCTACATTTGGGATAGTGACTAGGCTACCAGGAGCTAATCGTATTTGACTAATGGGTTTAACGACAGGGACTATAGTGATCATAAGCTTTAAGAAAGAAATACCACGCGATCGCCTTTTTCAAGTTCCGCCTGCACTCTTAACACTTCCTGCCTTGCCCATTGATCGGCTGCTAAAATATCGTCCAAGGAAGGATGAGGGCAATTATCGGATTGATGGCGATCGCACACCGATTCAATACAACGGGCAATATCCAAATATCCAATTTTCTCGTCTAAAAATAGTTCTACGGCTTGCTCATTTGCTGCATTTAAAACCGCAGGCATGGAACCGCCAGAACGACCTACAGCATAGGCTAATTGCATACAAGGATATTTATCATGATCGGGTTCCTTAAAGGTTAAACTTCCCGCTTTAACTAAATCCAACCGTTCCCAATTGGTATAAATTCGTTCAGGCCACGATAAGGCATAAAGTAACGGCAAACGCATATCTGGCCAACCCAATTGCGCTAAAACCGATGTATCTTGTAACTCAATTAAAGAATGAATAATACTTTGGGGATGAATCACAATATCAATATCATCGTAATCCAGTCCAAAGAGAAAATGCGCCTCAATCACTTCCAATCCCTTATTCATCAACGTAGCCGAATCAACAGTAATTTTACGTCCCATTGACCAGTTCGGATGTTTCAAGGCATCAGCGACTTTGACTTGCGCTAATTTCTCCACAGACCAATCTCGAAATGCTCCCCCAGATGCTGTTAAAATAATCCGACGTAATCCTCCTGCGGGAACTCCCTGGAGACATTGAAAAATAGCGGAATGTTCAGAGTCAGCGGGGAGCAATTTTACCCCATGTTTCTCAATTAAAGGATTAACAACGGGTCCCCCAGCAATTAACGTTTCCTTATTCGCTAAAGCAATATCTTTCCCCGCTTCAATTGCTGCAATTGTTGGTAATAACCCCGCACACCCGACAATTCCCGTCACTACTGCCTCCGCATCCCCGTAGCGAGCGACTTCCACCACTCCCGCTTCCCCAGCCAGTAAAATGGGTTGAGGGTCAAGGTCAGCTATAGCTTCTTTTAATAAGGGAAATTGCGCTTCATCACAAATCGCTACGATTTCCGGGCGAAATTGCCGAATCTGATCCGCCAATAGTTCCACATTACGCCGTGCTGCCAATCCCACCAGTCGGAATTGGTCGGGATATTGAGATAGGATATCTAAGGTTTGAGTGCCAATGGAACCCGTAGAGCCGAGAAGAGTAATTGCTTTCACAAGAGTTTCTGAAGAATTCGCTGCTCTTCTTACTATAAGATTGTTTGGGATCGGTTTTTCATCGAAACTCCTTGGGTCTGAAACCCCGTCCTTCTAGGACGGCTTTATAGTATAATTGTTGTTAGCGTTGAACCAATCACTGCTCCGTTAAACAGTCGGAAGGCACTACCGCGTAAGATACTTCGCCGCAAGGTTTGCAGTACCGTCAGGGGTCTGAAATAAACGCAAATTGGGGATCTATAAAACGAACCTAGAAAACAACATAGAAGTAAGGGGTTCCAATCTTGAAACCTAGGCTGGGTAAAACTTCTAAGGTGCGTATGAATACAAGTAAACTCAATGGAGTAATCCGGAGAGTCTAGCGGTAATTGACACCACCGTGATGCAGAAAGCTCTCGTTTAGCTGTTGAATTGGTGACACTGTATTGCATAAATACTTGACCGTTTAAATGGTGAAAACAATGAGGGTAAGTATGGCTCAAGAATTGACTACAAAGTCTTTTCTTCTTCTAAAGAATCACCACACTTTTAGGGTGGTGAGTGTCAACGGTATTGCCCTTGTTGCTTACTACTGACGTTCGACAGACTGGCGCAGTGCCTCGATAGGGTTAGTCACAATTTGCACCCACTGGTGAGCAATGGGGTAGGAACAAGGAGCATATTTTTCGCTGCGGCTGATCAATTCCTGGGATAATTAGTTTAGGTTTTCCCCTACATTAGTGAGGACGAGACGCTGGTTGTAAGGAGTGTTTTAGCTAATTCAATTGTAAATCACATTGCTGAAATACATAGTTAACCGCTCCAAACAGCCGCTCTAGTTCCTGAATTGTATAGAAGAGTTTATTTTGGGTAAAGGTATCTTCTATTAATTTCCCAAACTGCCACATCACGCCATTAGAAACAATCCCAAAAATACTTTGTTCCGGTTCTTCATTAATCCGCTGTACTGCGATCATTTCTGCTAAACACTGCCCCCATCCTTCAGAAAAATCGCTCTCTTTCTTCGCCTCCACTAAGACAAAATAAGGCTTATCAAAAACGACTGTACCTAGAGGCGATCGCTTGGCTAAGATATAATCGGGAACTCCCGATAGTTTCTCATCATGGATTAACGTCTGGTGACTCCACAGCAGAAATTTACTGCGATACACTTTCCAAACTTCTTTCAACACCGGAAAAATAATCGTCTCGCAAAGCGCAATTTCTGAATTATCAAATACGCCCTCGTTTAAGATTAGCTCTAATTCTTCTCGAAACCCATTATTAATAGCAAATTCAGTTTCGATAATGAAGTTATCTCGAATTACCTTAATTTGAAATTCTTTGGCAACAGCGCTGATACTCTTGTAACTGCTAAAGGGCATTTTTAAAGCCTCCTTTATGCGACTCCATATCCTGTATTAAGGACGCTTATAACATGGGCTAGAACTCTTATAGCAGTTCTCAATTCGATGGGGTATAAATTTCTAGGTTTTAGGGAGTGGGGAGTAGGGAATAAAATTCAGTGTACCTCAACCATTTGAGAAATACTATATTTACTAGTCGTCTTTAGACGACTTAAGCTATTAGACAGTGGTTTTAACCACTGGCGAGTTGTTGCAACTGCTACAAGAACTGAGTTCAACCCTTAAGGATTAGCAACGGCAAACGTATTACATTGTCCCGGATCGCCCGTTTGAATCCCTTGCTTAAACCACTTAACTCGCTGGGCTGAACTACCATGAGTAAAAGCCTCTGGAACAACATATCCTTTTGCCTGATGTTGCAAGCGATCATCCCCAATACTGCTAGCTGCATTCAGCGCTTCCTCAATGTCGCCTTCTTCCAGTATCTGACGAGAGCGATCGGCATGGTGCGCCCAAATTCCTGCAAAACAATCCGCCTGTAATTCTAACCGCACGGAAAGTTGATTTGCCTCGACTTGATCGACTTGACGTTGTAATGTCCGAACCTGATCAGAAATACCCAATAAATTCTGTACATGATGCCCAACTTCATGAGCAATTACATAGGCTTGAGCAAAGTCTCCGGGTGCTTGATGCCGATATTTTAAATCCTCATAAAAACTTAAGTCAATATAGAGTTTTTGATCCCCAGGACAGTAAAATGGTCCTACTGCCGATCGCGCAAATCCACAAGCAGATTCTACCCCATTTGAAAATAGCACTAACTTGGGTTCAACATAAGTTTTTCCCATTTGTTGAAACAAGCTATGCCAGGTATCCTCAGTATCTGCTAAGACAACCGAAACGAACTCCGTCATTTCATCGGAAGAGGCTGAATTTTGGGTTTGAGAGGACTCTGGATAAGAGCGATCGCTGGGCACATTTCCCTGATCCCAAACCACGCTGGGATCGCCTCCCAAAAGAGCCACAATCAGCGATAGAACAATTGCCCCAATCCCCCCGCCAACGACAGGACCTGAAAACCCACCGCCCCGTCTATCCTCAACATTACTGCTTCTACGACCGAATTCCCAGCGCATATGAGAGAGTCTCCAAACTACGAGAGTGAAGGCACAAGCAAGCAAGGGGCGATCGCACCCAAGCTAGACGTTTTGCAGTCCACCCAAATAATAGGAATTCAATTGATTCAGTTCCTCTATCAGAGGGATAGATAGACACTCCTACTTAAGGAAGGCTTTAAGTTCATTTTAGATTTCATTTGAGGAGTTTGCTACTGCTTAGTTTACAAGGATATTTCGGATATAGCCCCAATTGTTGCTCATCTTTACTACCGCTAACCCTTCACAAAAAGACTGTACATCATCGAATTCTGGCGGGATTATCAGTTGACCTATTTTATCGATATAACCCCATTTGTTATTCAATTTTATGGCTGCTAGCTCTTCCTTGAAGGGTTTAGCTGCATCAAATTGCAAGGCAATAACGAGTTGTCCTGTCGAGTTAATATAGCCCCATTTACTCCCTATTTTTACAGGTGCTAGTCCTTCCGAAAAAGACCCAGATTCATCAAAATTAAGCGAAATTATCTGTTGACCTGTCTTATTAATATAGCCATGTTTATCAAATAACTTAATGGCTGCTAATCCTTCCGAAAATGACTCAGCTTTATCAAATTGTGGTAAAATAATAACTTGACCGGATTGATTAATATAGCCCCAAGGATTACCAATCTTGACAGCCGCTAATCCTTCGTGGAAGGAATCAGCGTTATCAAACTGCGGCGGAATAACCCGCTCTCCTTTCTGGTCAATATAGCCATATTTATTACCAATTCTGACCCGTGCGAATCCTTCGGAAAAACGTTCAGCTTCATCAAAGTCAAATCGACTAACCTGTTGTCCAGTTTTATCAATATAGCCCCATTTATAACCTCTTTTGACTCGCGCCCGATCTTCTTTAAAAACATCAACCCAATCAAATTCAGGTTGCTTGATCGATTGCCCTGATAAATTGATATAGCTATATTTACCCCCAACTCGCCGATAGGTAAAACTCCGATCCTTAATAGCTGAAGCATTAAACGGTACAGATCTAGCATAGGGTCCAGAACGCAAAACTTTAGCTAAAGCATCGTTCTCTTCGCGTAACCCTTCATAGAAGAACAAAACTTCGCCTAAAATACTGCGATCGCGGTTATATTGAATGGCTTTTAACAAATGATCAGGACTGATCCGATAGGAACTCACTTTAATCAAAATCCCCGGAAGCACACAGGGTAATTGGGTAGCATTAAATTGGTTATTAACTAACCGATCCACTAACTGTTTATAACTTTCAAAATCCCGTCGATAAAGTTGGGGATGAATGATATCAACCAGTCCCTGATCAATCCAAGCTTGACTATCTTGTAGATATTCTTGAAGTCCCCAAGGATACAGACTAGGAGACATCGAAATCACCAATTCTGGATTAATAGTAATAACGTCCCGATAAAGGCGAGTTAAAAACTCAGTAAGCTGATCGGCACGCCACTGAAGCCATTTACTATCTTTAGGATTTGAGGGCGGATTCTGATTAAATTGCTGAACGTAACGTTGAACCGTTTTCGCATCATAACCGCCTTCGGATGGAAGGGCAGGGAGACGGTCATCGCCTTGAATGCCAGTGATATCATAATTTTGGACAACTTCTAGAATTAAACTTATTAGGAAGTTCTGGACTTCCGGATCGAACGCATTCAGCCACTCAAAATTATTTTTAGTCAATAAATTCCCACTAGCATCTCGTGCAGCCCAATGAGGTTTTTTCGCAATTAAATGTCCACCATTCTGATTATACGAACTAGCAAAACCATACTCAAACCAAGGAATTACGGCTAGTCCAACGCGTTTAGCTTCTGTAATTAATTCTTGCAACGGATCGCGTCCAGCATAGCGCCATTCAATCTCCAATCCAAAAGTTTCTCGCATAATGCGACTGGGATAAAGGGTAGCTGCATTATTCCAAACCACAGGAAAAATAACATTAAATCCGGTTTGGGCGAGGAAGTCTATGGCTTGAGCAATTGTTTGTTTGGAACTAAAAACTTTGCTATCTGTTGTTGTTAACCAAACTCCACGGGTTTCTAAGGGCAAAAGTGGAGAGTGGGGAGTGGAGGGTGGGGAATTTTTGGCAGTTTGTTGATAGGTTCGGATTAAGGCTAGTCCTTCGGAAAAAGGTTCCGCTTCATCAACGTTGGGTTCAATGATAAATTTTCCGGTTTTATCAATATATCCCCATTTATCTCCCTGTTTAACTCGCGCTCGTCCTTCGGAAAAGGAATCTGCTTGATTAAATTGAGGAGAAATCACAATTAAATCCATCCCTGGAATGTTTTGAAGTGGCACACCAGAAAGGTTTAAAGCCCGACAAATAAATGCCGCAATTTCTGCCCTGGTTGCATTTTGATTAGGGTTGAAACGTCTGATATCGGGATAGTTAACCACGAGACGTTTTTGAGTAGCCGTTGCGATCGCTCCCAGCGCATACTTGGGAATAGTCGCCGCATCATCAAAATACTGTTGAAGGGTTGGATTAGGATTTGGCTCTAGGTTATACTTTAATCCACTGACTAATGCCACCAACGCTTGTACTCGTGGAATTTGTAAATTAGGTCTAAACGTACTATCCGGATATCCAGAGAAAAAACCTGCACGGGCGACAGTTTGAATTGCACTATTGGCCCAGTGATTAGCAGGTACATCCCGAAAGGTTATTGCACCACGCACAGGTACAGTGTTAGGAAAAGCCTTTCTCAAAATAGCCGCAAATTCAGCACGGGTGACTGGATTGTTCGGTCGGAATGTCCCATCCGGATAACCACTAATGATACTGCGCGTAAAGAGTTGCTGAATACAGTCTTTCGCCCAATGGTTTTGAATATCAGAAAAGCTCGAATTACTCAACATTTACTTATAGATACTGCTTCACTTAATCGATTCTACAGATTAAGAACAAATTTGATAAAAATCCCTATTCCCTATTTTCGATCCCCCTCCCCCCTCTCCACTCCCCACTCCCCATTTTCACTCGGTTTGATACCAACCTCTCAACTCTTGATTACTGAGAAGCCTGATAGCTTACTTAATAATCGAAAATTAAGGGTCTTTCTCTGGCAAACTTGGATAGACAATGTAACGTATCTAACCAGTACGACAATGACAGACAATATCCAACGTGGGAGTAGGGGGCCGGCCCCCAATTGGAATTTAGGGCGAACTAAAACCATTCGGGTTCCGATCGCGCTGGCGGATCAACTGATCCAAATTGCCCGGAAAATTGATCGCGGGGAATCTATCGATCCCGAAATGTTGCTGACAAAGGAGGATACAGAGGAGTTATCCAAAAGTTCTCACTCAAAAGATCGCGCTTGCTAGAGATGAACTAGCCGGACGAGGACTTTACCGACAAAATAAAGCAAAAGGCACTTATCGCCAACAATTAGAGCAGCAAATTGAGCTGTGGGAAGAATTAAAGTCAAAATTGAGATAGTAGGTAGTTAATAAAAAAAAGCCTCAGCGGGTGGCTGAGGGCAAAAATCAGGGTGCATCTACCTCTTCTGTCTCCACCAGAGTTCTCGCTTCATCCGGAAAAATTGAAGAATAGGAGTAGGCTGGCTACTCCCAAAGTTCGGTTTGCATCCACGGTTTTCCCTTCAGACAGGGATGCAACTTAAGCCATATCAATTAGCTAAATATTCGCTACAGATGATTAGGACTTACGCTTGCAGTTACGCTTGAGAACTGACCCTGCACCTAACGTACCCAATGCCAGTAAACCTAGCACAGAAGCGGGTTCTGGAACCTGTGCGCTATCATTACTAAGCTGGAAAGCTAAGTCCCCTCCAAGTTCCGAGTCAAACTGATTAAGTTCACTCCAGCTTTCACTATCATCAAAGCGATAATAACTATTTCCTTGTGCCGCAGCAGAGGTTAGCCAATACCAATCATCATCAGGATCAGCGATCGTGTTATTAACTATCGATAACCAATAGGTTGTGTTTGGGGTTAGAGTAAGCTGAGGGATATTAACCTGATACTCGAAGATATCAAAAAACTCATAAAGCTTGTCTCCAGTTGCTACCCGTCCGACATCACCAAGATTCATTTCCATCAAAGGATTAACACTAGGGCTACCTTCCGCATCTTCAAAAATACGTACTGTAAAGTCATCAGGTTCAGTTGGAGTATTATCGAATCCTTCCATCCCTACATAAACACCCCACCACTGAATATTACTGATAGTGTTGTTGCCGACACTCAATGTGAAGTCATCTGCCTTTTGTTCTACCTGAGCAAAATCACTTAACCAAGCCGTCTCTAAATCAGGTGTTCCATTGTCAAAAATCGTTGCGGCAAAGGCTGAATTTCCGGTCGTAATACCCAGTATAGATAGAGTTGTACCTAGGCTAATTTGACAAACCTTTTTGAAGATTGAAGCAGACATGAGATGAACTTCCCTGATGAAACTAAATGTTATATTAAATCCAGCTAATTGACCCTAATTGAGCAGGCTAAATTGTGGGTTAAATCTAACCAACTGGGTAATAAATACTGGCATAAATCTGTTACTCTATCTCAGTGACTATTTGATGGCAAGTGTTGAATTTAATTTCATAGTATGAGTCAGAGTCAAAGAACAAATCAAAAACCTTGAGTGGGACAAAAATGAGTTTGATACCTAATGGGTTGCCTTAACATTGTTTAAATTTATGTTGCATTTACTTGGCTGTTAAGGCTTACCTTAGTTATAGTCTTGCACTCCTTCAGAAATCTTGTCTAGGTAAATCCGAGAACTTTATGTAATCTTTACGGATAAAAAGATGAGCTTGATTCAGAGAGGTTTAGCTACAATCGAGCGCTGGTTAAGGGTTTTGCTCTGTTTGAAGTAAAATAAATTGATGAAGTTTTTGTAAACTCACCTCTTGCACCGTTCTCAACTAGCGGTTTTTCCTAGGGTGGGCAGTCCCTTTGAGAACTGAAAACTACGTTATTGAGATGGTGCAAGATCTCAGTGTAAAGGGACTGTGTTGATTCAAAGATGATGTCCAGCTAATGACCCTAAATAAAATTTCACCCCCGAACTACGTTCCGCTGCGCTAACACCCCCTCACCCCCTCACCC
>DNGI01000119.1 GCA_003486645.1 Cyanobacteria bacterium UBA11370 | reverse complement strand
CGACTACCATATGAACAGAATTCGTACCGATATCAATCGCAGCAAGAATTCTGTTCATATGGTAGTCGTGCGGATTGACCCAACGCTACCCGCGTTTACGATTATTGCCAGAGAAAAGGATACGGTACGGCTGGGGGAACGCGATCCCAAAACGGGGAATTTGACCCCTGCCGCGATGGGACGGGCGATCGCAGCCTTACAGCGGTGTCAGGAATTGGCAAAAAGTTTTAATGCTGAACAAATTGTAGCCGTGGCAACGAGTGCGGTGCGGGAAGCCCCCAATGGACGGGAGTTTTTGCAGCAGGTTGACACACAATTAGGGTTATTTGTCAATCTGATTTCAGGTCAGGAAGAAGCGCGGCGGATTTATTTGGGCGTGCTTTCTGGGATGGAATTTAATAACCAGCCCCACATTATTATCGATATTGGCGGTGGTTCAACGGAATTGATTTTGGGAGATAGTCATGCCCCTCGTTCTCTGAGTAGTACAAAGATCGGGGCGGTACGGCTAACGAGTGAGTTTATCACGACTGATCCGATTAGTGAACGCGAGTTTCAATATTTGCAAGCCTATGTTCGCGGAATGCTAGAACGTCCTGTTGAGGATATTTTGGCTAATCTCGAACCGATGGAAAAGGCGCGTTTGGTGGGGACATCGGGCACCATTGAGACGCTGATGGCGCTACACGCGAGAGAAAAGTTGGGTATGGTTCCGAACCCGCTGCATGGGTATCAGCTTAGTCGTAGGGAACTGAAAGAAATAGTCAAGCGTTTAGCTTGTATGACTTGTGCGGAACGGGCGGTCATTCCAGGACTTTCGGAGCGGCGGTCAGAAATTATTGTAGCAGGTGCGGTTATTTTATTGGAAGCAATGACGTTGCTGGGCATTGAGTCTGTAATGTTGGGGGAACGGGCGCTGCGGGAGGGTATTATTGTTGATTGGATGCTCTCTCAAGGCTTGATTGAAGATCGACTCCGCTTTCAGGGGGAAGTACGTCAACGGAGTGTGTTAGCGGTTGCTCAGAAATATCAGGTTAATTTGGAATCTGGAGAGCGAGTAGCGAATTTTGCCCTAAGTTTATTTAACCAAACTAAAGGCTATCTCCACTTTTGGGGTATTCAAGAACAGGAATTGCTTTGGGCAGCCGCTATTTTACACAATTGTGGGTTATATATCAGTCATTCCGCTCACCACAAGCATTCCTATTATTTAATTCGCTACGGTGAATTGTTGGGGTTTACGGAAACGGAAATTGACGTGATTGCGAATTTAGCGCGTTATCATCGTCGCAGTGTTCCCAAGAAAAAGCATGAAAATTATAGTAATTTACCGAACAAACAATACCGATTACTGGTAAGACAACTGAGTGCGTTGTTACGATTAGCGGTTGCTTTGGATCGGCGACAAATTGGTGCGATCGCGCAAGTTCGGTGTGACTATCGCCCGGAGGTTAAAGAACTCCATTTGCGGTTAGTTCCGACTAATCCTGATGATACCTGTGCCTTGGAATTGTGGAATTTGGATTACAAAAAAGGTGTTTTTGAAGAGGAATTTGGGGTTAAGGTTGTAGCGACGTTGGAATCAGCAGCCGTGATGATAAGTTAAAAGGGATAAGGAGTCGATCTAGCAGCACAGACAACCCGAAAACCGACATTCCCGCCCACTTTCTTGCCACTTATAGAGGGCGTGGGTTTCGATTTCGACGATACCGATTAATAAAAGAAACGCGACATATCATGTCCGGTTGAATAACCCTAAAAAAGAGTGAGGGGGAGAGAGGGAGAGAGGGGGAGACTTTTTATTATGGGTGATTTGCCGGACATCATAACACTATCTTATCATTAAAATTGACCTCCTAACGCTGCATCACAGCGATCGCACAATAAGGGATGTTCGGGAATTTTCCCGACAACGGTTGAATAATTCCAACAGCGATCGCATTTCTCTCCATCAGCTTTCACCACACCAACTCCAAGGGTTTCCGACTGACTATGATAATTTGCAGTTTGAATCACTTCAGGTGACTCTAGCAATTCTACCTGAGAGGCTAAAAATAGATAACGCAATTCGTCTACGCCATTCCCAACACTAACCAATTGATCAATAGTAGAAGTTTCTTCCTCTGGAGTCACTTCTTCTATGGAGTCTTCCACTGTAGAAACAGAATCAATTGTAGAAATCGGTTCAAGTGTAGAAGAGATCGGAGTAATTACCTCCATCTCTTTTTCTTCAGTAGGAGACTCTAAACCTACAATTTCTGTTTTTAGCGATCGCACCTTCCCTAATAACTCTTCTCGATTCGTTTCAAACAGTAAATAACGCTTGACAAACCAGGCACTATATCCAATCCCAATCAGTTCTAATACATTTGGAACTAGAGGCAAATAATTAATCGCACTTAACACCGCTAGGGTTACTTTGGTAGCGAGAGATGTTGCTACAATTATGCTGATTGTTAATAAGGAACGTCGATTATCTTGGAATAATTCCTGTACGAAAACCGATAATTCAGCTAATAATCCTGTCGCCTGATTCCATAATTGTTGTTGTTCAAGTGAATAGGGATCTGAATCTTCCCCTACATTCACCTCATCAACGCTTTCAACCGTTGGCACGACAGGTGGTAATTCTTCGACTACAGGTTGGGTTTCCTCAGCTTCCGGTAATTCAATCGTTTCAGGTTCAGAAACTCGTTTGACTGCGCCTGTTGGGTTCAACTCCTGCAACCGTTCTCTTAATGTTTCATCGGGGACATAGAGTAAAACTTTGGCTTCTAAAGAAGAGCCTATCATCTTTTCAGTTCTAGCTTGCTCCAATACTTTATTAACTTCAGTACGGATACCGCGTAACGTTGTCCATACTTCTGCTAATTCTGGTTTTTTCCATTCCTCTTCTATCTTCACCCAACCCGACTCAAACACTGATTTGTAAGGAGTTTTGTAGGGCAGATATTGCCAGATATCCTCTGCCATATGGCACAATACGGGTGCGATCGCGCGGGCTAAATTTTCCAGCGCTACTGCTAATACGGTTTGACAACTACGACGGCGGATTGAATCCGGATGACTGATATAAAGTCGATCTTTGGCAATATCTAAATAGAAGTTCGACAAATCAACCACACAGAAATTCTGCACCGTTTGGAAAAAGCGGAAGAATTGATAACTTTCAAACGCCTCTGTTATCTCTCCAAATACTTCCGTGATTCGGTGTAACATATAGCGGTCTAATTCTGGCAATTCTGCATAAGGAACCGCATCCTGACGCGGATCAAAGTCATGCAAATTCCCTAATAAAAATCGTGCCGTATTGCGAATCTTACGATAGATATCCGATAGTTGCTTCAGGATCGTTTTACTAATGGGGACATCATTAGAATAATCAACGGAAGACACCCACAACCGCAATAAATCTGCACCATAGGGAGGTTCTTCTTTTTGGTTTTTCCCGCCTTCAATAATAATGGCGGGGTCAAGGACATTCCCTAACGACTTACTCATCTTACGGCCTTGTTCATCCAGAATAAAGCCATGAGTCAATACTGTTTTATAGGGTGCAATCTTATTGGTCGCTACACTGGTTAATAAACTGGATTGGAACCAACCCCGATGTTGATCTGATCCTTCCAGATATACATCTACAGGATAGTTTAATTCATCCCGTTGCTCGGCTACCGCTGCCCAAGAGGAACCCGAATCAAACCACACATCCATGGTATCAGTACCTTTGCGGTAAGTGCGACCATTATTGAGGTATTGTTCGGGTAATAATTCGTTTACTGATAATTGCCACCACGCATCCGAACCTTTTTGAGCAATAATAGATTGAACGTGGGCAATGGTTTCTTCTGTAAGTAAGGGTTCGTTGGTTTCTTCATCATAAAATACGGGAATAGGGACACCCCAACTCCGCTGACGAGAAATGCACCAATCCGATCGCTCCGCTACCATGGAAGTAATGCGATTTTGCCCTTGAGCTGGAATCCATTTTACGGATGCGATCGCCTTGAGTGCGTCATCCCGGAATCCTTCGACTGAAGCAAACCACTGTTCTGTTGCTCTAAAAATTGTGGGTTGTTTGGTACGCCAATCGTAGGGATACTTATGAACGTATTTTTCTTCTTTTAAGTATGATCCGGCTTCTTTGAGTGCGGCAATAATCGCTTGATTGGCATCCCCTAAGACATTCAATCCCGCAAATTGACCTGCTTCGGCGGTAAAATTCCCTTGATCATCCACAGGTGAGAGGATTGGTAAATTATAGCGTTGACCGACAACAAAGTCTTCTTGACCATGACCAGGTGCAGTATGCACTAATCCTGTACCCGATTCTGTGGTGACATAATCTCCACCGATTACAATGGGGCTTTCTCTGTCATATAAAGGATGGCGATAGGTGCAATGTTCTAAATCTTTGCCCTTAAACGTCGCTTTTACAGTCAGTTGCGTCTCTAACGTTTCAGATAAGCGCTCTACTAATTCCGCCGCTACAATTAAATATCGAAATCCTTTGGGATGTTCCTGTGTTACGGCAGTTTCCGAGGTTTCGGATTTAGGGGTATCGTCCTCTTGTTTTTGCCCAAACCCAAACCCTTTCCCTTTCTTTTTACTACGGCTTGAACCTTTAGTAGGTTTTGGAGTGGGTTCTTCAGGTTTTGTTTCAGGAAGGATAAATCGCGGATCTTCCACTACCGCATAAGTAAGTTCTGGATTTACCGCTACGGCTAAATTACCTGGAATTGTCCAAGGAGTGGTTGTCCAGATTGCTACACCCAAATTCGATATGTATGACTCTAATAAATCTTTAACCTCTTCTCCCGCTTTCGTTATCGGGAAAGCCGCATAAAGACTGCGGGAGGTATGACCTTCAGGATATTCTAACTCAGCTTCTGCCAGAGCGGTTTGGGAACTGGGACTCCAATGAACAGGTTTCAACCCCCTATAAATATAGCCTTTGAGAACCATCTGACCGAAGACACCAATCTGAGCGGCTTCATATTCAGGTGTCATGGTTAAATAAGGATGTTCCCAATCTCCCCAAATGCCATAACGCTGGAATCCTTTGCGTTGTTCTGCGATCGCTTTCTGGGCAAACTTTTGGGCTTTTCGACGTAAGGTTAAAGGCGTTAACTGCTGACGCTCCTCGGTTGTCATATTTTGCAATACTTTCAGCTCAATAGGCAAGCCGTGACAATCCCAACCGGGTACGTAGCGAACTTTTCGACCTTGTAAGAGCTGATATTTATTAATAATATCCTTAAGAATTTTATTCAGGGCGTGTCCCGTATGTAGGGAACCATTAGCATAAGGTGGCCCATCATGCAAGACAAAAATATCACCGGGATTAGTCTGTGACAGTCGCTCATAAATTTTCTCATCTGCCCAAAACTTTTGTAGTTCCGGTTCCCGCTTGACAGCATTTGCCCTCATGTCAAATTGGGTTTGGGGCAGATTGACGGTATCTTTGTAGGTTTTGGCTTCTGTCACAGTTCGTTGTTGGTTGTTGGTTGTTGGTTGTTGGTTGTTGGTTTTTTGTTATTAGGGGGAGGTTTGCCAACAACTCATTGCCAATATAGAGTGGCTTACTCTATCCTCTCCATTATCAGCAAGAATTTACCGGAGCTTCAACTTTCCTGGTGTGGAATTAAAGATTAGCGCAAGCTAACAAAAATAGCTAACCTGCAAACGTCCCCCATCCCCCCATCTCCCTACTCCCCATTCCCCTCCGCAGGCGGCGTTAATTCCGATTCAGGAATGATTTCTTCTTGTGCTATCGTTGCGGTTTCGGTTGACTGCGATTGATCAGCAGATTTTTTAGCCGCTTCTACTAGTTTAGGATCAGGTCGATTCGGGCGAATCAGTTTTGGCGATTCTGCTATTTTATCGTCTTCGGCTGCGGGTTCGGCTGGGGGAGTTTCGGGGATATCACTGGATTCAGGGGTTTCACTGATTTCTACAGGTGGTAGTTCATCCGTAATTATGCTGTCTTCTTGAGTTGTTTCGGGTGTTGGAGTGGGTTGAGTTTCCTCTTTTATTTCCACACCAACGATTTCTGCGGTAATGGATTCAGCAATAACGGTATTATCCTCTTGGAGAGTTTCTGATATGGTAATAACCTCTGTTACCTCAGTGATTCTGGTTGTGAGTGTCTCTGCTGGGGTCGCTTCATCCGTTAAGGGGATATCATCATCTACTAGGGCGATCGCTTCTTCTGGAGTAACATCATCAGCGAGTGCGATCGCTTCTTCGGGTAATGTCTTTGTCTGAGGTGCAATCGGTGGAGGTGTAGGAGTTTTGGGTTCGGGTTTCTTCTTGCTAAAGAGATTCTTGAAGAAACCAGTAACTTGATTTATTCCCCCTTGAGGTTTCTGAGTTGGGGCGATCGTTTTTACAGGTTCCTCTTTTACAGGTTCTTGGTTACTCGTTTCTGAAAGAATAGGAAACTCAAAGTCGTCTTCCTCTATCGGCTCAGGAGTAACCGTCGCTGTGTCTATAATAACGTCACTCACGTCAGGAGGGGGAGATTCTAGCAGGGTTTCTTCTTCACTCACCGCCTCGCTTTCCTCTATTCCCTCACTCACATTTCCCGTGAATTCATCAACAGTTGGTTCTTCCGCTTGTGTTTCCTCTAGTACGGGTAATGTTGGAGTTGAATAGGTATCGGTAGCGATCGCCTCTGGAATACTAACTTTATCTATAATCGGTGTTTCAGGCGTTGGGGGTTCGGTAGCGATCGCCTCTGGAACACTAACTTTATCTACAATAGGTGTTTTAGGGGTTGAGGGTACGGGTTTGGGTTTACTAACAACATTCTTGAAACCGCTAGTGATTCCCTGAACTAACCGTGTTAGTCCTTGAGGAGATAAGAGATTACCCACCGTACTAGAAACTTCAGCTTGAGTAGGAACGGGGGTTTGTTGTTGTGGGACTGTTAGTTGTCGGCGTAATATCAGAGTTTGCCAACCCAACCAACCCAATAGAGACACGCTTGCCATTTGACTTAGCAGTACAGCCCCGGTAATGCGTCCCGCACATACCCATAATACTAGGGCGTAGAATAATCCCACGCCACTCCAGAGGAAGTCATTTTTGCGATGGACTTCTGGAAAAAAGAACGCTGCCATATAAAAGGCAAAGCTACCAAGACCGATGACTAAGGCTAGGACATATGGCAACATTTGGCGAGTACTCCTTACGGTATCTAACGTTGAGGCTCAAGCTTTCCCCTATTGTCTACCAATGCAGGGAACGAATAGCCCCACCTTTATTTTCAACAGTGGAGGTGCTATCGAGCCAAAGCGATCGTAACAAGATATTACAATAGTCCGTCTTTTGCTTAAACTTAGAGATGTACTAACGTTTCAAAAGACGCTGACGTGCAGCACTCTAACGGTAGACCTCTGGTTTTTCTAGATACGAATGTTGTAGCTGCTTACTTACGTGGCGAGTCCCCTAGTTCGGAACTATTTTCTGATGAAATACTTGAGAAAGTCCATCTTGCCATCAACTCAATCGTACTTCAAGAGCTTTTCTTTCTAGCAGAAACTCATCAACACCCGGAAATCATTAACGAAATTCAACAAGAAGTCAGTTTATTACCTTTAAATTTTGAAAAGGCTGAAGAGTATCTTAAATACGCTGCGAATCTCCGCAATCGGATAGGCCATTCCAATGATGTGTTGATTCTCAGTAGTGCAGCGGAATGTGATTACTTGGTTACTTACGATCAGGCATTAAGGAAAACGTTAAGTTCACTATCCAGTAACAAGCCGCAGGTTGTTACACCTGAACAATTACTATCTCAATTGGGCAGTAAGGTTAGGAATTCATCAATTCCCCCATCACCCTATCACCCTCAAACACTATAGCAACGGACATATCGGTTAGGACAATATATTTAGCTTTCAAGGCAACAGGCAACAGAAAAACGTCCTAACGATTGTGGCTACTGCTATAACTTAAAAGTGTGACAATTCAGGGTGGCGCTAAGTAAACTGTTGAGCATAAAACTTAGCATAACGCCCTCCTCGTTCTAATAACTCTTGATGAGTTCCCGATTCAATAATCTGCCCCTGTTCCATAACTACAATACGGTCAGCACGACGTACTGTAGTTAAGCGATGAGCGATAATAAAAACGGTTCGCTCTTTCATAATGCGATCTATCGCCTCTTGCACTAACGCTTCGGATTCAGAATCAAGGGCAGAAGTGGCTTCATCTAATATTAGAATACTAGGATTAAGCAAAACCGCACGCGCGATCGCAATTCGTTGTTTTTGTCCACCCGATAAGTTAACCCCCCGTTCTCCTACCCAGGTTTGATAGCCTTGAGAAAATTGAATGATAAACTGATGAGCATTGGCAATTTTTGCCGCTTCTTGTACTGCTTGTAAATCAAAGTCTTTCTGACCAAAGGCAATATTCTGAGCAATCGTACCCGAAAATAAGGTTGTTTCCTGGGGAACAATACCAATTTTACGCCGTAGACTTTTTAAGGTTACGTCTTGGATATTAATCCCATCAATTAAAATTTCTCCCACTTGTGGATCGTAGAAACGAGGCAGTAAATTAACTAACGTGGTTTTCCCAGCACCCGATGCGCCAACGAGGGCGATCGCTTCTCCAGGTTTCACTAACAAATTTAAGTTTTTCAGTATCCAGGAATTGGGGTGTGAGGGATTTTGTTCTTGCTTCTCGTAAGTAAAACAAATATTCCGATATTCCACTTTCCCGGTGACAGGGGGTAACTCTTTTGCGGCAGCTTTTTCGACTACCGTTGGCACAATAGCAAACAATTCAAAGATTCGGTCTACAGACGCTTCCCCTTGTTTAAAATCATTGTAGTTACTGGTAATGTGAGCAATGGGATCAATCAGTAATCCCACACCCGCCAAATAACTAACAAACTCTGCCCCTGTCAAGTTTCCCACCGAAATTTGCCAACCGCCTAGAAAAAATAGCAGCAATACACTCATGGCGTACATAAAACCCACCACGGGAAATTGAATCGCCTTTAGATGTTCCGCTGCATATTTAGCACGACGATTGTGTTCGGCTTCCACGGCAAACCGTTCAATTTCATAGTCTTCAGCTGCAAATGCTTGAACCAAACGAATCCCACTAAAAACTTCAGTAATTAACGCCGAAAGATCCGATACATGATTTTGGCTGCGGCGGGAAAATTTCAGCATCTTTTCGCCAAACCAACCAATTAAAATACCCATTAAAGGTGCGGCAACTAGTGTGGCTAACGTTAGCTGCCAGTTCAGGTAAATCATGTACCCTAGTACAACAATAAGCTGCAAAATGCAGGGAATAAAATCATGGAATACTTTATTCACCACTTCCCCAATTCGGTCGATATCTTCGGTGAGGCGATAGGTTAAATCTCCCGTTTTAGCGGTTTCAAAATAGGTAAGATTTAGGCGTTGGATGTAACCATAAACCTGCTTGCGTAAATCAAACGCCACAGCCAGCGCCGCATTTGCCATCAACGCATCTTGACCATACATGAGGATTTTTTGGAAAAGGAAAACAACAGCTAGAACACCCGATAATTGAGCTAGTGCTGTAATATCCCCTTCCCCAATAAACTTAGCAATTTTACCCGCCAGTGCAGCTTGGATTGGCCAGAATACGGTAACTCCTAACGTACAACAAAATGCCTGTGTGATGGTTCTCCAGTGGGGATGGATATACGGCAGGAGTTGCCAATAATTAGAGCGTGTTTTCAATTTATAGTTACTCGTAATATCTCCTTTGAATCATAGCGAATGGCAATTATTACCATTGATTTTTGTTTTTAATAATACCCTTAATAACTATACAAATTATGTTTTTTACTCTATCATAAAATTACTGGTAATGCTTTCCGAATTCTAACGAATCTCATAACGAATGAAATGCGTAATTAACCGCCGTGCCCAGTTTAGCGCCAGTCATCGCTACTGGTTGCCCGAACTGAGTGAAGCCGAAAATAAACAGAAATTTGGTCGAGGGGCTTGGTTCCCTGGACATGGACATAATTACGTCCTATTTGTTTCCCTCGCGGGTGAACTGGATGAGTATGGCATGGTGCAAAATTTATCTGAAGTTAAAAAAGTCATCAAGCGGGAAGTCACCAGTCAACTCGACGGCGCTTATCTCAATCAGGTTTGGCAAGACTTTCAACAAACCCTACCCACTACTGAAAATATTGCCCGGATCATTTGGCAGCGATTAGCCCCTCACTTGCCACTTGTAAACATTCAACTCTTTGAACATCCAGAACTTTGGGCTGACTATCAAGGAAATGACATGGAAGCACATCTAACGATCTCTACTCACTTTAGCGCCGCCCATCGGCTTGCTCATCCGAAGTTAACTTACGAAGAAAACTGCGAAATTTACGGCAAATGTGCCCGTCCTAACGGTCATGGACACAATTATCATTTAGAAATCACCGTCAAGGGCGAAATCGATTCCCGTACAGGCATGATTGTCGATCTAGAAGCCTTACAGCGAGTCATTGACGACTATGTGGTAGAACCCTTTGATCACACCTTCCTCAACAAAGATATTCCCTATTTTACCACCGTGGTTCCCACGGCGGAGAATATCGCTGTCTATATCCGCCAGTTACTCCAACAACCCATCCAGGAATTAGGGGCGCAGCTTTACAAAATCAAATTAATTGAAAGTCCCAATAACTCGTGTGAAGTGTATTGCACCCAAACCCCTTTATCCTCAGAACCATCAGGGATAAACCAACCTATCCTAACATCTGTCCTCTAAACAGGGGCGTGTCTTAATCTGTCACGCTTTTAAATTTCCGTTTGAGACAGAGGGAGAGAGGGTTTCAAGGCACAACAGCTTAAGTAATTGGTTGAGACTGACACGGAGACGCGGAGAAACGTTAAAGGCTAATACAAATATCCTTTCCCTTTTAACCGTTTTTCCTTTCCCCCTCTCTCCCAGCTATGTAGTTTTACAACCGAAAATATAGTTATTCCAAATAAGAGT
>DNGI01000120.1:2664-7344 GCA_003486645.1 Cyanobacteria bacterium UBA11370 | reverse complement strand
AACTATTCAGCTATTCCACCAACAACCAACAACCAACAACCAACAACCAACAACCAACAACCAACTAATTAACCGCCCCTTTCACCACTACTTGATTATCAACCAACTCAAGGTCACGGATATCAAAACCCTCTAATTTCAGAGCAAGTTGTCGCTCAATTTTTTCTTGAGGGACTCCCAACCTCTGCGAAAGTTCTGCCAACGTTAGACTAAGATTTCCTACCTTAATTTTGGTGTTATCATCAAACTTCAACTGACCATTTTCTAACTTCGGCTGACCTTCAATACCAATGTAAACATCTCGGTTTTCCAGAGATGGAAAAGTTGTGAGTACCTTTTGTAAAACAGTTCGTTCGCTAGTCCCTAGAGTTTCCACAGGAATTTCTGATGTATTAACAACAACACCACTCTCAATTTTTCCATCTTCAATCGTGGTATTAATTCCTTTAGCCGCTGCTAGTAGCTTACTACTCCCTGGTTTTTCAGCAATAGATGTTACCAAAAGATCATTTAACTCTTGTTGGTTTAGTTTAACTTCTACCTGACCTTTAGGCAACCCATCTCTACTTTGACTGGCTAACTGTTGCTGAATATCCGTCTCAATTTTATTAACAAGTTCTTGCTTAGTGGTTTGAATAGCTGCTCGATCTTGCAGGTTAATCGTTTGTTGATGAGTAGGTGGTTGATCAACGTACCATTCTGGCAGTTTTGTTACTTGTCGCCAGTAATAGTAGAAAAAAGCCCCACTAGCGATCGCCACTAAAAATAAACCAATACTCAACTTTTTAATCATACGTTCTCCGGATAAAAATCATCTGCATCTCCTGGGTAAACACTTTGTAGTAAAGATAGATTAGGATTACTCTCATTTTACAGATTTTTTTATGGGTTTGGGGATTTTGGGGTCATAGTTTGACTTTTATTAGGTTAGTTGAATTGTTAGATTGTGAAGACAAGACATAGGGAGAGGATTTGTTTTTTACTCAAATAATCTGAAATTTGAAATACAAGGGCAGCTTAGAAAATAACACCCTACTGAGTAGTTATTAATACTTAACCACCCCCCGTAGTATTCCCTCCTGGTAGGCGGAATCCCTTTTCAGCAGAGACTTTAACCGTTCTGTGGGTTCAGTATCGGTTTTTTCAATGTTGCGTTTAATGTCGTCTACCTACTAAATCCGTACTAATTGTAAAGCAATGTAAAGGTATCGGCTTTTACAAGCTAGCCTCGCAGTAGACTGTAGAGTGAATCTGCTATCTCCATTTAAACTATGGAGTGAGAGAGGGAGGCTATGGGGATCGCCACAATTAACCCAGCAACCGGGGAAACGATTAAAACATTTGAACCGCTCAATAGCGAGTCGATAGAAGCCAAGCTAGCGCTGGCTCAACGGGCGTTTGAATCTTACCGTAAAACGCCAATGACTCAGCGATCGCAATGGCTCAACGCCGCAGCGGATATTCTAGAGCGTGATAAAGTCAGTTTTGGCAAAATTATGACACTGGAGATGGGGAAAACCCTCAAAAGTGCGATCGCCGAAGCGGAAAAATGCGCTTTAGTGTGTCGCTATTATGCGGAACACGCGCCTGAATTTCTAGCTGATGTTCCAGCGACGACAGATGCGAGTAAGAGTTTCGTGCGTTACCAACCTTTGGGACTCATTCTCGCGGTAATGCCTTGGAATTTTCCATTTTGGCAGGTATTTCGCTTTGCCGCACCTGCATTAATGGCAGGAAATGTCGGGTTACTCAAACACGCATCTAATGTGCCCCAATGTGCTTTAGCAATAGAAGAAATTTTGGCGCAAGCGGGTTTTCCAGAAGGAGTTTTTCAAACCTTATTAATTGGCGCAAACCAAGTGAAAGCGGTAGTCAGTGATCCGCGAGTTAAAGCTGCAACCTTGACAGGAAGTGAACCTGCTGGGGCTAGTTTAGCAGCAACTGCTGGAGAACAACTCAAAAAAACCGTCTTAGAATTAGGAGGAAGTGACCCATTTATTGTATTAGAAAGCGCTGATTTAGATGCAGCCGTTTCTACAGCGGTTACGGCGCGGTTAATTAATAATGGGCAATCCTGTATTGCGGCGAAACGTTTTATTGTTGTGGATGCGATCGCCGATGAATTTGAACGCCGTCTCGTTGAGAAATACCAAGTCCTAAAAATTGGTGATCCGATGGATGAAAATACGGATGTTGGACCATTAGCGACTCCGGGTATTCTCGAAGACTTAGACAAACTCGTTCAAATTTGTATTGAAAAAGGTTCTAAAGTCTTGATCGGTGGAAAACCCTTAAGCGATCGTCCCGGTAATTTTTATCCACCTACAATTTTGAGCAACTTCCCACCCGGAACACCAGCGGATGACGAAGAATTTTTTGGTCCAGTAGCGCTACTATTTCGGGTGAAGGATATGGAAGAAGCGATCGCTAAAGCCAATTCCACATCCTTTGGACTAGGAGCAAGTGCATGGACAACCAATGAGGATGAAGCAGAACGTCTAATTGAAGAAATTGAAGCGGGTGCAGTCTTTATTAACGGCATGGTGAAATCCGATCCGCGCCTACCCTTTGGCGGCATCAAACGTTCCGGGTATGGGCGAGAATTGGCTATTCAAGGAATTCATGAATTTGTCAATGTTAAAACGGTTTGGGTGAAATAATTAAGAATTGTAGACGAAATCCTATAGAAAGGGGTAAGTTAATAGAACCCCTAGTTTCAGTCCGTTATTTGTAGTTCGTTGTTTGTGGTTCGTTGCTTTTTCTTCTTGACAACAAGTAACCAACAACCAACAACAAATAACCAACAACCAACAACAAATGAATATTGAGGGCAAATGAGATGGGCGAAATGAACACAGCGGAATTGTTAGTACGTTGCCTTGAAAATGAAGGTGTCGAGTACGTCTTTGGATTACCTGGGGAAGAGAACTTACACGTTTTAGAAGCGCTTAGGCATTCTTCTATTAAGTTCATTACTACCCGCCACGAACAAGGCGCGGCATTTATGGCAGATCTCTATGGACGCTTGACGGGGAAGGCGGGAGTCTGTCTGTCTACACTCGGTCCAGGGGCAACCAATTTGATGACGGGTGTTGCCGATGCGAATTTAGATGGGGCACCTTTAGTAGCAATTACAGGGCAAGTGGGAACGGATCGGATGCACATTGAATCCCACCAATATTTAGATTTAGTGGCAATGTTTGCCCCAGTTACTAAGTGGAATGCCCAAATTGTTCGCCCTAGTATTACACCGGAAATTGTTCGTAAGGCATTTAAAATTGCTCAAAGCGAAAAACCGGGAGCAGTTCATATTGATTTGCCCGAAAATATTGCGGCGATGCCCGTAAGTGGTGATGCGTTAGCCAAAGATAGCCGAGAAAAAACCTATGCTTCATTTCGGAGTATTGGCAAAGCAGCGGTGGCTATTTCTAAGGCTAAAAATCCCCTAATATTGGTGGGAAATGGAGCCATTCGTGCCCATGCAAGTGAAGCACTAACAGAATTTGCCACCCGGATGAATATCCCAGTTGTAAATAGTTTCATGGGCAAAGGTGTAATTCCTTACACTCATCCTCTGGCATTATGGACGGTAGGATTACAACAACGGGATCATGTGAGTTGCGCCTTTGATCAAGCGGATTTAATCATTGCCGTTGGTTACGATTTGATTGAATATTCTCCCAAAAAATGGAATCCAGAGAACAAAATTCCCATTATTCACATTGGCGCAAGTCCCGCAGAAATTGATAGTAGCTATATCCCGTTAATCGAAGTAGTCGGGGATATTTCTGATTCTCTCAATGAAATTATGAAGCAAGGCGATCGGGAGGGGAAACCAACACCATCCGCTGTTGAATTGCGGACAGATATTCGGGGAGATTATGAATATTATGCCAATGATGATGGCTTCCCCATTAAGCCGCAAAAACTAATTTATGACTTGCGGCAAGTCATGGGACCCGAAGATATTGTCATTTCCGATGTGGGCGCTCATAAAATGTGGATGGCACGTCAATATCATTGCGATCGCCCCAATACCTGTATCATTTCTAATGGTTTTGCCGCCATGGGAATTGCCATGCCAGGAGCAATTGCAGCTAAATTAGTTCATCCTGATCGTAAAGTTGTCGCCGTAACAGGTGATGGCGGGTTTATGATGAATTGCCAGGAATTAGAAACCGCATTGCGAGTGGGTACACCCTTTGTTACATTGATTTTCAATGATGGCGGTTATGGCTTAATTGAATGGAAACAACACAATCAATTCGGCGAATCAGCGTTCGTTCATTTTGGCAATCCTGATTTTGTTAAATTTGCTGAAAGTATGGGCTTAAAAGGCTATCGTGTAACGTCAGTCACGGACTTAATTCCCATTCTGAAAGAAGCGTTAGAACAAGATGTGCCAACCGTAATTGATTGTCCAGTAGACTACGGCGAAAATCTGCGGTTTAGTCAAAAAGCTGGGGATTTGAGTTGTAAAATTTAGGTAAGTTTTTGGTTGTTTAGTGTTGATTATTTGGGGATAGTTATTGATACTCACCGTTCTAACTAACCATCAATAACCCAGCCTAGTTATTCCTGATTGAGTCCGCCCATGCGGACTTTATTTATTGAGTTGTAATACCTATTTAAAATAGATGGGCAGCGGATGTGGCAACGGATGGGGTAACGGATGTAGCG
>DNGI01000120.1:345-2397 GCA_003486645.1 Cyanobacteria bacterium UBA11370 | reverse complement strand
ATTGGTTTCTACAGAAACTTTACGTCCCACAGATAACTCATTGGTTATATCCGTTACATCCGTTACCAAATCCGCTGCCACATCCGTTACCAAATCCGCTGCCATCCCTCTAATACAAACTATGAAAATTGCCACCTGGAATGTTAACTCAATTCGCACCCGTCAAGAACAGGTTGTAAACTGGTTAAACCATAACCCAGTAGACGTATTATGCCTCCAAGAAACCAAAGTCATCGATGAAAACTTTCCGCGATCGCCCTTCGAGTCCCTCGGCTATAATCTCTATATTTATGGGCAAAAATCCTATAACGGAGTTGCTATTTTTAGCCTCAAACCGTTAGAACAAGTAATTATGGGTTTTGCTCCCGTATTAACGATTGAACAGGTGGGAAATGTTGACGAACAAAAGCGAGTTATTACCGGAGTTGTAGACAATATTCGTATCGTTAATTTATACGTTCCTAATGGATCTGAAGTCGGAAGTGATAAATATGAATATAAGTTAAGCTGGCTTAAACTCCTAAAAGATTATTTGCGATCGCTCTTAGAAAAACCACCCTATAATCTCTGTGTCTGTGGCGATTTTAACATTGCTCTCGAAGACCGAGATATCTATAATCCCAAAAATAAAACCAACCATATCATGGCTTCCCCGGCTGAACGTCAAGCTTTACAAGATATTTTAGATTTAGGGTTAGCTGATGCCTTTCGCAAATTTATATCAGAAGGCGGACACTTTACCTGGTGGGACTATCGCCAAGGAGGTTTCACTCGCAATCGAGGTTGGCGGATTGACCACCACTATTTAACACCTCAACTCTACGAACAAGCAACAAATTGTATCATTGATATCTCACCGAGAGAACTGGATAAACCCAGCGATCATACCCCTGTAATTGTTGAATTTTAGCATTATGGTAGAGACGTTGCATTGCAACGTCTTTACAGGATTTCGGCAACTGCGATTAAAGGGGGTATATAACCCAGATTTGCTATCACTCCCTCACCTCCATCTCCCCCTCAATTACTAACAATTCCCGACCATTGAACTTGCTTTAACCTACTGCGACGATAAGAAAAGAAATACTCCGGTTGCTGATACGTACAATGAGGCGCGATCGCAACTTGTTCCGGATGTAACCCCAATTGTTCCAACTGTATAGCATTCACCCGCCGCACATCCAAACGCACTTTCCCCGGTTCCGAATCATCAAAAATAGGCGAATTTGGGAACTGTTGCCAGAAATCGAGAACAGAATTCGTTGTATCTGCTTGATTCTGTGGTATGATACTAAATGCTACTTCAGCCGCTACAGATTCCGATACCTGATACACCTCACCCGCGATCGCAGGACCTAAAGCCACCCGCAAATCCTCAAGACAACTACCCAACTCAACTAATCGAGCGATCGCATTCGGCACAATTCGCGCCGCCGTTCCCCGCCAACCTGCATGAATTGCCGCCACCTGTCCCGTCTTCTCATCCCCAATCAGCACAGGCGTACAGTCAGCCGTACAAACCCAAACCGCCTGCTGAGACTGCTCTGTTAGAATACCATCAGCTTGGGGTCTAACCAACTCCTGCTCATCCTCATTCTTCCCAGGAATACCCATTTCAATCTCAGAAGGCGTTAATACCGTATTCCCATGTACCTGATGAACACGATACACCTGTGCTTCAGGCTGTAGTGCATCTACAATTTGGTCAGGGGCACGGGGAGAAAACGCTGAAGTAAAAAATCCATGTTCCCAACGTTCTAAAAGGCTACAGGTTAAATAAGGCAAGTCTTCCCAAGTTTGCCAGTGCCAAGTATTCATTGTTATTGGTTGTTGGTTGTTGGTTGTTGGTTGTTGGTTATTGGTTATTGGTTATTGGTTGTTGGTTGTTGTTTGTCGTTTGTTGTTCGTTGTAATTATACTCAGCTAGTCATCAACCCAACATTCTAGTCAGCCATTGATATCATGTCCTACGATATTGTTGAAACTATCTGTGGGATGGGCATCTTGTCCGTCCAAGCTTGAGGTACACCAGATCCCCGACTTCTCCAAGAA
>DNGI01000120.1:0-124 GCA_003486645.1 Cyanobacteria bacterium UBA11370 | reverse complement strand
TGGATATACTGTACTTCATAAACCTAAAACAGGCTGTATAAATGTGGAATAGCTTAGTCTTGAACAAGGCAAATTCCCGTTAACCTTCTCCCCATCTCCCCCTCTCCCCCTCTCCCCATCTCCC
>DNGI01000121.1:10204-11556 GCA_003486645.1 Cyanobacteria bacterium UBA11370 | reverse complement strand
TCAAATTGGTTTTTCACCCAAGGGGGTAGGGGTGCATTACGTACTATGGGTAGCCGTTTGCAAAATATTTTGGTTGCCTCAGCGGTAATGTCGGTGTTACGTACACTTTATGGCGATCGCTTGCGAACGCTGGTGCTTGCCAATACCCCGGAACGGCTGGGAGAATGGCGCAGAGGATTACAGGATTGTTTAGGTATCTCCCGCAGTGATTTTGGTCCAGAACGGGGAGTTGTGTTGTTTGAGGAAGCACCTGCTCTCGTACAAAAAGCGGATCGGTTAGTAGCTCAAAAGCAACTACCCTTAATTCTAATTGATGAGACTGAAGATAAGATTAGTCTTTCTCTATTGCAATTTCCTCTGTGGTTAGCGTTTGCTCCCGATCCTCAGCAAATGTCTAGTTATGAGTATTAAGTGGAAAAGAGGATATGGGATGTGGAAAAAAAGATTTTAATCGCTATAAATCCAAAATCTAAAATCCAAAATCCAAAATCCAAAATCTAAAATCTAAAATCTAAAATCCAACATTGATACAAAAAATGGCGCTTGAGTTAATGTGGAGTGGACTACTACTTATTGGTGGTTATTTGCTAGGTTCCATCCCTACAGGGTATTGGATGGGACGGTTGCTTAAGGGGATTGATATTCGAGAGCAAGGATCGGGTTCTACGGGTGCGACTAATGTTTTGAGAACCTTGGGAAAAGGGCCAGCGATAATGGTGTTGTTGGTTGATGTTCTCAAGGGAGTTGGGGCGATCGCTCTCGTCAAGCTCTTCTATACTCTCACAGGGACATCACTACTTTTTGATCAGTGGCAACCTTGGTTAATTGCGTTAGCTGCATTCTCTGCCGTATTGGGTCATAGTAAATCTATCTGGATTAACTTTACAGGTGGTAAATCCGTTGCGACGGGTTTAGGCGTTTTACTCGCTATGTCTTGGTCAGTTGGGTTAGCCACATTCGGTATATTTGGTTTAGTGCTGGCGCTATCACGTATCGTTTCTTTAAGTTCTATTGCAGCGGCGATCGCCGTTTCAGTTCTAATGATTCTCTTGGGAGAACCTCTACCCTACCAACTCTTTGCAGGCGTTGCGGCGTTGTACGTTATCCTGCGCCACCGTAGCAATATCGGACGCTTACTCGCTGGAACTGAACCCCGAATTGGACAACCTCTAGCCCAACAAGTAAAGGATAATTAGTGAGTTATTTTATGAATGGCTAATGGCAAGGATAGGTGAGATTTTAGGACTCAATCTAAGCGAACAAAAATTAGCGATCGCTCATACCAAGTTGCGTTCATAGGTAGTACTTTCTTTCCCCTTGTCCCCAAAAGTCCCCCTTGTCCTCCAAGTCTT
>DNGI01000121.1:5946-9956 GCA_003486645.1 Cyanobacteria bacterium UBA11370 | reverse complement strand
CTTTGACTGCAACTGCGTATCAATTCCTTTTCAGTGTATTGTTCTCTACTTGAGTGGATTAAGGTTAACCGCTATTGTGTTTGGTGTGATTCCGAAGTCTGTAACATCTTATCGCAGTTCTCAGATCGGTGAGGTACAGTAAATTTTCTTCCCCACTCCCCACTCCTCACTCCCTAAAACCAAGAAATTTGTACCTCATGAGTATGAAAACCGCTATAAATTTACTGAAGCCCATACTCTAAACTAGATGTAATGAGTGATTCCCACCTTTCCTAACCCTTAGCTATTTACCATCATGCTAGACGGATTCCGCCAAATTGTTCCCGCACCACCACCACCCGCAGATATTTTTACCACCTACCAACTCACTCATCAATTTTACCGAGAAGCTGAGGCTCGACAGGAATTTCAAGCGTACTGCGAGTGGTATCGACAAACGGCTAAACGTCATCAGAAAGAATTCAAGAAAATGCAAGGCGATATTAATATATTCGGTTGGTTTTGCCGCCGTTGATCCTAATAAAAAAGGGCGATCGCTTTGTAGTTAAAGTACTTCGCGCTCAAAGTTTTGTTACTTTTGTTACAATTATTTGATGTAAAAATGTTATCTATTTGACTGTATTTTTCTCTGACCTCCCTTGACCTCATCCACGAAGATCCTTATAAGTCAAAATAAGTCCAAAATGATTTAAACTGCTCATGCCAGCTCATTTGTCTTAGATTTGTTGCCCATGCTCAACGATAGCGATTTCATTACCAAAGCCGAAGCTACCCGCGTTCGCGTACTCAGTGAAGCCCTACCCTACATCCAACAATTTACAGGTCGGACGGTAGTAGTGAAGTATGGGGGGGCGGCAATGAAAGATAGCTCTCTCAAAGATAAAGTCATTCGGGATATTGTCTTCTTAGCCTGCGTTGGTTTGCGCCCTGTAGTGGTTCACGGGGGAGGACCAGAAATCAATAGTTGGTTGGATAAGTTAGGCATTGAACCCCAATTTAAAGATGGTTTGCGAGTAACTGATGCACCGACGATGGATGTTGTAGAAATGGTGTTAGTCGGTCGAGTAAATAAAGAATTAGTCGCTCTGATTAATAAAGCCGGAGGTTTAGCCGTAGGATTGTGTGGCAAAGACGGTAATTTAATTAAAGCCCGTCCAGAAGGTCGAGAGGGGATTGGTTTTGTTGGGGAAGTGAATAGTGTTGATATCAAGCTTTTGGACTCTTTAATTAAGAGTAATTACATTCCCGTCGTCTCTAGTGTGGCGGCTGACGAAATGGGTCAAGCTTACAATATTAATGCGGATACCGTTGCTGGTGAAATTGCTGCTGCATTGGGGGCAGAAAAATTAATTTTACTGACGGATACGCCGGGAATTTTGCGGGATTACAAAGACCCTTCAACCCTAATTCCTAAAGTGGATATTCAACAAGCACGAGAACTCATTGAAACAGGAGTGGTTGCAGGTGGGATGATTCCCAAAGTCAACTGTTGTGTGCGATCGCTTGCCCAAGGTGTTAAGGCTGCCCATATTCTAGATGGTCGCATTCCCCATGCACTTCTGCTGGAAATCTTCACGAATGAAGGGATTGGTTCGATGATCGTAGCATCCGACTTTAAGATCTAGAGCATCAGTTCATTGACATACTCCCCCGTTAAGTTCTACGAACTATAATGGGGGATTCTCAGCATAATTACTGATTCTCAGTTCTTCGAGCCGACTTAGGACAAGAGCGTCTCCGTTCGTAAAATGAGTTGAAGTTAACAACAAAAGCATGGAACCCGATGAGATTGAACAGAGTCAAGAAAACTGACCCCTGAACACAAGAGAAAGCACTTATCGCCTTTGCCCAACTCTCGCCTAGCTTGAATAAACACCAAACAGTGACTCGTTTTTTTATTCAGGGTTGAGCATAAAAGTTTCTGTTCTTCCCTTGCTAACGAGTAACAGGTCAGGAGTTACGCAAACTGCTCATTTAAATACTAGTCTTAAAAGTAAGGTGGGCAGTGCCCACCCTAGATATAGAGGTTTTGAGTAAGTGATGAGGTCAGTGATTTAATGTCATCCTAGGACGAGAGCGCTATTCTAATTGTCATCAGGCAAATAACATTGAACTGGAGAGGTAATTTCTATGAAATCATTGATTCGCTGGAGTGCAACAGTTGGTTTAGTCGGTACTGCCCTATTAGGTTCCTTTTTTACAGGGAATCTGAAGGCGCTAGCCTTAACAGAGCAAGAGATCCTCCAAAAGTTACAACCTGTTCCTGTATTTACCATAACTGATGCTCAAGGCGCACCCTTAGTCGCGTCGGTTCCTAATCAGAATAACCAGAACCAGGGAGTATCAGTAGCAGGCGTGTTTATGAGCCAACGAGATGCTCAAGCCTTTGTTAATAAATTGAAGGAAGAAAATCCTCAACTCGGTAATCAAGTTCAAGTCGTACCTGTGTCCCTAGGAGAAGTCTACCAGCTCGATAAACAGAATCAAAATCGACCCGATGGTTTAGATTTTGCCTTCATACCCGTGCAGCAAGAAGTACAATCGGCACAGGCACTCCTCAATCAAAATGGTCAACAAACGCAAGAATTTCGAGGTGTACCTCTATTTGTGGCGAAAGGCGGTGAAAGTCGAGGGTACTTAACCATTGAGGAAAACGGTCAACAGGTTATTCCTTTCTTTTTTGACAAAGCTCAATTACAAAGAATGGTAGACCGCTTTAAGGAACAACAGCCTAACCTCGCTTCTACCGTTGAGATCCAAGTCCTCTCTCTAGAGGGTGTTATTGCCACCTTGCAAACGCAAAATAATCCCCAGCTTAATAATATTGTCCTCGTCCCTTCTGAGGAGTCTCTCAACTTTTTGCGGAGTCTTACCCCATCTTCTGGGCAAAATAATCCTCAACGAGGTCAACAGTAATCGAAGACAAACAACTTTGCAAGTCAGGATTTGGGATTGGGCAATTCGGACGCGAAAAATGAGTACCCTGATCAAGTGGGTATAGAGATAGCTTGTCTGCAACAGACTCTAAGCTTATCAGTTGTCACGGGTTTAGCTCTGTGGCAATGGCGCTTAGAGGCGTGTCAGTCTGCTAGTGAGGCAGGTGTGTCCGTTGCAGAAGTAGACTGGTTACTCCGGGAACTAGCGGGACTTGATACCCTAGCATTACGTTTGGAGTCGTTTAGAGAACAATCTCAGATTGAATTGCGCTATCCCCTGTCGGTACTTTCTCAACTCTGGCAGCGGCGGCTTCAAGAGAGATTACCCATACAATATTTGGCTGGGACAACCCCTTGGCGCAATTTTTCCTTAACCGTTTCTCCTGCGGTTCTGATTCCCCGTCCCGAAACTGAGTACTTGATTGACTTAGCGGTAGAAGCGGTTAAACACAGCCCAACTTCTGATTTAGAATTAGGCGATTGGGCAGATTTGGGTACAGGTAGCGGTGCGATCGCTCTCGGACTAGCAGAGGTTTTTTCTCATGCTACTATTCACGCTGTCGATAGTAGTGCCGCTGCCCTCGCCATTGCTCAACTCAATGCCCAACAGTTAGGCTTGATTGAGAGGGTTCGATTTTACCAAGGGTCTTGGTACTCACCCCTTACTGCTTTTAAAGGTCAGTTTAGTGGTATAGTATCAAACCCACCCTATATTCCGAGCCATTCGATTCAAACGCTGCAACCCGAAGTACGCGACCATGAACCTCATCTCGCCCTAGACGGTGGTAGTGATGGTCTGGAGTGTATCCGGCATCTCATCGACAACTCCCCCGATTATCTGCGTCCTGGTGGTATTTGGTTAATTGAAATGATGGCAGGACAAGGGAATACCGTTGCTCAATTACTCCATGCTCAAGGAAGTTATTCTCAAATTCAGATAGTTTCAGATTTAGCAGGAATTGACCGCTTTGCTTTGGCTTATCGGAGTGGGAAGTAGGGAGAGGGGGAGATGGGGAGAGGGGGGGATGGGCAGAGAGGACAAACAATAAATAACAAATAACCAACAACCAACAA
>DNGI01000121.1:4930-5572 GCA_003486645.1 Cyanobacteria bacterium UBA11370 | reverse complement strand
CAACAACCAACAACTAATGACTCAAGTTTCAATGTCCAGGTTGGTAGCTGGGGCACAGAGGGGTCAACTTGTCAGCTTTCCTACTGATACTGTACCCGCATTAGCGGTTCAACCAGACTGCTCAGAATTGATATTTACTGCTAAGAAACGGAGTTATGAGAAACCCTTAATTTTGATGGGTGCATTTCCCCAGGCTTTATGGTCATTTGTGAAAGGTACAGATGGGGAGTTGGAAATTTGGCAGCACGTTGCTCAAAAGTATTGGCCTGGGGCACTAACCTTAGTATTGCCTGCCTCAGCGAAAGTGCCAGCAGCAATGAATCCTACTGATCCAACTACGATTGGATTGCGAGTGCCAGACTCGAAGATAGCGATCGCCATTTTATCTCTCACTGGTCCACTGGCAACCACGAGTGCTAACCATTCTGGGGAACCAGCTTTGCAAACTTTAGCAGAGATTGAAGCCCATTTTCCTGATGTTTTGACACTCCATCCGACGGAGTTAGAAGGATTTAATTCGGTGACAATGGGTGTTCCTTCTACGGTTGTTAAATGGACTGGGACAGGTTGGGAAGTTTTGCGGCAGGGAGGGTTGAATTTTGAGTTTTGAGGTGTAGCGGTGGCAGCGGATGGGGTAGCGGA
>DNGI01000121.1:0-4574 GCA_003486645.1 Cyanobacteria bacterium UBA11370 | reverse complement strand
TGTAACGGATGTGGCAGCGGATTGGGTAACGGAATGTAACGGATGAATTGATGGTTTATGACTGAAATTGGCCAACAATCTGTATGCTACTTCCCCTCTCCCTCTCTCCCCCTCTCCCCCTCTCCCCTCTCTCCCCATTTCCCATGACCGTTAAAAAACGGGCTATGCTTGAGAAGGTTTGACGTTCGGGCAATCCGATAGAGATTTGAGAGTAAATTTTGGTTGATGAAGTATGGGCAAAATGGAGCTGATCTATTTGGTCGTGGGTGTTGTATTGGGATTGATGTGGAATCGTGTTACCCATTCTGGTAGCGATTCAGCCGTTTCTGAAGAGCGAGTGGTTTCAACCCCACCTGTGCCCCAGATAGCTGATCAGCCCCAACAAGCCTCTCTCAAGGATGATGTTGAGCCTCTTAAGGAGGAACTTCGGCAAGCCCAACTGGCTTATCAAATGGCGCATGAAATGAGTCAGTTTAAAGCTGGGTTTTTGGCACGAACGTCCCATGAGTTGCGATCGCCTCTGAGTAGTTTGATTGGGATGCACCAGTTAATTTTGTCTGATCTGTGTGACTCTCCAGAGGAGGAGCGAGATTTTGTTGCTCAAGCCAATGTTTCTGCTCAGAAAATGGTGAAACTGTTGGATGAGGTGATTGCTGTGGCAAAGACGGAACACGGGACTAATCGCTTGGAGATTCGTTCGGTTTCGTTGAGTCATGTGTTTGAAGATCTCGAACTGCTGACTCATATGCAGGCGGCTAACCGCAATATTCAGCTTAAAGTGATTTCGCCTGACCCTGACATCGATGTTTTAGCTGATCCTAGACGTTTTCAGCAGGTGCTGAGGGGAATTGTGGATAGTGCGATCGCTCAGATGGATGAGGGTACAATTGAGGTTTCGGCTGCGGGTTTCCCTGAGTCTCAATCGGTTCAGATTTGGATTGATGTTCAATGTCCGAATCTGATCTGGAGTGAGT
Source organism: Cyanobacteria bacterium UBA11370 (assembly GCA_003486645.1). GTDB lineage: Bacteria > Cyanobacteriota > Cyanobacteriia > Cyanobacteriales > Coleofasciculaceae > UBA11370. The sequence continues at coordinate 3,600 of DNGI01000121.1, read as the reverse complement.
CGGTGGATGTACTGTCTCAAACTCCTGTTCCAGAGGTTAAGCTGAGTGAAAGGGCGCTAATTTCACCAGGGCTGATGTTATTAATGGTTCAAACCCTGGTGGAGGTTATGAACGGACGCTTGGAGTTGATAGCGATTCCTGGCAAGGATGTCACCAGTGATGTGGGGATGAGAAATCTGACTCGCTTGCAGTGTTCTATGCCCCTAGGAACTCCTGAGATTGTAGAACAGGCGTTGGTAGTGGAGTAGTTAAGGGTTGATTAGGTAATACCATTGTGGTACTTGAGTTACACTCAAAACCAATACGTTCGTAGAAACGCTGTTGATGAGTGGTCATCAAATAGATGCGTTCTACTCGACTCATTCGGGGATGACTGAGTACGGTTTCGACTAATTTACGTCCTAATCCTGCGCCCTGATAGTCGGGATGAATGACTACATCCCAAATGGTAGCGCGGTAAATTCCATCGGAGGTGGCGCGAGCAAATCCAATCAGGTGTTGGTTATCCCAAACGGTGATAACGGGTTCGCTATTGGCGATCGCTACTTGCAAATCCTCAATTTTTCGGTCTTGTGCCCAAAACGCACTGAGGCAAAATAGTTTTTGCAGTTGGTCATAATCGATTTGAGACTTGCGATCGCAAAATTGAATATGGCGGCAATCCATTGTTACCAAAATCCTTGGTGATTTTTTCAAAATTGACCCAGTTAGCAATACCAAATTCTGTAGTGTCTGGGCTGAAGCTCTGCCTAAGTTGCTAACTTGAGTTCAGACACAAGTTCCAATTGTAACGATTTTCAACAGAAAAGCAAGATAGGAGCCATTTTTTGTTATGGGTTCCTAACATGACCGGAATTATGTAGAGACGTTGCATGTGCTAGTCTCTACCATTGGGTGTAAAAAGGGTTTGATACCAAGTTGCGTTCATACCCACATTCCGCAGATATTTAAGCAGATTTAATTTCAGATGGATTCAGAATTGCTAAAGCCTCAAATGATTACTGTGCAATCATTTGAGGCTTTTTTAATGTATAATATTTTCTGCCAGTAGACCAACTCTAAAAACCATGAAAAGACCCTTATCAGCGATAAATATCGTAAATTTAGACCATTTGGGAATAGTAGCAGGAATAATAGATGAAATGGAATTAGTAGAAGAAGTCAATTATTTCAACTTACTTAATTTCGGTAAACTTCCTAGCTTCCTGTAACGCTAAAACCGCATAATTTCAACGAAAAAGCGTTGTGGCTCCAAGCTTTCACAACTGATAAAAAAATCCCAGCCACATCTGCGGAATGGGGGATACAAAGCCCTAAATTTCCTATTTTAGTCAAGGGGACGTGAAAGAAGGTAAAAAATTCCTTTCCCCACTCCCCAATTTTCCAAATAAACCTTAACTTCAACGAGCATCAAAAAAGCGCAACGGACCATAACCGAGAAATTGTTCTTGAGGTTGACCTCCCGGAGGAAAAGCTTTCACCCCAAATTGATAAACCCCAGAAACACTTGGATTTTCAAACGGTCCAATCCCAACAGTTACTGTTTGACCTGGTTGAATTGGAGGGTCGAATACAAGGTCAACCTCCTGAGTTTTGGAATCGACGTTAACCTCACCCAACTTACAATTTTGTTTAGAATCTCGGTTTAGAAATGCCTTCGTTCTCACCGAATCAAATTCAACTAAAGCCCCACCTTTTTGGCGAATTTTTACCCGCTGTAGAGGTTGAGATGCTGTTTTGGGTAAGTCAAAAGTAAAGTAGTAAGTTGCTCCCCGAAACCGTACACTAGCTTGGGTAGTGCTCGATTCACCCAGTTGAAAAGGAACGCCAAACGAAGTTCTTCCATCTGCAAATTGAATTGCTTGAGCCGACTGGTTAGTTGTGCCTGAAGAACCAATACCGACAGCGACAGTACCCACAATCAAGACCTGAGATAATTGTTTTAATGGCTTCATCGTTTAACCTCCTAGGGGTTCACCTCGTCTACTGGATCGTGGCTGGTATGGACGAATCTGAGAAGCTGTACAATTTGGACAGTACATAAAACAAAGCGATCGCATTCTGACCCATTCAACAACCAACATTTTTTTATTTTAGCCAACCTGTGAGAAAATTAAATATCAATACTATTTTACCGTAAAAATACAAGTTAATCCCGATTATCAGGACATACAGAAGATTCCAACGGGATGAGGTAAAGATTGAGGAAAGAAAAGCTAGAAAGAAAGCCTGTTCTCCTCCTAAATCCTGACTCGGTGAATCCTGAATTCTGCTGTAATTCTAATCAGGTTTATTAGGATTAATTACCTAAACTCATATCAGTTCGTTGATACTACCAAGCAGGAGGAAATCAGTGGAAGTCAAAGCCGCAGTCGCCTACGAACCAGGGAAACCTTTAACGATTGAAACCGTTCAGTTAGAAGGACCAAAAGCAGGTGAGGTGATGGTCGAAATTAAGGCAACGGGAATTTGCCATACCGATGCCTATACGCTTTCTGGCAAAGACCCAGAAGGACTATTTCCGGCTATCCTGGGACATGAAGGTGCAGGAATTGTAGTGGAAGTCGGAAAAGGTGTTACTAGCGTCAAACCTGGCGATCATGTCATTCCTCTCTACATTCCCGAATGCCGGAATTGTGAGTATTGTTTAAGTTTTAAAACCAATCTTTGTCAAGCCATTCGTGTGACTCAAGGGCAAGGGTTGATGCCTGATAGTACTAGCCGATTTTCTATTAATGGCAAAATGCTCCATCATTATATGGGCACATCTACCTTCGCTAACTATACCGTACTACCTGAAATTGCCGTAGCAAAAATTCGGGAAGATGCCCCATTTGAAAAGGTTTGTTATATTGGCTGCGGTGTTACTACGGGTATCGGTGCAGTGATTAATACTGCTAAAGTTGAACCGGGTGCAAGAGTGGTCGTCTTTGGATTAGGTGGTATTGGTTTAAATGTGATTCAAGGGGCGCGAATGGTGGGTGCTAGTCAAATTGTAGGTGTTGATATTAATCCTACGAAGAAAGCATTAGCCGAAAAATTTGGTATGACGGATTTTGTTAATCCTCAAGAGGTTGAAGGGGATTTAGTTCCTTACTTGGTGAACTTAACAAAAGGCGGTGCTGATTATAGTTTCGAGTGTATTGGTAATGTTACTGTCATGCGCCAAGCTTTAGAATGCTGCCATAAAGGTTGGGGTGTAAGTGTAATTATTGGTGTTGCAGGTGCAGGCGAGGAAATTCGCACTCGTCCCTTTCAATTGGTAACTGGACGGGTTTGGAAGGGGACAGCATTTGGTGGTGCGAAAGGACGCACGGATGTACCTAAAATTGTGGATTGGTACATGGAAGGCAAGATTAATATTGATGATTTAATTACGAATGTGATGCCTTTAGAAGAAATTAATGATGCCTTCGATTTGATGCACAGAGGAAAGTCGATTCGTAGTGTGGTCAGATTTTAGAAAAGTTTAATGTTTAGATCTATTGAAAGATAGATCTAGACTAATAAACAGGACTTACGTAAGTGTCACAATAAAATCAACTTGTAGGGTGCGTCAGACCAATTTATTGATCGAGATAATCAGGGTTTGCTCGTCTG
>DNGI01000375.1:7339-11695 GCA_003486645.1 Cyanobacteria bacterium UBA11370 | reverse complement strand
TGTAATTAATTTTGTCCAACTACTTAATGAAATCGAGTCAGCCAATTCAGGAACTGTCCCCTCATGAGTCCCAAATCTAAAATCTACAATCCAAAATGGCAATACCCCCCTACCCCCTTTTTTAGTTTCACTCCTAAAATAGAGTATTTTATAACCGCTTGCGGAACGTCTGAGAGTGCTGATGTAGCTATCGATGTCAGGTTTCATCTACGACAAAACACAGGAGGGGCATTATGAGTAGCCAATCGATTCATGAAAATCTTGAGGATGTTTTGACTCAAGTACAAGGAGAACTATTAGAGGCACTGTGGCAAACTGATGAGGATTGCTATCCTTGGAATCCTGCTGAACCAGAGGCTGAGGCTTATTTAGCTGAACTGGAAGCTGGGTTATGCTTGGATCATTGCTTAGAGGACGAGGAAATAGCATCCAACTCCCAAGTATTATTCAATCGGTTGCATCAATGTTGGACATCGTTGGTATCATCAGCTACTGACACGTTGAAGGTGTCGTTATCGGAGCGGTTTACTAGAGTGCCTCAAGCATGGTTAGAAGCGATCGCCTCCCAAGCTCAAACGGTTTTCCAGACGAACTCGTCTTTTGCTGAACAACTGGTACTGTGCGTCAAACCCTTACTGCCCAACTGGAGCGAAGATGATCTTTTGACCTTCGCGCGTCCTTGGGCTTACGCGATGCGGGGGAATTCAGAGGTAGTGGGAGTTCGACCTGTGGAGTGGGCAGAGTTATCTCAAATGGAACAGATCCGTTTAAGTTTAGCCGTTGCCCATTCAGCACTCGTGCAACTGGAAAACTTGACTGGTAAGCCTTAAGTTTGGACGAGGATAGGGAGAGGGCGAGAGGGGGAGATAGAGACTAGTAGTCTGTTAGTCTGTCAACCTTAAATTAACGGGTTGGGAGAGGACAAGGGGGACAAGGGAGAAGTATATGAACATTTACCCCTCAGATCTACCTTGACGGTCTACTACGCTAGGGGTATTGAACTTAAAAAAGTGGTGGTAACAGAGGTAGTAGCAAGGTCACGAAATAATACACTAAGGGGGCTGTGAACACATAGCTGTCAGTGCGGTCTAAAATGCCACCGTGACCCGGAATTAATTGTCCGGAATCTTTGACACCCGCATCTCGCTTCATCATGGATTCGGTTAAGTCACCGAGGAGACTAGCGATTCCAATAATTGTCCCTAAAATTATGCCACTGAGCTGCCAGCTAGGCCATTGTAAATACCATGCTCCAACTGTAGCGACAGCGACGCTACCGAGAGTGCCAAAAATTGCACCTTCGACAGTTTTTTTAGGACTAATGCTGGAAAGGCGAGTGCGACCAAAAAATTTACCAAATATATAAGCCCCAATATCCGCCGCCCAAATGCAGCAAAAGGCTAAAAATGTGGCGGTTAATCCTTGGGGTAACGCCGTTAAATCAATCCAAGCGTTAAGCCAGTCTGGGTTTAACGGGACGTGACTCGTGCTAGCGGTAGCGCTCAAGGGTAATAATGAGTCTTGAGCCAAACCCACACGTAGCCGCACCCAGTAACTCGGTAAGTAACCACCATAAAGTAATCCTAAAATTGAGGCGGCAATGTCAGCAATTGTGGCTAATTTGGGCTGAAATAGCAGGTAGAAACAGATCAGAGTTCCTGCTAAGGAAAAGACCGCATCAGTTAGGTTAGGGGCAAGGGCTGCTGTGAGGAGTAAGATTTGACTGACAAAAAGGGTAGTTCTAGCCGCTGGGGCGATCCCCTTGGCTTGAACCAGTTGGAAATATTCCAATTGACCTAGATAGACGATGACACAGAAGCCGAGGGTAAAGTACCATCCTCCAGCAATGAGCATCCCTAGGGCTAGGGCAATGGCGATGAGTCCACTAAAAATTCGAGTCCAGGGCATAGAGCGGTTGTGATAGACGACGGTTGAATTCAACTGTCGAGATATAAAGTATAGGAGTAATACATAAACATTAACAATCCAGCTCAAAACAAGAGGTCTATTGTAAAACTATGTATGGGATGAACATCTTATTGTAGAATGAGTATATTATTGTGGGATGAGCATCCTGCCCGTCCATCCGCCCCTAGAATCTCAATCCCACTTTTCACCGCTGAGAATAAAAATAGGATTGACCGCCGCAAACGTTTGATGAGTTCCTCTCGTCTCCAAACGATTAATTGCAGATTGAACAACCTCAATATTACGAGCGTGTAACTGAGAAAAACTTTCAGAAATAGCATATAAACTTTCCAAATTACCAGCCGTAGCAACCACCCGACCTTGAGGTTCTAAATACTGCCAAACTTCGTTAAGAATGTCTTTAATCGGACGACCTCCCTCAATACAGATTCGCTGAGGTTTCCAAGGTAAATCTTTAAGACATTGTGGCGCAGATCCTTCGATAACTTCAACATTATGAACCCCAAAGCGATCGCAATTACACCGAATCAAATTCGCCACATCTTCATCTCGTTCTACAGCAATGATTTTGCCTTGGGGACAAAGCAATCCTGTTTCTACTGGAATGGTTCCGGTTCCAGCACCAATATCCCACAACAATGAGTCAGGTTCCAGTCGCAACGCCGAAATAATCAGCAACCGTACTTCTCGTTTACTTAGAGGAATACCCGGTAAACGTTCAAATCGATCATCAGGAATACCAGGAGTAATATAAGGCCACAGTTGGGAAGGCATTTGTTGATTGTTGGTTGTTGGTTGTTGGTTGTTGGTTGTTGGTTGTTGGTTGTTGGTTGTTGGTTGTTGGTTGTTGGTTGTTGGTTATTTGAAAAAGCGGATAAATGATCTATAAAAAAACTCATAACAACACCTAACAACCAACAACTAACAACTAACAACTAACAACTTTTAAAGTTTCTAAGCTGGGATCGCTACAACCTGTAATATTACCTCCTAATGTCAGGACTTGTTGTAAGAATTCTAGGGTGGTTGAGTTGATTGCTTCTCCTGGGATTAAGGCGGGGATACCTGGAGGATAGGGGCAGACTAATTCAGCCACAATTCGACCAGGAGTCTGGTGTATGGGTAGTGTTTCAGTTGGGGCAAAGAAGGCATCACGAGGGGAGAGTACAGAATTAGTGCCAGGTAATTTAGTATTGTGTTTTTGCTCTATCGATGAGAAATAATTTACAGAATTGGAACGATTATAATTCTGGGTAATTGTGGTAAATGCTTGAACTAATTGCTGAATATCTGTGGCGGTATTGCCCAAACTAATAATAAAGGTTAAATGTTGCAGGGTTGGCAATTCTGCGGTAACACCAAGTTTTTGATGAAAAATTTCATCGACTTCAAAACCGCTTAATCCTAATCTTGAAACCTTCACTGTTAACCGAGTAGGATCAAGGGCACAAAAACCCGGAGTGTTTGTTAATTCTAATACGGATAATCCCGGAATCTGACTAATTTTAGTTCTAGCATTATCGGCTAGTTGTAAGGTTTGGGTCATTAGCTGTTCCCCGTGTAGTGCCATTTGTTGCCGTGCCGCATCCAAAGAGGCTAAAAGTAAATAATTAGGGCTAGTAGACTCTACCAATTGCAACGCTTTACTCAACCGTTGGGGATCAATGCGGTTTCCCTGAATGTGCAGCATTGAGGCTTGAGTCATTGCCCCTAAAACTTTGTGAGTCGATTGTACGGTTAAATCAGCACCTGCGGATAGAGCAGACGGGGGAAAATCGGGATGGAAGGCAAAGTGAGGTGCATGGGCTTCATCCACTAATAAGGGGATATGGTATTGATGGACAAGTTGGGCGATCACTCTAATATCCCCACAAACTCCATGATAGGTCGGATAGAGGAGCATCACGGCTTGGGCATCCGGATGCTGTTTCAAGGTTTCGGCAACGGCGGCGGGAGTGATACTATGAGCAAGGTCGCCGGATGAGTCGGATTCCGGGGTAATAAAGATGGGTATTGCACCCGAAAGGACTAGACCTGCGATCGCGGATTGATGACTATTGCGCGGTAGAATAATTTTTTCCCCCATCCCACAGGTGGCTACAATTGCTGCAATTACACCACAAGTGGAACCATTAACCAGAAACCAGGTTCGATCTGCGCCAAACGCTGCTGCTGCGAGTTGTTGTGCTTTTTGAATCACCCCAGTAGGGGAAAATAAGTTATCTAAATCGGGTAATTCTGGTAAATCAGCCTGAAATACAGACGCGCCTAATAAACTCACCAGCTTTTGAGACATTCCCCGTCCCTGTTTATGACCAGGTGCGTAGAATGGGGTATGCGATCGCATAGAAGCAGTTTGTAAGGCTTCGAGTAAGGGAGTAGCAGTTTGGTCAAGCAAAGTAGGGAAGAGTGGGGAGTGGGGAGTGG
>DNGI01000375.1:0-6972 GCA_003486645.1 Cyanobacteria bacterium UBA11370 | reverse complement strand
GTTGCCAAATCCGTTACCCAATTGATAACAACCTACTGAGATGCCCATCAGCTTCAATCTTCTGTGTGGGAAACTGACTCTGGGGTGGATTGTTCGTTAGCCTGGATGCCATACAATCGGATTAGCCGAGGCCATAGCCATAAAAAGTATGTCCACCAAACCAGAATGGGTATAGAGATCCCAACGGTGATCCAGATTGTTTTTGTCACAGTCCAGCTAGCCGTGATGATCGTGCCTCCTGTTAGTACAATTGACCAAGGCTGACACCACCAAGGCTTATAATTCCAAGGGTTTAATGGCTTTTGTTCCGGCAAAATTGTGATTAATCTGTTGGTTGTTAGTTCAATTTTACTCTAGTCTATTACAGCATCAATAACTCTACTGTTAAAAACAGACGAAAAACTCTAAAGATCATAAATCTTACCGCCTTCTGCCTTCTGCTTTCTGCCTTTTTGTACATTAATTAAATCGCTGATCACTATGTCCAAGCTAAATGTTGATGTCTCACCCGATCCAACCTTTGCAGAGCTTAACTCTCCTGCTAGTGTTGAAATGAAGGAGTTAATTGCTAAACTTCAGCAATCCAACGATTTGCTGTACAAAATGATTAACTTGGAAACTTGGGCGCTATCCGAAACTATGGATTATTTTTTACCAGGTTTTTGGAGTCGCTTTTTGGAAAATCGTCGCACCGCACTCCAACAGTTGATCGACAAGAAGCGAAGTGAAAAGTCTTGATGGATCTTCTCTTATGTATCTGGGTAGGAGGGGGAGAGGGGGAGAGGGTTTAGCCGGAAAGTTTCTTAATTGAAGACTATGTAATGCCAGATGCCTTCGGCAGCTTAACTCTTACCGTAGAAAGAGGCGATCGCTAGGCTGGTTTTCTTAAGATTGGTTTGGATAAAGCAAACCGGATAAGTATTATGAGTAAACCAGAGAAACCAGATAGCAATGATGTTGTCAATCCTGGCGATAAGATAGATCCAGAGGCTGAAACTGTTGAGGCTAAGTCTAAGCAAGTTGCTGTTGATGTTCCTGATATTACGGGAGATCAAATTAAAGTCCCAACTTACTTTGTGGTCGAAGAACCGAATGGTGAACAAAAAGCCTTACATCATGTCCAAGATGCTGAAGAAATTTCGGATGTGATTCGCCAAGCACGTACCGATGAAGAAGGAAATCGGACTTGGCGTTAAGCTAATCTGGATCTAAATTACATCTCAAAATCTACCGTAATAGGGATGTCATTTGAAGCGACGACTTTTCCAACAGGTTTCTATAATCCTCGACTGCTCCTAGTATCTTGAGAGTAGCTTTCTGGGCTTGGGTTAAACCTCTAACCCCAGTAATATTCATGCCTTCATAGGGTAGTTGAGTTTTTAGGGTTTTCAGGCACTTACCCGTATTCCTATCCCAAAGTTTGATTGTCTGATCTGAGCTGCCAGTCGCCAGGGTTTGACCATCCCAACTCCATGCCACTGATGATACCCAATTTCTGTGTCCCTGCAAAGTTTGCAAGCATTGACCTGTATTGATGTCCCACAACCTTAAGGTTTGGTCTGCACTGACACTAGCCAGGGTTTGACTCTCCGGACTGCATACCACTGATGATACCGAATTGGTATGCCCTTGCAAGCTTTGTCGGCATTTACCTGTTTTAGTGTCCCATAGCCTCACCGTTTGGTCATGACTGCTAGAGGTAAGGGTTTGACCATCTCGACTGTATGCCACTGAGGATACGACACTGGTATGCCCGTGTAAAGTTTGGATGCAGTGAGCTGTGTTGATGTCCCACAGCTTGATAGTTTGGTCAAAACTGCTACTAGCGAGGGTTTGTTCATCTCGACTCCATGCCAGTGACATCACCGAACTGGTGTGTCCCTGCAAGGTTTTCAGGCATTCACCTGTATTTATATCCCACAGTTTTATGGTTTGGTCATAACTGCCAGTAACCAGAATTTGCCCATCCTGAATCCATATTACTGATGATACCGGATTGGTGTGTCCGTGCAAGGTTTGCAGGCATTGACCTGTATTCATATCCCACAGCTTTACCGTTTGGTCAAAACTGCCAGTCGCCAGAATTTTACCATCTGGACTCCATGCCACTGACATTACGGAACTGGTGTGTCCATGTAAAGTTTTCAGGCATTCACCTGTGTCAGTGTCCCACAGCCTCACTATGGGATCATAACTTCCACTGGCGATGGTTTGGTCATCTGGACTCCATGCGACTGACCAGATCCAATTTCTGTGTCCTTGTAAGGTTTTCAGGCATTGACCTGTGTGAATGTCCCACAACTTGACGCTTTCGTCCTGAGAACCCGTAGCGAGGATTTGCCCATCTGGACTCCAAGCTACAGACCAGACCCAATTGGTGTGTCCTGGTAAAGTTTTCAGGCATTGACCAGTGTGAGTGTCCCACAGCTTGGCGGTTTGGTCATAACTACCACTAGCGAGAGTTTTGCCATCCGGACTCCATGCCACCGACCAGACCCAATGCTTGTGTCCCTGTAAAGTTTTCAGGCATTCACCTGTATCACGGTGCCATAGCTTAACGGTTTGGTCATGACTGCTACTGGCGAGGGTTTTGCCATCCGGACTCCAAGCAACTGACCGGACTAAATTAGTATGCCCCTGCAAGGTTTTAACGCATTTACCTGTGCTAGTGTCCCACAGTTTCACGGTTTGGTCATCGCTGCTAGTGGCGAGGGTTTGCCCATCTAAACTCCATGACAAAGACCTGACCCAACTACTATTTTCCTGCCAAGTTTTAAGGCATTTGCCTGTGTGGGCATCCCACAGTTTCACGGTTTGGTCATGACTGCTAGTGGCGAGGGTTTGCCCATCCGGACTCCAAGCTACGCAGGATACCCAACTACTATGCCCATACAAGGTATTAAAGCATTGACCTGTACGAGTATCCCACAGTCTCACCGTTTGGTCATCAGAACCTGTCGCCAGGATTTGCCCATCCGGACTCCAAGCGACTGACCAGACTAGATTAGTATGCCCTTGCAGGATTAGGAATGGTTGACCATCGGCAACTTGCCAAATCCGAACTTCTGGACTTGTATCTCCTGTGGCTAAGAGTTTACCATCTGGGCTGAAGGCTAAAGATACAACGCCCTTGAGGGTTTGAGTAAAAACGGATTTATCTAAATTACAATAGCTGAAATTGATTTGATACAAATTCACCTTTTGCAGGTAGGCGTGGCTAATTTTTAAATTAGAAAAGTCATAACCTGTTAAATCTATTCCCAGCTTCAAGCAGAGGTTAATTAAATTGCCACCCCCGTAACCTGATAAGCTGTTAGCTGACCCGCGCAGTAACTCAATGATGTCCTGAATTTGCTGTTTTAATACTAAAGGAGAACTAAAGGCTGTATAAAATCGGTCAGCAATCGGTTGTAAAATTAGCCGATTCTGAGTTTCTCTAATATAATCTTTAACAGTCGTTTTGCTCAGGGCATGGCTGATAAACAGAGAAAGTTTTTTGGTTTCTAATTCTCTGGCTACCTGCTCGATTAAGATCTCAGTTACATACTCCATGACTACAGGTTGCTGAGTGTAACTGCCGGATTGCTTCTCTAAAAGTGAGTGCCAATTCAGACCTTCCAGTGCTTCCAAGATATTGGCTTTGGAGATCACAGGCCCAATATCGGCTGCTAATTCAGTAATAGAAGTCCATTCCCGATTAATCGCCAACCAATACATGATCGTTTTTTCCCAGGGGGAAAGACGTTCAAACTGTTGGTGCAGGAGGCGGCGAATGCCGTTGAAAACAGCTATATCATGCTCTAAAAATTTGCCTATTTCGCTATCAAATAAGTCTTGAATTGAAGTAGCAACAATTTTCAAGGCGAGAGGATTCCCTTGATAGGCTTGGATCAGTTGTTGCTTTTCTTTGTCAGTGCCTAAGAGTCCTTTCGCTGTTAATAATTCCTGCGCCTCCGACTGCAACCCAGAGAGGCGATAGGAACGCACGGCTAATTGTACCCCTTCCAGGGCAGCAATTTCGGCTGGCTTTCCCCGACTGGTGAGGATTAAACAGCTAGAATGGGCAACTTCGCCAATGACTTTAAAAAGTTCTCCATATCCTTCATAGCCTGGTCGATATTCTCCGATCTGACCTGCTTGCAAGATTGTCTCTACGTTGTCGATAATTAATAAACAGCGAGAGGTGCGTAGGTAAGGCATCAAGCGCCCAATTTCGCCTTGGGTTTCTTGCTGGGATGAGAGAATTTGTATGAGTTCCTTGAGTAGGGATTCGACAGGTGGGGCGTTGCGGAGACTGCGCCAAATCACATATTCAAATTCTGACTGAATTTGTTGGGCTAATTTAATAGCTAAAGCAGTTTTGCCAATCCCGCCCATACCTAATAATGCCACGACGCGGCAACGGTCTTGAATCAGCCATTTTTGGAGGGTGGTAAGTTCATCTGTGCGTCCGTAAAATTGGCTAACATCGATTGCTTCTCCCCAGTCAGTGTGTGTGTGTGTTGAGGGTAGGGAGGTTGGGATAGGGGAAGGGGTAGTTAATGAGTTATTAGTTATCTGGCGTTCTAGTGCGGTTTGAAAGTTAGTTTTACTGACGGGTTCTCCTAAAGCTTTTCCGAGAAGTTTCCATAACTTGGGACCAACATCACGCTTGAGATAGCTGGTGGTATAGCCACAAGACTCGGCAATTTGCTCATAGGTTTGGTCTTGGAGTGAACCTCGCAGGATTGCGGTTTCGACTTCACTGAGTCCTTTGCCAAGCAAGGTGAAGAAGGCGGCATTGGCGACTTCAAGGGCTTGTTCACTATTCATTTTACTGTAGACAGGACAAATTTATGAGTAGATTGTACCTAAACTGACCTGACCTGAACTTTTTGATCAGGATTTTTTAAGAAGTAATTGCTGATTTTTCCAGGAACATAACTGTCACAGGTATGAGATTGGGGTTACAGGTTCAGGGGATTTGGGGTGAGGGAACCTTACTTTAGCTGAACTAAGTAGTCTTTAAAGTCCAGAACTTTGCTCTAACGACATTCAGTAAAATTTAGGTTAGTGTCTTAAACAAGAAATTATATAGACTGTTGAGGAGAAAAAATCAGTGAATAAAATTGTTGTTTTAAGCGATATTCACATTGGAAATAATACTCCAACCGTATGGTATCAGAAAAGCTTTCATGAGTCTTATCTAGTAGCAGCTCTAGATTGGGTCAAAAGCAATACCGAATCAATTCAGGAACTTATTCTTCTAGGTGATGTAATTGATTTCTGGACTTATCCTGCCGAAGAGCAACCACCTAGCTTTGATGCCATCATAGCGGCGAACCCAAATATTTTTGGTTCCAATGGAAAGTTAAGTCAAGTTTTGACGGCACTGAAAGGTAAAGTCACCTATGTTCGTGGCAATCACGATATGAGTATCACTCAAGCAGACTTGAACAAGATTCAAAATCCAAACGGTTACAAGATTAAACTATGCCCTGATGACATCTACTATCCTCTAGGCAACGCAAACAGGCGTATCGCGTGTACTCACGGCCATATCTACGCACTGTTTAATGCACCTTACAACAATTCAAGCAGCCCAATCGCACCATTACCAGTAGGTCACTTTGTTAGTCGCGCTGTTGCTTCTAAACGCAAAAAAGAACTCCAGCCTGGTCAAACTGTTGCTGAATTAAATGATTCAGGCGATCCAGGTATGTGGGAGATCATACCCCGTTTTGGCAGAATACTTGTGGAAGCACTTGCTCCTGTACTTGGTTCTAATATTGGTTTACCTGCTGTAGTGGCAATCGTATTGAGCGGACGTACTGCGCGTGCATGGGATGCACTCTCTTCCATCGCTAAATTGCTTCTTAGTAATGTATCTGATGTCACTGGACTGGGAGATACGCAACCAATAAAATTGCCCAACGGCAAACAGATCACTATTGAGGAAGCCAAGAAAATTTACGATAATTTGTTTTCCGATTGGCGCAACAAAAACGATTTCCTAACCGCTTACAAAGCACTTATGGCAGATTGGCGGTCGTGGTACATGGGATGGTTTGCTCAAAAACTTGCCTTTGAGGTTGGTGCAGATCTTGTTGTGATGGGACACACTCATACGCCTATTTCGGGTTTATCGAATTCTTTAATCCAATATATTAATACTGGATTTAACTGCCCTTCAGTCCCCGATATAGGCATAGGCAAAAAGCATCCTACCTTTGTCACAATTAATGTTGATAATTTATGTACAGATGTATTGCAAGTTGTCAAAGAAGGAAACTCCTACAACATTAAATCCGGTGATGCTCAACGTGATATCGTGGCTGAGAACGACTTTTCCTGTTACGTGATTATTGATAACTCAAATGGCAACTCTGATCTACGTCGGAAGGATTTTCAGGCAAAACACGGACATTACATAGTTTTACCTCCCGAAATAATCAAGCGTGGAGAAACAGTAAGATTCTGGCTACAAGACTATCCTGGAATATATGGTGCAGAGGGTTCGGTTAAATACGTCAAACAGGATAACCAGCAGGAAATTAGATTTACATATGGATGTCCTTTTGTTTCTTCCAATTATTGCTCTGGAACAAATTTCTATACCAAGAGTGCTAATTTGAGTTGGGGTAATTTGAATGAAACTAAAACATCAGGTCATCCATTTGTTGTTAGGTTCCTAAACAAAGTGGAGAGCAGATGGGAGTTGGTACGAGACGGAGGAAAACTGCTTAGTGTAGCTGAGATGAAAGATGGATCTTTTGTTGGTATTGGTATAGACAATCAGCTTTACACTCTAGCAACCTTGCCAAGTACCTGGAAGTTGGCAAAAAATGGTGGAAAGCTACTTAGTGTCGCTATCCTAAAGGATGAAATTATTGTGGGTGTTGGTACAGATAATCAGCTTTATACTCTAGACACTTCAACAAGCAGATGGAAGCTGGTAGGAGAGGGAGGTAAACTGCTTAGTGTCGCCACTAT
>DNGI01000385.1:7505-12682 GCA_003486645.1 Cyanobacteria bacterium UBA11370 | reverse complement strand
GTCTAAAGACACGGAGCTTCAGCAAAGTTCGTTGAGGCCGTGCTTACCAGCCTAAGTCTCTTGAAAACTACGTTTTTTGAGTCAAGACACCCACCGGATGCGTAGCTAGTCCCTGGCTCTGTCGCTAGTAGTTAAACAGTCTTAAGGTCACTGAGACAGTGCTGCTAGCCTAACAAGCTCTTAAAACATTGGCGAAGCTAACTTTACCCGCAAGGGACTTGAGGCAACCATACCTCACCGGAGGGGGAACCATACCCCTCCACCCCGCAAGGGGAGTAATTTAAAGACTGTAGGCGGTTACAACCGCTATGCAAGCTTTCCTCTCTGCTCGCTCAGAGACAGAGTTTCCAGCGAAGGAGGTGTTCTGATGAGCGCTCAGAACAGTGGTAGTAGATGGCACGATCCAGCCGTTTCCCGCATTTTAGATGCTAATTTAGACCGAGCGAGAGAAGGCTTGCGAATTATTGAAGATTGGTGTCGTTTTGGCATCAATAACGTCCAGATGGCGGGTGAATGTAAGCAGATGCGCCAAGAATTAGCGAATTGGCACACTCAGGAAATTCGCACAGCGCGAGATACTCCTGGAGATCTCGGTACGGAACTTACTCATCCCCAAGAGGAACACCGATCTAGCATTCACCAAGTCTTGCAAGCAAATCTTTGCCGAGTCGAAGAAGCATTACGGGTTTTAGAAGAATATGGTAAGCTTCACCACTCGGATATGGGTACGGCGTTTAAGCAAATGCGCTATCGGGTTTATACCCTAGAAACGAATTTACTCGCCTTCCGCCGTCATCGCCTCCTCAATCAATCCCACCTGTATTTAGTTACCTCGACTTCAGAAGAGCTATTTTTTAATGTAGAAGCCGCACTTCAAGGTGGACTCACTCTAGTACAATACCGCGAAAAAAATGCCGATGATCTAGCAAAGCTTTCTCACGCCCAAAAACTGCGGCAAATGTGCTATCACTACGGGGCATTATTTATTATGAATGACCGAGTGGATTTAGCCTTAGCTGTTGATGCGGATGGAGTGCATTTAGGACAGCAAGATTTACCCATTGCCCTAGCACGACAGCTTTTAGGTCCTCATCGCCTCATAGGACGGTCTACCACAAATCCCGACGAAATGCAACGAGCGATCGCTGAAGGAGCAGATTATATTGGTGTTGGTCCAGTTTATGAAACACCTACGAAAGTTGGTAAGGCAGCCGCAGGTTTAGAATACGTGCAGTATGCGGCGAAAAATGCTTCGATTCCCTGGTTTGCCATTGGTGGAATCGATCCCAATAATATTAATGAAGTCTTAGGTGCTGGGGCGCAGCGAGTGGCAATTGTGCGTGCGATTATGGAAGCAGAACAACCAACGTTAGTGACTCAATATTTTCTGTCGCAATTAACCAGAGAACAAACTCGCCGTCGTATTGAAGCCCGTCTTCCTCAATCTTATGTCTAATACTACTCAACAAATTACGCTTCACGTTAATGGGGAATCTCATACTTGTTCGTCTCAGACTTATCTCCCCCAATTATTAGAACAATTAGGCTTAAATCCCCGTTTGGTTGCGGTGGAATATAACAGTGAAATTCTCCATCGCCAGTTTTGGTCAGAGACTCAAATTAAACAGGGCGATAAGTTGGAAATAGTAACGATTGTCGGAGGTGGATCATTACAGGGGAAAGGTTAAACTAAATCCTCTCCTCATCTGTCCTCTGCCTTGACACTCTCAGTTAAGTTTTTCAGTTAAGTTTCAGGCTGTAGTTTGTTGTCTGTTGCAGGAGGAGTAACCGGATAAGGAATCGGTAGTTCAAGCTTCCTCGAACCCTTCGCCCTTAACTGTTCGAGTTGTTTTCGACTCGCCTTGTCCCTGGAGAGAAAGCGATCGTTCGCCTTTTTAAGTTGGGGGAGTTCATTCTCATGAGTGGTAAATAACCAGTACCCATCAGATTCAACCTCAAACATGGTGTTTAGATGACACTGATCGGGATGACTGTATCGGCTACACCGACCTAAAGCAGGTTTTATCTCGAAAAAAGGACATTTGATGTGGGAACACGCATTCACTGTCGGCTGTGACATATGTAAAATTTTAATCCACCTTAACTGTTGCAAAAGTTAGGGTATTTCTGATTACCTCAAGTTTCATTAGACTGGCAAGGCTTTATCTTTGTTCCTGAGCAAGCTTAGATTTCAGAGCGTACACTCTCTGTATAGTTTTCTCTCCAAGAATCAATTTAATTCCTCTTTTGGTATTTGGTGAGAGAATAAATAGTGAGCTTTGTAAGTGTTAGCTATTATAGCAATTTTCCAGCATTTTGTAGGTATTAACGTTCTGTAATTGATTATTTTCTGCCTACTATTAACCCTTAAGCATGATCGATTAACCTCTAGACGACTATTATTCGGTGACAGTCTCAAACAATCATCCCAAGCCACCGCTGACAAAATCATCACCCATCAAAGCGCTAAACTAGGAAATGCTGCTTACACTCCCAAACTATGTCTTCTACCAACCCACCCTTCAACTACCCACCTACCCGCCAAGCTGACCAAATTGACAACTACCACGGTATCAACGTAGCTGATCCCTATCGCTGGCTAGAAGATCCGGATTCAGAAGAAACTAAAACTTGGGTAGAAGCCCAAAATAACGTTACCTTTAGTTATCTGGCTGAAATACCTCAAAGGGAAGAAATTAAGGAACGGGTCACTCAACTGTGGAATTACGAAAAATATGGCATTCCCTTTAAAGAAGGAAATCGCTATTTTTATTTCAAAAACAATGGTCTTCAGAATCAAAGTGTCCTCTATACATTAACCTCCTTAGATGGTGAAGCAAGACTATTAATTGACCCCAACACCTTATCAGAAGACGGAACTATTGCCCTATCCGGTTTAGCGATTAGTGACGATGGAAACCGTATGGCTTATGGGATTTCAACCTCTGGTTCAGATTGGACAGAATGGAAAGTTCGGGATGTAGAAACAGGCGAAGATTTATCCGATTATCTCCAATGGGTGAAGTTTTCAGGTGCATCTTGGACGCATGATCATCAAGGCTTTTTCTACAGTCGCTATGATGAACCCCAGGAAGCCACTAAATTAGAAGACATTAACTACTATCAAAAACTCTACTATCACAAACTGGGTACTCCACAGTCAGAAGATACCCTAATTTATCACCGTCCTGATCAGAAAAAATGGATGTTTGGTGGCTATGTTACAGAAGATGGTCGCTACTTAATTATCTCTGTTAGTCAAGGAACTGATCCTAAAAATTTAGTCTTCTACAAAGACTTGCAAAACCCAGACTCCCCAGTCGTGGAACTGATTCCTGAATTTGAAGCGAACTATAGTTTTATTGATAATGAAGGTTCAGTTTTCTGGTTTCAAACTGACTTGGATGCACCTCGCGGTCGAGTGATAGCAATTGATATTAATAACCCAGGACGCGAACACTGGCAAGAAGTTATTCTCCAAGCCGCAGAAACTCTAGAAGGAGTTGGTGTCTTAAATAACCAATTTGTTACGAATTACCTTAAAGATGCTCGCTCATCCATTAAAATTTTTGACTTAAACGGTTCCTTTGTCCGAGAAGTAGAATTACCAGGAATTGGTTCTGCTGGTGGTTTTGGCGGTAAGCGTTATGACACAGAAACGTTCTATGTTTTTACCAGTTTTACTACCCCATCAACAATCTATCACTACGATATGGTCAGCGGTGAAAGCACTTTATTCCGTAAGCCGAATGTAGACTTTAATCCTGATGACTACGAAACCAGGCAAATTTTTTATAGGAGTAAAGATGGAACCCAAGTCCCCATGTTTATTACCTGCAAAAAGGGATTAGTGTTAGATGGGAATAACCCCACTTATCTTTATGGTTACGGTGGCTTTAATGTCTCTCTAACCCCCAGTTTCTCAATTAGTAATTTAGTCTGGATGGAGATGGGAGGGGTTTATGCTGTACCCAATTTGCGCGGTGGCGGCGAATATGGTGAGGAATGGCATCAAGCGGGAACAAAATTAAACAAGCAGAATGTTTTTGATGATTTTATTGCCGCTGCTGAATGGTTAATTGAAAATAACTATACTTCCCCTGAAAAACTAGCAATTAGTGGTGGGAGTAATGGCGGTTTATTAGTTGGTGCTTGTATGACGCAGCGTTCCGATTTATTTGGTGCAGCCTTACCCGCTGTGGGTGTCATGGATATGCTACGCTTCCATAAGTTTACAATTGGTTGGGCTTGGTGTTCAGATTACGGTTCGCCAGAAAATCCGGAGGAATTCAACGCACTTTATGCCTATTCTCCTCTTCATAACCTAAAACCCGATACCGCTTATCCTGCTACGATGATTACAACGGCAGACCATGATGACCGAGTAGTTCCTGCTCATAGTTTCAAATTTGCCGCTGCTTTACAAGAGGCACATAGAGGAGAGAAACCTGTATTAATCCGAATTGAAACGAAAGCGGGTCATGGTGCAGGCAAACCTACGACTAAAATAATAGAAGAGATTGCAGATAAGTTAGCATTTTTAGTGCGATCGCTTCACCTCAGTTAATATCTTGTGTGGCAAGCATTCCTCAGTTAGCTATCCACTAGTCCATCCCTCAATAACTTACAACATCTTTCTGCTTTCCCCCTCCCCTTTTCTTCATGAATAAAACACCCGCCTCATACATTGAACAATCGGGAGTCATTCCCTATCGCCTCCACAAGGAAGAAATCCAAGTTTTACTCATCACGTCCATGAAAAACAAGCGCTGGATTATTCCCAAAGGCATCATTGAACCCGCAATGACTCCTCAAGATTCAGCCGCCAAAGAAGCGTGGGAAGAAGCTGGAATTCTGGGTCAAGTTTTACCGAATTTAATCGGCACTTACGAATATCATAAATGGGGAAGTATCTGTCGAGTGCAAGTCTTTTTATTGCACGTCGAAAACATTATTTCAGATTGGCCAGAAGCCAATTATAGAAAGCGAAAATGGTGGACTATCTCACAAGCGGCTAAACAGGTTCGAGAACCCGAAGTTAAACAAATGCTTCTAGCTTTACCCAATCTCCTTTTAACCTCCATCTCTCACAATCAATAGCTAGTCTATTTGATTCGTGAACAAGGAAAGACAAGGAAGACCAGGAGGACTCTTGAAGACAAGGGAGAGGTATTTTA
>DNGI01000385.1:753-7313 GCA_003486645.1 Cyanobacteria bacterium UBA11370 | reverse complement strand
GACAAGGGAGAGGTATTTTACAAATCATTTAAACTGGCTATATATGTATTAATTTGCCAGTTAAATATGCAATAGTTGACTATGTTTTTGCCTCCTGCTTAACAGTCCAAAATTGTATTAAATTCCCAACCGTTGATAAATCTCATCTAAGTGTTGGAAATGATGCTGCGGATCAAAGCACGCCTCTATTTCTGCTGCTGTCAACTGACTCGTCACGCGAGAATCTTTAGCAATCAGATCGTGGAAATTGCCATCCGGTTGATTCCAAGCTTGATGAGCGCAAGACTGTACAATACTGTAAGCGTCTTCTCGACTCATGCCCTTTTCGACTAACGTTAATAGCACCCGTTGACTAAAGACAACTCCGCCATAACAATTCATATTCCGCTTCATGTTTTCGGGATAAACTAACAAGTGTTTTACTAAATCAGTTATTTCCACTAACATGAAGTGAGTCAAGATACAAACATCGGGTAACATCACTCGTTCAACGGAACTATGGGAAATATCTCGTTCGTGCCAAAGTGCAACATTTTCTAACGCCGCCACCGCATGACTCCGAATTATTCGCGCCATTCCGGTTAGGCGTTCGGAACGAATGGGGTTACGCTTATGAGGCATAGCTGAAGATCCTTTTTGCCCTTTAGAAAAGAATTCTTCAACTTCTAAAACATCCGTTTTTTGTAAGTTGCGAATTTCCACGGCAAAGCGTTCAATTGAAGCTGCCAAAAGTGCTAATTGTTGCACAAATTCGGCATGGCGATCGCGCGAGATTACCTGAGTTGAGGCGGTATCGGGTTGGAGTCCCAATTTTTGAGTGGCGATCGCTTCTATTCGTGGATCAATATTCGCATAGGTTCCCACCGCACCGGATATTTTCCCCACCGCAATATCTTGGCGAAGACGCACAATGCGATCGCGGTTTCGGAATACTTCTGCTAACCATCCCGCTAGCTTAAAACCAAAGGTAATCGGTTCAGCATGAATCCCATGAGAACGACCAATCATCACAGTATAGCGATGTTGTTGTGCTTGATAACGAATCGCTTGACTGAGATCTTCCAAACGTTCCAAAATAAGATTTAAACTGGCAACCATTTGTAGGGCTAAAGCAGTATCTAATACATCCGAACTTGTTAATCCCAGATGAATATAACGCCCCGCATCGCCAACATATTCATTCACATTTGTCAGAAAGGCAATCATATCATGGCGAACTTCCGCTTCAATTTCTAATACTCGTTGCGGGTTAAAATTTGCCTTCGCCTTAATTTCCTCAACCGCCTCGGCTGGAATTTCTCCCAGTTCCGCTTTCGCTTCGCAAACGGCTATTTCAACCTGAAGCCAGGTTTTCAGCTTGTAGGTTTCCGTCCATAGTTCGCCCATTTCGGGCAGGGTGTAACGCTCAATCAATGCCTGTGTCGGAGAATACAACCGTTTTATTGTACCTCTGATGGCTGAGGAATTATCCGGGTTGACAGTATTATGATATTTGCATAACAATCAGTAGTATATAAATAGAAGATAATTTAGTATGATAAATTCAAAATCTAAATTGAATCAAAAGAGTAAGGAGGAAGAATTATGGCTACAAAGGTAACTATTACTCTAGACGATCAAGTTCTTGACTTTATTGATACCTTTGCTCATCGCCAAGCAGCAACTTTAAAAATTAAGCCAAATCGTAGTAGTTTTATCAATGCAATCTTGTCCAAATACCGTCAGGAATTATTGCAACAGGAATTAGCAGCAGCCTATCAACGTGATGCTGAAGATAGCGCCTATCAAGAGGAAGTATTAGCCTGGGACAGCGTTAGTGGCGATGGAATTGATGTGTTATAGGAGGCGGAAAAAACTGAAATGCCCAAGGGGATATTATCTTACCGTCGCGGCGATATTTGCTGGGTAAATTTAGATTCAACAAAAGGTGTAGAAACCAAGAAAACTCGACCTTGCCTAATTGTTCAAAATGATCAAGGGAACCACTTTAGTTTGTTAACAGTTGTGATACCAATACTACCAGGAAACAAAGAAGCGCCCTATGTTGTGAATGTAAAAGCAACACCAGAAAACGGTTTGGATCGAGATCGTTATATTGATGTAGGACAAATCCGCGCTGTCGCCCATGAACGAATTGGTGATAAATTAGGTGTGATTGAAATATTTTACTGGCAATCTATCCGGGATGCGTTGGATATTGTGCTAGGTTTTGATCTGTGACAGGTAAGGAGTAGTAGAAATTTAAAGTTAATAGTCAATACTATGAATACCAATCATCAAATTTATGTCTAAGTACTGAGAGCGATCGCCTGCGCGGATCTGGGTCATCGCGGTACACTGGCAAAAGTACTTATTCATATCCTCAAATGTTTGATTTCAATCCTCTCGTTGAGTTTTCCTGTACCAACTGTGTCGCCATCTGTGCGGTTTTGGTTCCGGCTAACTTGCTTTTCACGTTACACACGATGATTTTGACGGGGCTACAACGCCCTCAGCATCAGGTAAAACAAGCGGCTTGGCTGGCTTGTATTCCTGCTGGGGTGATGGTACTCCATGTCTTGATTTGGTGGATGATTGGGGTAGTTATGGCTCCTACATTTATCTTATTGTGGTTGGCGAGTACCTGTTTGGCGATTAATTTCTGGGCTGTTAATTATCCCCAAAGTATGACTCGTTTACTCAGAACATTGTTTTTTATTGTGGCTCGGCGTGGGATGAATTTGTCATCTTAGTTCTTTTTTTACGTTTCGAGATGGTAGGTGCTTAGATCCCCGACTTCTTAAAGAAGTCGGGGATCTAGTTTTTAGAAGGTATGTCTGTATTGAGCCATTTGAGAAAGTTTTCGTTGACGGATTCTGGCGAAAGTTCGGCAATGAAATTGGTATAAGTAATGTGTTGACGAATGACGTTTTCGATCTCGTCTCTATAGCCAGATTGGGTTTTAATAATTAGTACGGTTTCGGCTTCTTCAATAATTTTTCCTTCCCAGGAGTAGGCGCACGTAATTGGGAACCAATTTGTACAGAGGGCGAGTTTTTGTTCGAGTAAGGCGCGGCTAATTTGTTGGGCTTCTTGGGCGGTATTGAGGGTGACGTAGTAGAGTTTCATTTAAATGTCATTAATGGAAGTAATTTCAACTTGAAGTGCCATACTTTTGCTGCATTTCCTGCACGAATTGATTAAGGGGGCGAGTTTGTCCAGCGTTGAGTTCTTTAAAGCCTTGTTGGATATCTGCAATTGTTTCCAATTGCTCGATCAATTGACGTAGTTTGACAGGAGATACTCCTACTTCCTTTTTTGCCTGTTTTGCCCACTGCAAACTTTCCTCTATTTCCGCATCAATTTCCTCTTTATGATCCCAATAATAAGCCAATGCTGAGTAAATTTGACTCATCCTTAAATAAGGATGCTGAAATTGTAATTCATCAGCACTCCAACCATAGGCTATTTGAGCCATCACTAACTCAATTACCTTCATTGTGGTTCCGGCAATAATAGGTGCGCCTCTCTCATTTAACTGAACATACTTATACTCAGTGTTAGTTAGCATTTTCCTACCGAATTGTTCTTAATGTTTACCCATTTTATCCCTATAATAGGGTAATTTGAATCCTTAGAACTATTGCATCATTAATTTTTTCGTCAATTGGAGTTTCCTGCCCCCTTGCTCTCAAGCTAAAATTTGGGGAATAGTGTGATGGTTTTGGCAAGCTTACTTAAGATATCCCGCCCCCTATGACTCATCCACCGATCTATATTTCCCGTCAACAAGCAGAAAGCTTTCTGGCAGAATTTGCTAACTCCCTAAATCAGCCGAGTTCCTCTCCTATACTCTTTCAAGTTTGGGGGATTGGCGGCGTGGGCAAATCTACGCTACTCAATAAATTACAAGAATTACACAAGGATCAGGCTGATTTTGCTAAGGTTTCCTTTGGCTACACGATGGGGATTGAAACGCCCCTGAAACTGATGGCAGAATTTTACAAGCACTTACCCAAGCCTCCCAATCTTCTAAAACGGGATGTCAGAGAATTGTTACCTAAAGTTGACTCATTTACGTCACTCTATGATAAATATCAGGAAACATCTCACCAGCTAGAAACTCAATCTGTTGACGGGAAAAAATCCGTTGATTCAGAGCAAGTGAAACTTGTAAAACAGCTACTCAATACTGGTGTTAGTACAGTTGGACAGGTGGTAATGCCTGGGCTAGCAGCAGCAACCTTGGGTAAAGCAACTGAATTATCCGTCGATGCGGCAGCAATGATTTTATCGGAGAAGGATCGCATCCAACAACTTCTACAACAGCATCAGGCAACTAAACAGAAAAAAGAATTACAGGAACTGATGCTAGATCCGTTACCGAAATTAACGCAGGCATTTGTTCAGGGTGTGACTCAGAAAGGGGAAAAGCGCCCAGTTATTTTAATGCTGGATACTTATGAGAAAGCGCCTTCAGATATTGATTTCTGGTTGTGTCACTATTTGTTAGCAAATCCGGCGTTAAAATCGCGCCAAGTCCGGGTTGTAATTGCAGGACGTTTTAATTTACTCAAGACGGAATACTGGCTGAAATTATCTCAGGATACTCATTTAATTTATCAGCAATCTTTGGAACGCTTTGATCGAGAACAGACAGCCGCTTATCTCCAACCCATCGGCATTCCTGGGGATGAAGTGGAGGATATTTATCAAGCTACCAAGGGTTTACCCTATTATCTCGACTGGCTGCGGCGAGAAAAATTAGCAGGTCGAGAAATAGACTTTTCTATTGGTAATCAAGCGATTGTGGATCGGCTGCTGCAAGGGCTGAATCCGACTCAGAAGCTAGTGTTACAATTGGCGGCTTGCTGTCGCTGGTTTGATAAAGGGTTAATTCGCCATGTGATGCAAAATCAAGGCTTAGATTTTGATACGGTTGCGGATGGAAATCACAACTGCTTTGAGTGGTTAAAACAACGGGAGTTTGTAGAATTTGCTCAACATCGTTATCGCCTCGATGATGTGGCGCGGGATGTGTTTCGCTTGTCGCTTTGGCAGGACGATAGGGAGCAATTTTATCAAGTTCATGGATTGTTAGCGGATTATTTTAAGCAACAGGCAGATCGAGAAGTGCCTCCGGATAGTCCCCCGCCACAGCAATATAATAATGAGGATTGGTGTTGTTGGATGGCTGAGTTTCTCTATCATTCAGTATTTGCCAGACGCAAGGATTATCAACGTCTGTTAATCTCCCATCTTTTTGCCTCGCGTTATTTCCGGCAAGATGAGGTGGTGAAGGTTCCGGTTCAGGCAATTCTAGCTGAGGCAGATTTAGCAGATAAGTATCTCTTGAATCAGGCGGCATGGGAGTTTATTGAGAAGATTAAACCTACGGTTGAGTTTGGTTGGGAAATATTACAAGAAGATCCGATTAACTGGGAGTTTCTGAAAACGTCCGGGTTTTCTAAATCGCAAATAGAGGTAGCGTTAACAACTTGCTTTAATCAGATTAATTGGTTAGATGGGTTAGCGAAATTTGCGGCACTTTTGTATAAATCTAAACGCTGTTCGGAAAGCCAGCGAGTTGATTGGGTGCGACAAGCTGCCGCGCAAGCTGAACTGATTGTCACGCCAGAAGATTCTGAGTTTAGTAGTGATTTGTTTTCGTTGAATCTGGCATCTTTCTGGTATGAGTTAAGGCGTTATGAAGAAGCAATAGCCAGTTGCGACAAAGCCCTACAAATCAAACCTGACTACTACGATGCCTGGAACAATCGGGGTAATGCCCTATTTAATTTAGGCTCCTTTGAAGAGGCGCTCGCTTGCTACGACAAAGCCATAGAAATCAAACCTGACTACCACTACGCCTGGGATAATCGGGGTCTTGTTCTCAATAATTTAGGCAGGTATGAGGAGGCGCTCGCTTGCTACGACAAAGCCATAGAAATCAAACCTGACTACGACAATGCCTGGAACAATCGGGGTAATACCCTCTTCAATAATTTAGGCAGGTATGAAGAGGCGCTTGCTTGCTACGACAAAGCCATAGAAATCAAACCTGACTTCCACTACGCCTGGGATAATCGGGGTCTTGTTCTCAATAATTTAGGCAGATATGAGGAGGCGCTCGCTTGCTACGACAAAGCCATAGAAATCAAACCTGACTACGAAAATGCCTGGAACAATCGCGGTAATGCCCTCAATAATTTAGGCTCCTTTGAAGAAGCGCTCACTTCCTGTGACAAAGCCATAGAAATCAAACCTGACTTCCACTACGCCTGGTACAACCGGGGTGTTGCCCTCAATAATTTAGGCAGAATAGAAGAGGCGATCGCTTCCTACGACAAAGCCATTGAAATTAAACCTGACTATCACGAAGCCTGGAACAACAGGGGTCTTGACCTATTGAATTTAGGCAGAATAGAAGAGGCGATCGCTTCCTGTGACAAAGCCATAGAAATCAAACCTGACTTCCACTACGCCTGGAACAATCGGGGTAATGCCCTAGATAATTTAGGCAGAATAGAAGAGGCGATCGCTTCCTACGATAAAGCTATTGAAATTAAACCTGACTATCA
>DNGI01000385.1:0-392 GCA_003486645.1 Cyanobacteria bacterium UBA11370 | reverse complement strand
AGGCAGAATAGAAGAGGCGATCGCTTCCTTCGATAAAGCCATTGAAATCAAACCAGATAATGCCAATGCTTTTTACAATAAGGCTTGCACTTATGCCTTGCAAAGCCAGATTGAATTAGCCCTTGAAAACCTGCAACAAGCCATCAATCTCAATCCTGACGAATCCCGACAGATAGCAAAAACTGATTCAGATTTTGATAGTATTCGCAGCGATAATCGGTTTCAGGCATTGATTGAAGGCAGCAGCGATTGAGTCAGGCATACAGTCCGCCAGTGGTTAAAACCACCGTCTCATAGCTAAAGTCGTCTAAAGACGACTGGATCAGAGTTTAGTCGATAAGCGCGAATTTTAGCTATTGACTTACTGAGTAAGTAGAGGGATCTAAAAAAAG
>DNGI01000386.1 GCA_003486645.1 Cyanobacteria bacterium UBA11370 | reverse complement strand
CATCCGCTGCCAAAACCAACAACTAAATCCTTCAGTTATTTAAGATTCAGTTTAGCCAAATGCTTCTCTAAATTCTTCGGTCGGTAATCTTTCCGGTTGCGCCAACGATGGATTACACTCTCGTGCAGATCCTCAAACTTTTCGCTAACTTCTCGAACTGTAAGTCCCCCCAGTTTGAAGAATCCAGGATCATTATCAAAATCGCAATCGTACTTAGGCTTGATACCATCTTCAATAGCATTTGGATCAAATTCCAGCCCTAATCCCAGATCGCCGATTGAATCCATCATCCATTGCAAAGCAGCATCTGATAAACCTCTGTAGCTTTCCGTACCACCACCAACACAACCATGTCCACCTGGAAACCAAACTTCACGAACTCTTTGTCCTTCAACATTCGGATGTTTTTTCATTGGCGTTACTTGAAATGTCTTGCGAACTTCATCAATTGCACAAGCGTGTAAGGCATTCTGAACAATTGGACTTAAAGTGGTGTCGTGAAAGGCATACTTTTTATTTAACTGTTTATCAAAGTCCGACCAAGCAGAAAGATCCGGAAGGCCCAAAGAACCAACAGTATCGAAGCAGCCTAGTAACGTAATCGGAACCTGTTCACCATAGCTTTTACGGTACTCAACCGCTTCCTTATCTCTGGGTTTAATATCTCGGTTACGGTAAAGTTTATACGCTGAAGGTGCCTTGCAAATATGAGCGCGTGTTAGCAACCCTGAACAATAAATCATGCCTGCTAAACTTCTGACAGTGTAAGCACCACGACTAAACCCAAACAAATAGATTTCGTCACCGGGAGTGTAGTTGAAGCACAGAAAACGATAGCCATCTTCTATATTTTTATCGATCCCTCGCCCAGTGACTCCCCCAGCAATTTTGTTAGATTTGGCTTCTGTACCAATGCCCTCATCATAAAATACGATCTGGGGAGTTCCATCATCGGCAATCGGTTTTATCGCCTGAGCAATCCGAACGACATTCGATGGGCAAGGGCTGGTTAAGTCTTGCCACGTTCCATCACAGCAAACAATTAAACGTTTCATTTTCTTGTGGGATTCCTTTGATTAATCTGATACAATGACCTAATTTTTTTAGGCTAGTAGAGGGTGAATACGACTTGGTTAAAGGAGAAGGGAAAGGGTTGGTCAAAAACTCCTTTTTCCAAGTACGCGTGAACTCTATCAAGTGCCTAAACACTTTGTATGGAGTAGACTGTTGATGTTTGGCTGTTAATCTCCTGGATTTTTAATTCAAACTGAAATGATTATCAACGTGACGTAAATGATACTTTATCTGATTTAGTTTAAGAGTTCAATCTTAAGAAGAATTTTTTTATAATTTGTAAAATTATCAAACAGTAGGTAAGGTTTGGCTATATAGACTCACCCAGCTGCTACCTGATAGCTGATAGCTGACGGTAAAATGCTGACGTTTTGAGTTACACAAAATTCTTAATTGAGAACTTACTACTCAACACTTCTTTACTTTCCGAATCTCCCCTCCCCCTCCCCCTCTCCTTGTCTCCCCCTCTCTTCCTCTCTCCCAACCAGTCTCAACAGGTAGTCAACCCATAACCTGCGACCAGCAACCCGTCACAACCAACCATGAACAACAAACAACTCAATATTATGGTATAGTTTGAACCTGATTGACTATTCAATGTCAATTAGTGAAAAATTTTGCAACCCGCATAGACGTTTACTGTATTGAGCTACACACATGAGCGACGACAGAGTTGACCTAAGTAATCGATTTGGTGACATTGGACAGATCCGCGAAATTCTATTTGGATCTCAGTTAAAGGAATATTCCAATCGATTAGATAGCTTAGAAAATGGAATCAAGGATTTAAGAGAGGGAACTGACCAACGTCTCAAAGAACTACAGGAAGATACAACTAGACGTATTGAAGAAGTCAAACAAGCACTCTCCACCGGATTACAGACAGCCGTTGAGACTCTGGGAGAAGAAATAAAAACCATGAGTCTTAAAGATAATGAAGAGAAAACTGATATTCGACAACAGATTGATCGCCTGAGTAAGCGTCTTTCTAGCAATGTTGCTACCCTCGATGAAGCCATTGATAAACAAACCCGTTCTCTGCGGGACGATCTCCTGTCCAGCCACAAAAAACTACAAGCCGATATTCTTGATGTCAGAAACCGACTTTTTGAAGAATTAGATAAGCAGGTTGCCCTTTTAGCGACCGATAAAGTTGCCAAAAAAGAAATGGCAGAAATGTTCTTTGAACTCTTTCTAAAACTAAAAGGAACTGAATTTGTGTCTCCCCTACCAGAAGGGAGTGAAGCCCAAACAACAAACTATCTATTACCTGAAAACCCTGAGCAATCAGAGGGTTGAAGGTTTTGAATTAGGAGTGGGGAGTGGGGAGTAGGGAAGTTCAGAGATGCAGAGATGAGATGGAAAAATGTAGAGATAGGGGAGATAGAGTTGTAGCAACAGTTGAGTGACGTGATATAAAAACCAACAACCAACAACCAACAACCAACAACCAACAACCAACAACGGAAAAAAACCTTTATAGATCCGAAATTTTTAATCCATAATGCCCAAAAAGGCAAGAAAGAGAAAACCTGGCGAGCTTGTATTAGCAACCTTCATAATTCCCCACGAAAAATGGCAAGACTTCCAAAAAATGGCTAAGGCAGAAGGGAGAACAGCATCAACAACCTTAGTCGCCTTTATTGAAGCTTATCTTGCCGGAGATCGTCCGTTGGAAGTCGAATTTGACGCTGAATTAGAAGCCGAATTGGCTAGAAATGTAGACGCTCGTATTGAAGAGGCTATGAGCGTAAAGATTAACCCCTTGGTCGAGAGAGTCAACGATTTATACCATACTCTTAGAGAACTAGAAAAACGCCTAGGAAAACTGGAAAATTTAGGTCATCAATCCAAAACAGGAAAGTCTCATCCTACCAAGTTTATTGATGTGGAAGTTATTCCCATCCATAATGATATCCAGAAAAATATAGATATTGATAGTAATAAAAGCGATATCTATCAAGAAGATACAGAGAACGAGATCGATCCCAGGCTAGATAATTTGCCTGGTCTAACTCAGAAAGCCTTGTGTGAGGAATTTGGAATTAATCCGACTAACATTATTAGAAATGCCAGAGTGCGGGGCTTATCCTCTCCAGATTACTTACAACAACTTACAGGCTGGGTCTATCGAAAGGGGAAGTACTATCCTCCAGAAGTTTGACACGCCTGCTGTCGTATTGCAGGGCTACATTAAACGACTCACAAAAACTGACGGCTGATTGCTGATCGATCAAAGAATAGACCCTGCCTAGGGTTATTTTTAGGTCTAACCTAAAATAGAAATTGAGTATGTTAAGAAGTGTAAGGGTTTTCCATGGCTGATCAGTTAATTCGTGCCACAGCAGCAGGGGGAGGCATTCGAGCCGTCGGTGTCATTTCCACACGCCTCACTGAAGAAGCCCGACAGCGCCACAAGCTTTCCTATGTCGCCACGGCTGCCCTCGGTCGCACCATGTCAGCAGGTCTATTATTAGCTTCTAGTATGAAGCGAGACGGGTCACGGGTCAATATTCGCGTCAAAGGCGATGGCCCCCTCGGTGGTATTCTTATTGATGCTGGATTAGATGGAACCGTAAGGGGCTATGTCGAAAATCCAGCCGTTGAACTACCCCCCAATCAAAAAGGTAAACTGGATGTCGGCGGCGCGGTGGGTCATGATGGGTATGTTTATGTCGTCCGCGATGTTGGCTATGGCTACCCCTATTCAAGTACCGTTAAGCTAGTATCCGGCGAAATTGGCGATGATATTGCTCATTATTTACTCACGTCCGAACAAACCCCCTCAGCATTACTTGTAGGCGTGTTTGTTGGTGCAGACGGTGTGACAGCAGCCGGAGGGATATTAATTCAAATTTTACCCAAAGCCGCTAGAGATGAAGCTTTAGTAGAAATTCTGGAATCTCGCATCGCCAAGCTATCCGGATTTACCCCCCTATTGCAAGCTGGTAACACATTACCCGAAATTTTCACCCAACTACTGGGAGATATGGACTTAGCAATCCTTCCAGAAATCCAGATGGTCCGTTTTGATTGCGGTTGCTCATTTGATCGCGTTCTAGGAGCCTTAAAAATGCTAGGTGAAGCAGAACTTCAGGATATGATTGAAAAAGATGAGGGAGCTGAAGCGACCTGCCACTTCTGCGGGGAAGTTTACCAAGCCAGTAGAGATGAACTAGCTCAATTGATTGATGATTTGAGAGCAGAGTCTGTTTAAGTGGGAAGAGGGGGAGAGGGGAAGAGGGGAAGATTTTTATGGGTGAGTTATGCTACTTGTCTTTTGACGTACTCCCCCTGATTGAATCAGGGGGATTCTTAAAAAGTTGTTACGAGGCCGACTTAAGTCGGGCCTCTCCACTTTTCTTCCTGTCTCTTTGACTCTTAACTAGACGGTTTCCCGTCCCCGTCAGTAAAAATGCCATAAAGAAAGCGAAGATGAATGCCGGAATCACAATATTTTCACGGGTTTTGAGTTGATCCACAATCGCCACAAAACTTTTGTTAAGGATACCCCTTGAGTAACGGCTACCAAAAAGCCGGGGTCATGACCCGGCTTTTTGGGTCTGTGTCGTCTCGATTCAACAGCCGTCTGGTCCACAGAAACTGTGCCCGTACAGTACCTCCGCGTCACAGATATAGATCATGCCCGCAAAATCGAGGAAAAACTTTATTGCGACCTGATCCGCAATATTCTCGGCCATATCCCGATCCGGGGTGAGCACCTCGAATTTTATATTCGCATTGGTGTCAGAAACGCTGGGTTGTCCCGACGAGCGCACGTTGCGACTGCCTTTACCGCCGGTTTCCAGAACCGTATAACCGGTTGCCCCGGCTTCTTCGATGATATCGGCGATCTTTTTCAGCAGAATCTTTTCCGTGACGATGACGAGCTTTTTGGCTGGCTTGGCCATGTTGGTTACCTCCTTACCTATGTATATTGATCTTATATATTGAGTCGCTTGGTCTGCCGGGTCAAGGGAGGGCCGACAGACCGCGACCCGTCTGGGATTAGATGCCGCCTATCGCCTGGGCGAGCCCGAGGAAGAGCGGTATTGCCAAGCCGATCGCAATGGGTGTACCGATGGCTGTGGAGGCACCGATGTAGGCAGAGGGATTGGCCGACGGGATACCGGCTCGCAACGTGGGCGGACCGGAGATGTCTGAACTGGAGGAGGCAATAACAGCGAGGATCACAACACCGCCCAGGCTGAATCCCGTGGCGTAGTGGGCAATCATGCCGAGACCGAAGGCGATGAACCCATGCACCAGCGGTGCCACTACGCTATAAAAGACGTACCACTGAGCCACCTTACGTAGTTCGCCAAGTCTTGACCAAGCCTCCATACCCATGACCAGCATCAAGATCGAAAGCAAGCCGCGGAAGAGGGGGTCGTAGAAGCTTTTATAGACACTTTCCGGCTGGGTGAACAGGCCAAGAGCAATGCCGAGCAACATTGCCGATAGGGCAGGACCCTGGAGGCTTTCCTGCACGATCGGCCATATTTTGACCCGATTATCCGCAGACTGCTGCTTGCTGAGATACTCTTGCCGGCTGCTGGGATAATCTTGCTGATCGGGATAATCGCCTGCCACAACGGCCTGCTTGCTGAGATACTCCTTCTTGCTGAGATACTCCTGCTTGCTGAGAGACTCGCCTGCTGCACTACGCTTCTTCTTGTGGTTGAGATAAATGTTGGCCACCACAATCGCCGTTACGAGCGCTGGGATATCCATGAAGGGATAGAGTGCGGCAGCCCATGCCTCGTATTGCATGTTTTGTTCTTCCAGTAGCGTCAGGGCGGCAGCCATGGTAGAGCCACTCACAGCACCAAACAACCCCCCGGTCGCAATCGCATCTATGGTTTTGACGTTCGGCAGCTTGGCCAACGTATAGCGCGCGATGAATACAACAAGAATCCCTACTGCTACAGCAAACGCTGCGGGTAAAATCATCTCCGTCAGGTTGGAATTGCGGATCGCAATACCACCGGTCAGACCAATTTTGGTGAGCAACATGAAGACGATGATCTGACAAATCGCCTCTGGAATTACCAATTCGCTACCAAGGGCGGCAATGACCATACCACCAATCAAAAACCCGAGTGTTGGGGACTGCAACTGCTTAACGAAGTCCATTAAAAACAAGGACAAAAAATCCACGAATACCTCCTTCTGCCTCCTCTGACGAGGAGTATTGCAATAAATGAACTAAATGAACTTTAAAAAGTTAAAGAGATTGACTTCTCCCCCGACTGAAGT
>DNGI01000220.1 GCA_003486645.1 Cyanobacteria bacterium UBA11370 | reverse complement strand
GAGACTGTATCAATCCCTTCATTTAAGTACTCGGTAATAACATCTGAGGTAGTATCAATGATAAAGGTATCATTACCAGTACCGCCGTACATTAAGTCGTTACCTGCACCGCCGTAGAGGGAATCATTGCCGTACCCACCACTGAGGTAATTGCTGTAACCATTACCACTGATAGTGTTATTGAGGCTATTACCGTAGCCGGAGTAAGCTGTACCTGTGAGGGTTAAGTTTTCTAGGTTGTTGCCGAGAGTGTAGTTGATAGAGGAAGAGACTGTATCAATCCCTTCGTTGGTGTATTCAGTGACAACATCTGAGGTACTGACAACAACGTAGGTATCATCGCCTGTACCACCATACATCCAGTCGCGACCAGTACCACCATCAAGGTAGTCATTGCCATAGCTACCAATTAGGGTATCATTCCCAGCTCTCCCATAAAGGGAATCATTACCTGTGCCACCATCGAGGTAGTCATTACCAGATAACTCCAGAAAAAACAAAAAACGTTTAGACCCACCATCGAGGTAGTCATTACCAGCACCACCATAGAGATTGTTGTTTGCCTCATTCCCGATAATAGTATCGTGACCATAGCCACCAATCCCATTTTCAATAGTGACATTGTAGGCAATCGCTAGTGTTTTCTTTTCCCACGCTTGCCCATTCCAATAAGCTGGTCCCAGTTCACTCCATTGACCAGCATTGAGGTTAATTTTGGCATTGGTAGATTGGTTTGACCAATCAATTGTGTCGATACCACCTGCATCCCAAATTGTTTCTAGAAGTTGTTGTCCAGACCCCCACTTATAGACGGTATTTCCACTGCGCGTGGTCATGTTTGCACCGTAAAGATGTTGGATAGCTGCGATGTCATTTAACATCGGTGTGGTGGGGAAAAAACTCTGACTGTAACCACCATAGACAGGTTCCCCGACATAGGAACGATAACTCATAACGGAGTAGGCCGTTGTGTCGATGTTGGTATTCGCTACACCACCACCACCACTGTCATGAGGATGTTTTAATCCGAGTGCATGTCCAATTTCGTGAAGGAATGTTTGATAGCCGTAAGTACCTTTTGTGGCAGTATTATACGCATCAGAATGGCTGAACCAGATATCTCCTGCTTCAGCGAAAGCTCCTGGAGTATAAGCTGATGCTGTTCCAGTGTTCGATGATTTAGCAAAGCGAATATCTCCAGCTACAGTCTTAGAATCAATAACTTGAGTAAAGTTAATATTGGCAATCTCACTCCATGCTGCTAAGGCATTTTTTGCTGCTGTTCTTTGGATACTTGTCAGCGTTCCAAAATTAGAAAAAGGCATGTTGTCGTGATAGTTATTTTTGTAATAGGATGAAT
Organism: Cyanobacteria bacterium UBA11370; assembly: GCA_003486645.1. Classification (GTDB taxonomy): domain Bacteria; phylum Cyanobacteriota; class Cyanobacteriia; order Cyanobacteriales; family Coleofasciculaceae; genus UBA11370. The sequence continues at coordinate 6,465 of DNGI01000220.1, read as the reverse complement.
TACACTCACCGAAACTATAAGTTAAATTGACACCTTTGCCGGTGGACCCGCCCCATTTTTTGCCATCAATTAGACTATCAATATGATGCCAGCCAGAAAGATTGACTTTAGAGACATTTCCGTTGGAAGTTGGAGTAGCCATTGTTTATTCTCCGTAATGAATAGGTTACTAATGACAGAACAATCTGGAACTACAAAGTTTGCAGTCTGCCTTCAGATATTTAGTCCCAGAAGAGAGTGAAATCTTGAAGTTTGCGCTAAGACAGAAACTTAACTTGTTCTGCTTCTGTCTCTTTAATAGGTGTTGTGGAAACGGACTGATGCAATTGGATTTTGAGAAAATTGTAGAGATGTTGCACTATCTTGTAGAGACTAACAATTGCAACCCTCTCTACAGGAAATTCTCACATCGAGTTGACTAATGCGGATTTTGGATCAGTATTTGTTAGACCAAAAAGCCCCACCATCAGGCCCATAGTCACCACGAGAACCAACGAATCTTACAACGCCAGTCTCACAGAGATTGTATTGTGCTAGATCGTAAGTACCATCCTCATAAATAGCCTTGATATCCCACCAGCACTGGTCAGAATTATTATTGAATTCTACAAAAAATTCGTCTTGACTTTCTAGAATACTAGAGCCAAGTCTGTCTCTCCCCCAACTGCTTGAGTTAGCCGAAGAAACGTAGAGATTGACCATTACCAAATCGGTATCGTTGACCATTGTGAAATCTTGTTGACCCGCTAAGGCACTTGCCACATTCAACGAAGCGATGGGGAAGGCTAGAACTGTACCGATCGCAATTTTTTGGAATAAATTTTGCAGGTTCATAATAACTCCTTTCCGGTTTTCGGTGAAAATAGTTTGATGCAACTGTTTGATTGAACTGAAGGTTTAAGTTGTCAGTTTTCCTTCTGTGATTGGAACGGGTTGCCAAAGTGGTGCGTCAGGATAAAATTTGGGAGCAGAGGGGTTATCCTTATTATACAAAATCTCTGGTAGAAACCGATGAAAAAATGGGAGAGGATATTGTTACGAATCTCCCTGATCCGGAGGCTAATTTTGACCCAGAGAAAGAGGAGCAAAATGAGTTGTTAGAGTTTTGTCGCCGTCAATTGATAGAGGGGTTGGAGTGGGGAATTGAACAGGGAATTCGGGATCGCATGGCTGAATTAAAAAAGTCTAAAAAATATGTAGCTTTTGTGCTAAAGTTCATTCCCGGGCTGAAACTCTCTTATTGTCAGAGTATGTCTCAACGTCAAATTGCTGAGGCCTTGGGGATGACGAATCAGGCTCAAGTCAGTCGGGTGTTAAATCCAAAAGAACTATTAACTCAAGTGCGATTTCGGCTAGTGGATAGACTGTTGAATAGGATTTTAGCAAAGGCGAGAGAATTAGGGTTAACGAAAATCCCACCGGAACCGGACTATTTAAGGAACTTGATGTATCAATTGGAAGTTTTCGTTGATCAGGAACTCTTTAATGAAGCGATCGCACAATTGAGTGCAGGGACAAAAAACCGTTCCATGAACAGTCGATATGCTGAATATCTGTGTCGTTATTTGAATCGTATAAACTGAGGGGAATCAAGAAATAGTCTGGCAGGTGTTGTTGAGAGTGTGGGGATAAATGTTAAAAGACAATGAGTTGACAACAGGAGAACAGTGATGGTGAGTTACCCAAAAGATAAAACAAAATTTTCTCAACGCCTCCCTGAATCGATTTGGCTGGAACTAGAGGATTTTGAGGAAGCGGCAAAAATCAGCAACTCAGTCACCGGGGAGGCGCAGCAATGGCAATCCTATTTAAAGGCTCTAGCCTTGGTGGGTTTTGAACGATGGGTGCATCAACGGGTGGCTGAGTTATCTGTAAATCGAGCGCATTGTTCATTGTTTCAACCGGACAATCCCCTTGAGGCTGTTTGTAATTTGACGGTGGGTGAGTTTCGGGTTTGTTTGATGATTACGGAGGAATTGACGGATGAAGTATCTGTGCCAAAAGCAGCCATAGATGTCCCCGAATTGGTCAGTCATTTTTATGTTTTGATGGAGGTTTTAGAAGAGCAGGAACGGATTGTTTTGAGAGGATTTTTGCGTTATGATCAGTTGGTTGATTATCGAAGTTCAGCCAATTTAGAGACTCGTGGCGAGGGAAATGATTCGGTTCCTCTGCATTTATTTGAGCCGGAAATGAATCAATTCTTATTGTGTTCACGTTACTTAGAACCAAGTTCTATTCCTTTGCCTCTGATTCCAGAAAAGACATCTTCAATTGACTATTCTCCAGAAAAGTTAACGACCCCTTTGTCTGAGCAAGTTATTAATCTTGCCTTGTGGTTGCGAGATGAAATTGATGACTTGACTCGAAATTTAGGATGGGGACTCCCGGCACCGCTAATTCCGGCTACGATATCTGGATTTCGTTCCACAGCCGCATTTGACGATGCGATCGTACAACTGCGGAAGCGGGGTATTCATATCCCGCCGCAAGCGTCTGGCAGTTGCCGAAAAATCTATTTGGCTCAAACAACGTTAAACCTTTTAGCCGGGGCTTGGGTATTACCTCAAAACGCTGCCGAGTCAGTGCCGGAATGGTCATTACTGCTGATTTTACGGATGAAGTCGGGTGACTTTTTACCGAAGGGGATTCAGATGAAAATCACCGATTTAACGGATGTGGTGTATGACCGAGTACTGGACACCGATGATTGTTATTTAGTGGTTCGGTTGGTCGGAACCCAGGAAGAGCAATTTTCTGTCACGTTGAGATTGGATGGAGAGGAGATTACATTAGAACCGTTTGTCTTTGTTCCGTCGCTCACTCAGGGTATTATCGAAAGCACTTGGCCTCAATTTTAGAAGCCTCCATCTTCGACGCGAGAGAATCTTAGCTGTCTGCATAAAACTATTTTATTTGTAACGGATAACGGCTCATTCATGAATCTTTGCTCTGTTTTTCAACTCAATGTTTTGCGTACAGGTTTAGATTGTACGTTTCAGCTTAGCTGGGGGGAACGGCAGCAAATTGTGGTGAGTTGCCCATACCCTACAGATTTAAAGCGATTGTATAATAACTGGAAAGCTTGTTATGAAAGAGCTTATGAAGGGTCAATGCGGGGACGAGTGGAGGATGATTTTTCGTTGACACCTTCTGGGGATTGGACGAATAAAGCCGAGGAAGCAAAGGAACGTTTACTTCAACGGTTTCAGCAGTGGTTAGGCAGTGCAGAGTTATTAGAAATCCGTAAGCCAATTCAAAATGAAGCGGTGCGTAAACGCTTTCAAGATCAGGGAAAGACTGAGGGAAATAACTGTGTTGATTTGCTGATTGCTTGTAACCACCTAGAGTTAATCAAATTGCCTTGGGAAGCGTGGGACATTGCACCGAATGATTCATCGTTAGCGGCTATTCATATCTCCCGTACACCCTTGAATGCGGGGAATGAAGGGCTGTTTGCTCAAACCTTATCTCGTCGAGGAAAGCCTCGGATATTAGTCATTTTAGCCGATGCCACCGAACTGGATCTGAAGGAAGACCAGAAGGCGGTGCGGTTACTGAAGAAAGTGGCGGAGGTTGAGGCGGTTAAATTTGAGTCGGGGGATATTAAACAACAGTTTATTGATCGTTTATTGGATGAACGGGGTTGGGATGCGCTGATTTTTGCTGGACATAGTGATGAAACGGATCTGACAGGGGGAAAAATAGAATTAGCAGCAGGTGTCACCCTGTCGATTAGTGAGATTGAATATCAGCTTACGGAAGCGAAAAATCGGGGATTGCGGGTGGCGATTTTCAATTCTTGCAGTGGACTCTGTATTGCAGAATCGCTGATTCAGTTGGGATTGAGTCAGGTAGTGGTGATGCGGGAGAAGATTCATGATACGGTAGCCCATGGGTTTCTCCATCGGTTGTGTCAGGGTTTGGCGGGATATAAGGATATTCAAACAGCTCTTTGGCAAACCTGTGAGTATTTTGAGTCGGAGAAGTATGCTTATCCCTCCGCCTATTTGATTCCATCACTGTTTCGTCACCCGTCTCCCCAAGTGGATTTGTTTCGGATTGAACCGTTGGGGTTGAAGCGGTTTTTGCGCACTTGGAAACCGACAAGGGGGGAAGCGATCATGTTATCAACGGCTTTGGTTCTCAGTGTTTTTCCTCCAGTCCAAGATTTGTTGTTGGATGTTCGCCAATTATCTCAGGCTGTTTATCGAGATTTAACCCAGCAGTTACCACAGGGTACACCCCCTGTTCGATTCATTGCTATTGATCAGGAGTCCATTAATGAAGAAGGTTTTAATGCTCAACAGATGAGTCGTGCCTACCTCGCTAAATTAGTGGATAAGATTGCCGAGTTCAACGTTAAAACTGTTGGAATCGATTATTTACTCCATTCAAAAGAATCTGGGGAGGTGCAATTAGCTAATTCTATCGAGTCTGCTATTAAAAAACATAATACCTGGTTTATATTGGCGGTTAATGAAGAACAAAACTTGAGAGTCCATCCTGATATTGCGAAACCTCAGTGGATGCTTCAGGGTGATGTTACCTTTTTTTTATGGGATATGAAGTTACCCAACTTCGAGACTTGTTCTCTGTTTAATGTTGAGATATCTGGAGATGAGCAGTCCTGTCCTTTTTCTTACCTGTTAGCACTCTCCCATCTTGTCAAGCAGAATCAAGCTTTAGCCGATTTTCCTGAACCTAGAAAAACATTGACCCGCCCAACAACTTCTAGTTTTGTCGAGAGTTTTCAGAATAAATTGAAACAATTCATTAAACAGAATAGGGAGAAGGAGAGGGTTATTACTAAGTTAAAACAGGTTTTTGCCCCCTTTGGCTGGCGCTCTGTTCTTGATTTTTCTATTCCCCCCAATCTCGCTTACGACCGAATTACAGCTAGAGAATTTCTCAAATTAGATCCGAAAAACCCTGCTCCTGGGAGAAGGATTGAGGAACAAATTATTATTATTGGTTCTGGGGGATATATTGATGCTGAAGATAATTATTCATTGCCTCTGGCGATTGACTATTGGTTACATTCACCTCAGTGGAAAAAATCAGTATCAAACGATAACCCCAACTCTTTCAGTGGTGCAGAAGCTCGGGCTTACATGGTTTATCAATTTCTATCCCCACATCAAATCTCACCTATTCCTGATTTCTGGATGATTGGATTAGCGGCTGTTTTGGGGAAATGGATGGCGCTAGTGTTGCGGCAACAACGTGTGAGAACACGGCGAAAATTAGGATTACTGTTGGTTAATTTACCTGTAGTTTGCGGATTGGTTGGGTTGCAAGTTTATATTTCGCTTGCCGTTGTTATTCCGTGGTTTTTTCCCTCCATGGTTTTTTTGAATTACTTTCTATCTGTTTTTAGGAGGAAATCTCATGTTTAGCACAATCCGGATAAAGGGTTTATTGCTGTTTTTAGCACTCTCAAGTGTTAGTTTTCCAGCGTTGTCGGCTATAGTTGAACATTCAACCACTAACTCAGTTCAGCCAGAAAAGACTTTAATCAGTCAAAATATAAAGAAACCGTTGTATCGGAGAATATTAGATATTATAGGGGGTCGGCGAGAAAGTAATGGGACCCGTGATGATAATTTTTGTTCAATTTGGCCGGATAAAGATCGCACAGATTCACTCTTGACTTGGAGCGATCGCCCTTTATTTGCTTGGAAAGGGAGTGCTACACAAATTGAAATCTATGATAGCGAATGGAATTTAGTTTGGAAGCGAGATGTTCAAAATGTTCAATATCTCACTTATCCTGATAATGAGTCAGCGCTGAGGCGTGGGGAAGACTACACTTATCGGATATCATATCAATACCAGAGAGAAGATGGGAAAATAATAGCAACAAACAAAGATCATCCTTTTCAAGTTCTCAATCTGGAGCAATTTTCTTCACTTCAAGAGGGATTAGCTGCCCTCGATAATCAAATCCAAAACCTCAGTGATGAGGAGAAAGCCCTAGAACGAGCTAAATACTTTGCACAACAGGACATTTTATTACGTGAAAATAGTAAACCACAGAAACTTTGGGCTGATGTCTTTCTGGAATTGTTTACGGTATCGTCGCCAGAATGGACTGACATAATATCGCAAATTCGTAGTGATGAACTATGTAATTCTAATCCTAACAATCATTCCACTAATGTCTCAAACTAGGGGGACGGAAAATAGGAAATTAGATGCACGTTAGCTGATTATGTCCAGATAAGTCCTACTAATGATAAGTATTTAACTGGACATAATCAGATTGGGTTAGTTTCGCTTTTTCTTCATCTTGGGACATCTCTACTAGGCCCAGAAATAGCGAAGCTGACACCAGCCGCAAAGTAGCCGGAAAAACCCTTACTGTCATTGGAAGCATAAGTTTGCCGTTTCGGCAAATATATGCTTCTAACTGAGTGCGGCAAATATATGCTTCCAATTAGACAAGGAATGCCAGAACATATC
>DNGI01000392.1 GCA_003486645.1 Cyanobacteria bacterium UBA11370 | reverse complement strand
TACTTTTTGCAAAAACGGGATGCTCCCCCTTAAGTCACCGCCATTCCTCCTAATTAAGGTAAATTAAAAAATCAGGCATAGCTACCAAGTCCATGGCTTAAAGAACAATGCAAGACCCAATGGATGATATCGCCAAACAAGCTCGCCAGGGTAGTGTTGCGGCGATTATTCAAGTGTTGAATGAAAAGTTGGCAGATGCTCGGATCAGAACCAGAGCGGTTTTTGCTGAAGGTGTGCTGCAATTGTTGTGTGAGGCGGCTGAACCAGAGCAATTGGAGCAGTCGGTATTGGTGAGTCAAATTCGGCAGATTCTGGAAGAGATTGCTCCGCGTAACATTCGGCGCGTGATGATTAACAGTCGCATTGTACAAGAGCAACAGTTGCTTTGGTTGGAGGAGATTAGCCGCCACCCGGAACATCTCCTTTGGTCAGAAGAAATTATACTCACGAAGCCGAACCTCTTTAAGCAATGGGCCCAAGGACTCAAGAGTCAGCCTACCCGACGACGTAAACCCAAGGTTTTCCCAAAAATTGGTTTACGTCAACCCCGTGGAAACAGTCGGTTTTGGGGTGGTATTGCTGGTAGTGTTACTCTCGGCTTGCTGCTAATAATTGGTTGGTTACTCTATGATCGCTTTAATGCTAAACCCACTGCCCAAGGGGAAACTCAAGCAACTAATGCTACAACCAAGCCTTCACCCACACCTATAATATCCCCAACACCTGTATCAAGTTCCCCTTCCGATCCCTTTGCTGAAGCCGTGCGGCTAGCGATAGAAGCTGATGCAGCCGGGAAAACGGCTCAAACGGCAGCTCAGTGGCTGGATTTGGCAGCTAAGTGGGAGCAAGCGTCTGATTTAATGAGTGCAGTAAAGTCGAATCACCCCCGCTACCAAGTTGCTCAAGACCGAGTTATCCTTTATCGTCAAAACAGTCAACTAGCTCAAGACCAAGCTAGACAGAAGCGATCGCCGTAGTTGGTTGTTGGTTGTTGGTTGTTGGTTGTTTGTTGTTGGTTGTTGGTGGAATAGCTCAATAGTTTAAGATTATCTACTACAAGTTTTCTCCGTCCCCACTCCCCCTCCCCACTCCTGATAAAAACTTGATCAAACTGGGAACTCTAATCTAATAACCTTACCCTTTCAATAGTCGGTCTCTAATAAAGGTTGAAGACAGTGGGAAAACTCACCTTTTCCCTCCCATTCCCCTTTATCCCTTTCCCTCTTTCACCCAGGAGCAACAAGGGTTCACTCATGCATTACCCGGTTCAGTTCGCTCAGATTGACCAAGAAATTACCCAAATTATCCTTACAAGTCCAGATAGCCAAACGTTGCTGGTTAAAATAGCTAGGGCTTTAGGAGAGAGGTTTCAGGTCGATTATTGTTTAATTTTGGCAGTTGATGATCCGGCTGTCCCAACCCCGATGGCTCTATGGTGTGCTGATCACTATCCGGCTTTGTTTCCTGGATACCAAGGGCAACTGTGGCAACATCCACTGCTGAATACGGGTTTCTCAGAGCAAAAACCATTGGCAATTTCAGATATTGAGTCCTCTGAGTATTGGTCTGGTGGGGGGAATTGCCCTCAAATCCTACCCGCGAGGGCACTGTTAAGAATTCATACTCAGTTTCAGTCTGCCGTGAATGGGGCGATTATCTTAGGACGATCGCAACCTCACGACTGGACGAGTTGGGAGAAAGATTTGTTAAGTACTGTTGCTCAATCGGTAGCGATCGCTCTTTCTCAAGTCCATCTGACGCGCCAGGTTCTAGCCGCGACTCGTCATCAAACCTTGCTCAATCAGTTGAGTCGGGCAATGTGTAGTGGTCTTAGTCTAAATGAAATTTTTCAGATTGCGATCGCGGGTACGGCTCAAGCGCTTCAGGTCGCTCAGGGTTTGTTGCTCCTCCTTAATGATAACGATCCCCCATTGACACCCCAACTGTCAAATCACCTGCTATCGACTCAAGTGAGTGTTGCTAGTGAGTGGTTAGAGGAAGACTCGACATCGATCAGTCCTCTGTTAAACCATTCCTTTTGGGTTTCAGAGTCGGCTTTGTGCCAACAAGCGCTCAAAAAAGCCCCGGAACCGATTGCGATCGCGGATCGACGAACAACCTCGACGGTTGAGTTGACCACTCCGAACCTCTCTATCCTAGAACAGGTATTATTACCTGCTGTGCTGATTGTTCCCTTACTTAAACCACCCAACCACCAGCCTTTAGCTACCCGTGTATTAGGATTCTTGGTTTTCCACCACCGCCAGCCTCGCCCTTGGTATCCTGATGAGTTACAGTTAGTCACCTGGGTAAGTACCCAACTCAGCGCCACCCTAATTCACCACCAAACCCTCCAGCACGTTCAATCTTTGGTTGAAGACCGCACCGCTCAGTTACAGCATAGTTTAGAAGTTCAGGCAAAATTATACGAAAAAACACGCCAACAGGTCGAGCAGTTACAAGAATTAAATCAGCTTAAAGAAGATTTTATCAGCACCATGAATCACGAGTTGCGAACCCCTTTAACTGCAATGAGTTTGGCAATTCGGATGTTGCGTCAGCCTAAACTTCCGGCTAAACGCCGTGAAAAATACCTAGAAATTTTGGAGCAACAATGCAATCAAGAAATTGAGCTAATTAATGATTTATTGAGTTTACAGCAGTTAGAATCTAATCCGTCTCAAATCCAAGCACAAAGTATCAATTTGATGGTATTGATTGAGCAGTTAGGAAAGTCTTTTGAGGAGAAGTGGGCAACGAAGGGGTTAACGTTGGAGGTAGAAGCGGCGGCGCGATCGCTGATGATGAATACTGATGTGGATAGTTTAAACCGGATTTTAATGGAACTTTTAACCAATGCTGGCAAATATTCTAATCCCAATACGACTGTTTCCCTAAAGGTTAGTCGGGAGGTTAAACAATCCATCTATCAAATTATTGTGACTTTAACGAACATCAGTTCAGGTCTATCACCCCAGGAACTTAATCATATTTTTGAAAAATTTCGGCGCGGGCAAGGCGTTACTCAACAAGCGGTTCAAGGGACGGGATTGGGGTTAGCGTTGGTTAAGTGTTTGGTGCAACATCTCAATGGCACTATTGAGGTTTCTAGCAGTCCATTAGAAAATTCTCAAAGTGCCGCTATTTCGTTTACGGTTAGCTTACCTCAGTTTCATAAGCTTTGAACATGGGGAGTGGGGAGTGGGGAG
>DNGI01000471.1:3032-14631 GCA_003486645.1 Cyanobacteria bacterium UBA11370 | reverse complement strand
GGGGATTGGAGATTGGGGATTGGGGGAAGATGGATGATAAGTAATCTTAAGACTAGAGCAATGGAGTATGTAATAGAATCACTAACAACTAAAATTCTCCCCCTCTCCCCCTCTCCCCCTCTCCCTCTCTCTCTCTCCCTATCTACTATTACTCACGCGCTGACCCCCGTTAGGCTGAGGGGTTCCCATTCCAGGTTGGGAGGTAGATTCGTCAATCTCTTCTAGGCTTATGTCAACTTTAGCCCGCACAGGAGTACCATCGGGTTTAAACATCGTTAAAGTGTAGTTGACGCTAGTAATAAAGCAGCGAATATACTGGTTTGACCCCCAAGTAAAGACGTAGGTTGGTGGACGTTTTTCCTTCCCTTGCCCAGATTCAGCGAAATTAACGGCTTTTTCAAATTGTTTGACATGCCCTAACACACTTGCACCTGTTTCATAGGTATCGAAGATAATATCCTTGATACTGAGTTGACAAGGGTCGGGATAGGCAAAGTTAACTTTCGGGAGTCCCCTCCCTGTTCTTGCTCCGCTATCTTTAGTTAAATTAATTTTCTGAGTAAATCCTAATTGGTTGGGATTGAACATGAAGCTAATCGTTCCCCCACCATCCGTCGAAATAAGTTGTGCTTTGACCAGTTGTGACACGACGGGAACCCTCCAACTCTAGGCTTGTGCGTTTACCGACTCTAAAGATTTTAGAGGTGAGGCAGTGAGGACTCAATTATACCTTGAGCGATCAGGGTTCAGCGGAAGGAGCCGTCAGCTCTCAGGCTGATCACTGATAGCGTACTTAAGCACTTAGAATATAGAACTCTTTAGAGTATCGGTAATTAAGGCTGACGCATCTATTTTACTGTAAAGATTTCAGGAATTTAGAGGACGGAGTACATTACTGACAAAATCAAGATAAATAAACTTTTTTAAATAAATATTTTTTAAAATAAATTAAGATTTGTTTGTAAATAAAATTAACATTTTCAGCCAAAAACGCTATAGACCAAAAAGTCTGATAAATAGTAAGGAATTAGCGCTCTAAATGTATCTAACTATGGAAGTAAAATAAAGTTAAGAGAATCCGGGACTAAGACCTCAATTTGCTAGCATATAGTCTCTAATCACTGCGCCAGTTCTATGATGCCTGCTGTTGCCCAGACTTTGGCAGAAAACTTAGCTGAAGGTAGTTCCCTGATTGATACCGAGCAAATTGATTTCACCCCCTCTCATGAGTGGCAGGGTCTAGGTTCAAGATTGAATTTGTACGGCTATGACATCTGGGAAAACCAGCAGCTGCAACAGGCTCTCCAGCAGACCAAGAATCCCACAAATGGCGATCGCTCACCGATTTGGTATGATGTGTTTTTTATGCTAACCCGTTGGGAGTATGCGGCTTTAGGCAAGCAACATCTTCGCTCAGAGGCATGGATACAGTTATTGCCTCATCAGGTATTACCAGAGGGATTGCTGGTTCCTGCACTACAGGGGTATGGAATGTTACCCCTCAAGGTAGGGAGGAGTAGGCTAATGGATACAGCAGCGTTGTGGAAAGCTTTAGGAGTCCTGCTACATCTCGCTTGGTATGTAGCGGTTACTGTTCATTTGAATCGGCACAAAGAATCTCTGATAGTCCAGGAGGTTTTATTGACCTCAATCTCATAACAAGACGATTTTTTGCCTTGCTCTTGCCGACTTAAGTACTAAATGGAGGAAAACAACCCATGGCATTGGATTACTTTGCCCCTGGTGTATATGTTGAAGAAGTAGACCGTGGTAGTCGCCCGATTGAGGGCATTAGTATGAGTGTGGCTGGGTTTATTGGTTTCACCGAAGATGTACGGGGTGATGCCGAACTATTCAAACCGATGATGGTTACCACTTGGGCGCAGTATCTGGAATACTTTGGCAAAGAAGGCTCGGATGGATTTACCGATTTTAATGCGTATTTACCCTTTGCGGTTCAAGGTTGGTTTTTGAATGGAGGCGGTCGTTGTTGGGTAACAAGTATTGGCACTCAACTCCCCGGTTCTGAACCCCCACCAGCCGAGCAAAGTGGGAGTAAGATTTTAACATCGAGTCGGAAACCCTCTTTACATTTCAGTATCAAACCTGCGTCAGCGGAAGAGAGTGCCTTAGCGTTACCGTCTGCGGATGAACCCCGTCTGAAGGTTGTGATTGAGGAGAGTACCCCCAAACCTTTACCTGAAGATGCACCAGAGGATAGCGAACCTCCCTTAAACACAGGGGAATTCTTTAATGTCGTTGTCCGGCGTGGTGATGAGGTGCTAGAACGCTACGAACACCTGACGATGAACCAACAGGTGGAGACTCAGGTTGCTGACTATGTGGTTACAGCACTCGAAAGTTCTGAATTTATCAACGTCGCGAATATCTCCCAAAGCGGACAACCCCTGACACGGCGACCTGTTTCAGGAGTTTATGAAATCACACCGCCACCCTACGTGTCTAATCCAGATCGTTTTGCACGTGACTTGCAAGGACAACGGGACGATCGCACGGGTACTCAGGGGATTTTTGAAATTGACGAAGTGGCAATGATTGCCTGTCCTGACCTGATGAAAGTGTATCAAGAAGGCTTGATGGACTTAGACCAGGTTCACGGGGTCATGGAAATGATGCTGAGTATGTGCGAAAATTCTTTCCCTGGTCCAGCTTATCGCATGGCGGTATTGGATGCCCCCCCTGTGAAACCTGGAAAGAATCTGGATGCGAATGGACTTCCGGGTCCGGTTCCTGCACAACAACAGAAGCCTCAAGATGTGGCAGCGTGGTTACGGGAATTCAATCGCCGTTCCATGTTCGGTGCGGTTTACTATCCTTGGATTAAGGTAGCCAACCCCCGTAATGGCGGACGACCGATTTATGTGCCTCCCAGTGGTCACATGATGGGGATTTGGTGTCGCACCGATGAGTCACGGGGAATTTATAAAGCCCCAGCGAATGAAACTCCTCGTGGTGTACTAGGTCTAGCCTATGATACCAATATGCGGGAGCAGGAAATGTTGAACCCAATGGGGATTAACTGTATCCGCAACTTTGCCAACTACAACCGAGGCTATAAGGTATGGGGTGCGCGTACCCTAGTCGAGCCGGATAATGTTCAGTGGCGTTATATCAGTGTGCGCCGCCTGATCAGTTATATTGAGAAATCAATTGAGATTGGGACACAGTGGGTGGTGTTTGAGCCAAATGACCGCAACCTCTGGGGTCGCGTTACCCGGACTGTTTCCAATTTCCTCGAACGGTTGTGGCGTGCTGGTGCCTTGGCGGGAGCATCCCCGGCGGAATCCTTCTACGTCAAGTGTGATGGGGAACTCAATACCCATGAGACGATGATGTTGGGTCGGTTATATATCGAAGTCGGTGTCAGTCCTGTCCGACCTGCGGAATTTGTGATCTTCCGCATTAGTCAGTGGGCACCGGGGCAGTAAATTAGAGGAGTGATGAGTATGGGTGTGGTTCCTGCACCCATACCACACTCTAACAATCAATTGTTGTTGATGAAAAAAAGACGTTTTACCAGGAGGTAGTGATATGGTAGCGGGAGCTGATACTACTCATCGGATTGTTGCTTCATTTAACTTATCCTTCGATGGCGGGGGTTTAAATAATTTAGAAGCAACCGAAGTGACCCCACCGGAATTTGCAGGAACGGCAGTCTGTTTGCAAAGCTCTTCAGGTGGAATTACAGAAACCGTTTCTATGCAAGGCGGTTACACCCCAATTAAAGAACTGAAACTAAAAGTACCCGTTTGTTCCGATGCTAATAGTGCTTATATGCGACTGCACGATTGGTTGGAAAAATGCCGACCCAAAGCCAGAGGCGGTGGTGGAGACTTTCAAAAATACTCAGGTGCCTTCACGACCTACAATTGGAAAGGTGATGTTGTAGAAGAGTATAAGTTTACTGACGCCTGGCCTTATAAATTTGAGCTAGAGGAAGTGAAGGCAGATGAAGAGAAAGATCTGATTTACGGCACATTCACTTGTTATCTAGAAAAATATGAACGCCAACCCGATCAATAAGTCGGTTTTATAAGAGCTGGGGACAACGAAAGATAGCAATTGCTGTCATTAACAGAATGGAATAGGAGCCAGTAATATGCCAGCACTCGATTCAAACAAACTAGGTAGTAAAGCCAGATTCTCGTTTAGACCTGATGCAGTTTCTGAAGAGTTACAAATTAAGAACTGTAAGAACTTAAAGATAGAACTGACTACCGCCCAAAATAAGGGGGCTGTCGGTGCGAGTCAGGGTTCTAAAGCCTATACTGAGTCTGGTCCGACAGGAGAAAAAGTGGATAACGATTTGGAAATGACGCTGACAGCAACCAGTGTCAAAAGTCTGAAATCGTTGATGGAATGGATAGAGAAATATCAGAATCCGGCTTATCAAGGAGGAGCATCACAAGAGGTTAGTAGCACGACAGGGGTCATCTCCGTCTGCAATCGGGCAGGAGATGTTATCCTAGAATATAATTTGGTGGGACTGATTCCTATATCCTGCTCAAGTCCTACCTATAAAGCGGAGGATATTGGACAGCTAGACTACAACGTCAAGTGCCGTTATACGGAACTGAGAAAACCACAAGCTCAATAGGCTTTGGGGTGTAGGGTTTAAGTCTTAAAACAAGAAACTATTAATCTCTATACCTTGTAACGGTAGTGTAAATCTAGTTTTCAATCGAATGGTGAGATATTCCACTATTTATCTCACCAACTTTTTCCATATTAAGAATTAATTTCTGACAAGGGGATGAAGTTATGGTTGGAGATCCATCTCAAATACCAGAAACTTTAATGAACTGCCGTTTTTACTTAGAACTCCATTTAGATGGAAGTAATGACGCAGTAGATGCCTATTTCCAAGAATGTAAGGGATTTAAAATTACCCAAGAGGTCATTGATATTTGTGAAGTCACGCCGAATAAGTGGGGGAAAAGTGGAAATGCTTTAGGTCAAGTGATTCGGACTAAAATTCCTGGCAATACGACTTATAGTAATATGACTTTACGCCGGGGTTTAAAAATTTCAATGACCCTCTGGAATTGGTTACAAGCGGTACAAACTGGAGATTGGGCAAACCAACGACGAAATGGTTCGTTGCGAATCTACGATCATGCGGCTAAAGAACAGTTTAGATTTGAGTTTAAACGGGCATGGCCAGTTAGTTATAACATTACTGACATGAAAGCCGATCCCGGTGAGGCAACGATTGAAGATCTGGAAATGGCGATTGAAGAGTTAGTACGGATTAAGGCATAAACTAATCCATGATTCAAACTGAGTTTGAATTTAGTTTACCGAAAGGGTATCTCGATAGCGATGGAAATTTACATCGTAAGGGTGTGATGCGTTTGGCACGGGCGATTGATGAAATTGTACCCATGCGTGACCCGCGTGTAAAGTCTAACCCGGCTTATGCTACGGTGATTATTCTCTCACGAGTGATTACTCGGTTGGGTGCTTTGGATGAAGTTTCGCCGATGATTGTTGAGAATCTTTTTGCTTGTGATCTTAATTATCTTCAGAGTTTTTATCGTCAGATTAATGAGTTGGAGGTGGATAATAATAGGGTGGAAGGGGGTACGCAAGCAGAAGATAATGTAGTTATGTAAGGGGATTATGGGTGAGATTAAGACATTCAGTTTGGTGGTAAGGGTGGCAACGGTGGCAACGGTGGCAACGGATTTGGTAACGGATGTAACGGATGTTTTTAGGAATAACAATAAATGACAAATAACTAACAACCAACAACTAACAACTAACAACTAACAACTAACAACTAACAACTAACAACTAATAACTAATAACTAATAACTAATAACTAATAACTAATAACTAACAACTAATTATGGAGTTTTCAGAATTTGAATTTAGTCTGCCGAAAGGTTTAGTAGATAGTGAGGGTGGTGTTCATCGTTATGGGATGATGCGGCTTGCTACGGGAAAGGATGAAATTGTTATTCAGAAAGACCGTATTGTTAGGGAAGATCCGGCTTATAAAATTTTGGTGGTTTTGTCAAATGTTATTACTCGTTTGGGTAGTGTTTCGTTAGTAACACCTAAATTATTAGAAGAGCTTTTTTTAATTGATTTAATCTATTTGCAGGAGTTTTTTAATCGTATTAATCAGGAGGATGGAGGGGTTTTAAGCATGGGGGAATTATAGGCTACCCCTTGGAGCAATTGTATCAAGAGGTAGCCTTAATTGCTTTTTATTTTCATTGGTCTTTAGATGATATTTTGAATCTGGAACATCGGGAACGACACCGCTGGGTTGAGGAGATTCGGAAGCTGAGGGGTTAAGAATTGATTCAAGTTATACCAAATCCGGTTAATATACCCCCTTGAATCAGAATTACCAAAACCCTGTAGAGACGTTGCAATGCAACGTCTCTACCATTGGTCGTAAAAAGGGATTTTTTAAGTGGATTCGTATCATACCCTAGCTTTGGAAAGGGAGGGAAATACGTCTTAAGGAATACGCAAATACCGATCCTAGCGATCGCACAGTATTCTTTAGAATGTTTGTAGGTTTAGAGAAATTATCTATATAGAGTTCAACAGAACGAACCAAATGCAACCTACTAACCCTAATCAATTTACAGAAAAAGCCTGGGAAGCGCTATCTCGTACTCCAGATATTGTTAAAGCGTCGCAGCGACAACAGATTGAGAGTGAACATTTGATGAAATCACTGCTTGATCAAGATGGGCTTGCTTGTAGTATTCTCAATAAAGCTGAGGTTCCACTCCAGCGTGTGCGGGAAGCGACAGAAAGCTTTATGCAGCGCCAACCCAAGGTTTCCGGTGGTAACAATTCTATCTACCTCGGACGGAGTATGGATACCCTTTTAGATCGGGCTGAATCCTACCGCCAAGAGTACAAAGACGAGTATATCTCTATTGAACACCTGATGCTAGGTTATGTCAAAGATGATCGCTTTGGCAAAGCTTTATTCCAAGAATTTAAACTTGATGAAAACAAACTTAAAAGTACTATTGCCCAAATTCGGGGGAACCAAAAAGTGACTGATCAAAACCCAGAAGGCAAATACGAAGCGTTAGAAAAATACGGGCGTGATTTAACCGCAGCAGCGCGGGAAGGAAAACTTGATCCGGTAATTGGACGGGATGATGAAATTCGTCGTACTGTACAAATTCTATCACGTCGGACTAAAAATAATCCGGTATTAATTGGTGAACCGGGAGTCGGAAAAACCGCTATTGCGGAAGGTTTAGCCCAACGAATTGTAGCCGGAGATGTGCCTCAATCGTTGAAAGATCGGCAATTAATTGCATTAGATATGGGTGCATTAATTGCAGGTGCAAAATTCCGGGGTGAATTTGAAGAACGAATGAAAGCCGTTCTCAAAGAAGTCACAGACTCCAAGGGACAAATTATCATGTTTATTGATGAAATTCATACCGTCGTGGGTGCGGGTGCAACTCAAGGCGCTATGGATGCGGGTAATTTGTTAAAACCCATGTTAGCGCGGGGAGAATTGCGTTGTATTGGGGCTACAACTCTGGATGAATACCGTAAGTATATCGAGAAAGATGCCGCATTAGAGCGTAGATTCCAGCAAGTTTATGTGGATCAACCTAGTGTTGAAGATACTATTTCAATTCTGCGGGGATTGAAAGAACGGTATGAAGTTCACCACGGGGTTAAAATTTCCGATAGTGCGTTAGTTGCAGCGGCGACATTATCCACTCGATATATTAGCGATCGCTTCTTGCCTGATAAAGCGATTGATTTAGTTGATGAAGCGGCTGCACGGTTGAAAATGGAGATTACCTCTAAACCGGAAGAACTGGATGAAATTGATCGTAAAATTCTCCAATTAGAAATGGAGAGGTTGTCTCTACAAAAAGAAAGTGATCCGGCTTCCAGGGAACGGTTAGAACGTCTAGAAAAAGAACTTGCTGATCTCAAAGAAGACCAACGAGAATTAAATGCTCAATGGCAATCGGAAAAAGATGTAATTGAGCGAATTCAGGGGATTAAAGAAGAGATTGATCGGGTTAATGTAGAAATTCAGCAAGCCGAACGGGAGTATAATCTTAACAAGGCGGCGGAATTAAAATATGGGAAATTAACCCAATTACAAGCGTCTTTAAAAGAAACAGAATTTCAGTTAGCGAATGCTCAAACTAGTGGCAAATCCTTACTGCGTGAGGAAGTAACCGAATCCGATATTGCCGAAATTATTTCCAAATGGACGGGAATTCCGATTAGTAAACTGGTGGAATCCGAGATGCAGAAGTTACTGCATTTAGAAGATGAATTGCATGAACGAGTGGTGGGACAGGAGGAAGCAGTTACGGCGGTGGCAGATGCGATTCAGCGATCGCGTGCAGGTTTAGCTGATCCTAATCGTCCAACTGCTAGCTTTATTTTCCTTGGTCCTACGGGTGTTGGCAAGACCGAATTAGCCAAGGCACTAGCGGCATATCTATTTGATACTGAAGATGCTTTAGTGCGAATTGATATGTCTGAATACATGGAGAAACACGCCGTTTCTCGATTGATTGGTGCGCCTCCTGGATATATTGGGTATGATGAAGGTGGACAGTTAACCGAAGCCATTCGTCGTCGTCCTTTTGCAGTGATTCTATTTGATGAAATAGAGAAAGCGCACGCGGATGTTTTCAATATAATGCTGCAAATTCTGGATGATGGTCGCGTTACTGATGCTCAAGGTCATACCGTAGACTTCAAGAATAGTATTATCATCATGACGAGTAATATCGGTTCTCAATACATCTTAGATGTAGCGGGTGATGATTCTCGATATGATGAAATGCGGAGTCGGGTAATGGAGGCGATGCGGACGAGTTTCCGTCCAGAATTCCTCAACCGAATTGATGAAGTAATTATCTTCCACGCTTTGCAGAAACACGAATTGCGACATATTGTGCAACTGCAAGTTCAACGCTTAGAAAAGCGGTTAGCTGAACGTAAGATGTCGTTGAAACTATCGGAAGCAGCGGTAGATTTCTTAGCAGATATTGGCTACGATCCAGTGTTCGGCGCACGTCCTCTTAAACGTGCCATTCAGCGAGAATTGGAAACTCAAATTGCTAAGAGTATTCTGCGGGGTCAGTTCAATGATGGTGATACTATCTTCGTGGATGTTGAGAATGAACGGTTAGTTTTCAAGCGCTTACCTGCTGAGTTATTGACATTACCAAGTTCAGCAAATCCGAATGCTTGATCGTAAGGTAAGACAGGTTGTATAAAGGTGCAGCCTGTCTTTTTTTAGACCATTTTAGGTCAACTGATACCCATTAAAAAAAGTCCCACATCAGTGACTAAAACTCTGACAGAGTGTGTCTTCATCAATCTAAAATCTAAACTCTTATGAAACAATTTCCTCCATCTGAAACGTTAATATTGGCATACATTTTTTCTATTACCCTGGGAATTACATTAGTTCTCTATATACTCCGAGGATTCGGTATTCCAGGATTCACAGCTATGCCGGGAGGGGTAATCTCAATATTGATTTTACTTTCTATTGCGACGGGACTTATTTATGGTGTGCAAAAGACGCGGCGGTATTAATTAATAACGAGTTCCACCCCGATCTCTTGATAGAATAAAACCTATCTCCTGGCGATCAATCCAAAATCCAAAATCTAAAATCCAAAATCCTTATGACTCAACAACCTGTAAAACGACCCATCCGTCGCGGCAGAATATTTCCAAACTATACGATACCACCGGAAGAATTAGCCAAACGCCAAGCAGAACTAGACGCACGTTATCAACACTGTCGCCCAGTTTTTGAACGAGTGAGGGATGAATTAATTACTGACCACTATAATTGGTTTATGATTATTGAGCCAAATAGTGGTGACTATTTCATTGATCCGGATGAAGATATTGCCGATCAAAAAGCACGTCAAAAGTATCCTTCAGGCTGGCTTGTTACATTTCGGATCAATGAAACAGGAGCCTGTGGCAAGATATGATTTCGGGTATCTTCGGCGATATAGGTGAGCTATTTTTTGAAGTAGATTTGATTGCTGCAAATGGAGAGATATTAGCAGTTGATGTGCTGCTAGATACCGGGTTTACGACAGGCTGGTTAGCGATTAATACTCAAGATATAGAGGGGTTAGGTTGGTCTATTATTGAACGTTCAAAAACGATGAAAACAGCCAAAGGTGAGGTATCCTTTGCTTTGTATGAGGGAAAGATTATACTGGACGGAATTGAGTACACGATTCCCGTCCACGCTGGGTCAGAAATTCCAGAACCTTTACTAGGGTTGCAGTGGCTGAGAACGATGCGGTTAGTAGTAGATGCAACTGGGGACGTATTGACGCTGGGTTAAATCTTTAGAGCTATTTCACTTATAAATTCGATTTTTCACTTGATTACCCATTAAAATTTTGTAATAAACTGTAGCTGATAAAATCAACCCTAGGGGCGATTCACAACCCTCACTTCATTGAGTAACCTCTTATAGACAGGATGCGAATAAGCAGAACGATAGGAGGGTCAACATGGCTAATGACTATAGAGCAGAACGTACAATTTCTGCCGTATTTAAAGAAGAATCTCAATTAGATAATGTTGTGCGGCGACTGCTGGATCGGGGAGTTCCTCAAGATCATATTTCAGTAATGGGTAAAAATTTTCAATCGAAGACCCGAATTGCTGGATTTATTACTAAAAAAGATGTCATTTTAGGCGGACTGCGGACGGGTGCAATATTTGGTTCCTTGTTTGGTTCCTTTTTAAGCCTACTTAGTGGTGTGGGAATGTTATTTATTCCCTTTGTTGGACCCGTTGTTGCCGCAGGGCCATTAGGTGCAGTATTGTTAGGGGCAGTAAGTGGTGCGATCGCCGGAAGTGCAGGCGCGGGTTTAGTGTCTGTTTTAGTTGCATTAGGAATGCCGGAAGAGAAAGCAACTATTTATCAAACGCGCCTCGAAGCAGGTGAGTTTTTGGTTATGGCAGAAGTCCCTATTAATAAGTCGGGTGAATATCAATTATTGCTAGAAAGTGCAGGTGGCGAAGAAGTGCATACTAGCGAGATGACTTTGCCTCGTCCCTGTCCCGGTCGGTGTAATGATATTAAAGAGTTATCCCCCGAAGTCCGTTCTCATTTGTCGGAAGATGCCCAGCAAATCTTCATCGAAGAATATAATGCTGTGTACGATCAGATTGAAGATCCGATGAAGGCAGAACAAGCGGCATGGCAAGCCATTCACCAGCAGTTTGATGAGGATGAAAATGGTGTATGGTCAAAGCAAAAAGTATCGGTTTAGTTGAGTAGAGTTTTGGTTTAAGTTTATGGGTAGGGGTACGAGTTAGTCTGTATCCCTACTCTGTATTTTAGGGTCATGATTAATTGGGTTGAGGGGAGAGAAGAACAGAGGGAGAGGGAGAGATAAAATTGCCTCTTTAAATGCAATTGGCTAGTACTGATTATTGAGTTTTTTATTGTCGTTGGTGATACTTAAATACTCGTAGTTAAGTCTTTGATACTTGTGGTTGAGTTTGTGATACTCATAAGTGAGTCCTAAATCCTCGTTATCGAGTCTTTGATACTCGTGAATGA
>DNGI01000471.1:2410-2695 GCA_003486645.1 Cyanobacteria bacterium UBA11370 | reverse complement strand
TTTGATACTCGTGAATGAGTTTTTGATACTCGTGAATGAGTTTTTGATAGTCATAAAAGAGCGATCGCACTCAACAATCAACCTGATCTGGACAACTTAAAAGAAGAATTTGTCCCAGCAACAGAAAACATTCCTGCAAAACCTCTCTCCCCACTCCCCATTTCCAAAGCATCTACCCTGTGTAAGCTTACCCCGGTCTAAAGACACGGGGCTTTAGCCCGGATCAAGCGAATCTAAACAAGGGCAGTTGCCCTTCTAATAGACAAACTATCCCTGGACTTTCGG
>DNGI01000471.1:1008-2121 GCA_003486645.1 Cyanobacteria bacterium UBA11370 | reverse complement strand
CCACAATGCCCACACTTAAACTTCTTTCCGTTGCGATACGATTTACCCTTTTCGGGGTGAACGTGTCGGCAACGAGAGCAAGTTTGAGAGGTATAGGCAGGGGGTACAAACACAACCAGAACTCCTGCAAGAGCAGCTTTGTAACCAACAAAATTTCTGAGTTGATAAAACGCCCAGTTGTTGGCTTGGCGGCGCGACATCTTGCTACGTGGCTTTTGGTTGAGACTGTCACGAATTCCCGTCAAGTCTTCAAACGCCAATGCAGCATCACGGCTTTTCGCTTCTTGTACCAATTGCTTGCTGATGTTGTGGTTCAACCACTCCTGAAAGCGACGTTCTCTGCCAGAAAGCCTTCTCAGAAGTCTTCTAGAATTCCGAGTGCGTTTGCGTTGTTCGGCGAAGCCGTTGCCGAAGGCTACGTTCGCCCAAGTTCGGCTAAATCTATCCCTGACCCATTGGATTTGTTCACCACTCCAAGACTTACCTGTGGAAGTGGTAGCAATGTCTCTGCGTCCCAGATCGACTCCAATTACTTTGGGTGTTTTGCCCGTTGGTGGGGTATCTACCTCAACCACAAAGTTGATGTAATAATCCCCTTTCTTGGATTTACACAGCGTTGCACTTGTGAGGTTTTGCCCTCTAAGCAATGCCATCTGATAGCCACCAATGGACAACTTAAAGTCAACTCTTCCACACTTAAGAGTCACTCCAACGGTTTGGGTTTCCTCTACATATCGAAATGTGCGGACATCCAAACTAATCGAAGTGGGTCTAAATTTGTGGATTTGTTTAACCGCTTTGGCATTACCAATCACCCGTCGAATCGCTTGGCAGACGTGGTTGGCTTTAAGTCCCGTAGCTTCTCTAACGGGTTTATAAACCTTGTGGTGAAGCCTGGTGGTATTCCAGCAATTATCGCGTTTAGCCACTGCAAGTATCTGATTGCAAGCATCAGCAAATCCCCGCAGAGTTTCATCGATCTTAGAGCGAAACCCTACAGGGACTATAAGCTTACACTTAACAGACAGCGATTGAGTCATAAAGGTATTATAACTCATCCAGACGGGAGGCAGTTAAAACCGAATCCTAAGCGTTCCTCTCCGGTCTAAAGAC
>DNGI01000471.1:0-785 GCA_003486645.1 Cyanobacteria bacterium UBA11370 | reverse complement strand
GGTCTAAAGACACGGAGTTTCCCGCAACAGAGGTATCCTGATGATGAACATAAAAATCTAATACCAAGGAGATGCCACCATGCAAAAGTATATTTGCACCGTTTGCGGCTATGAGTACGACCCCGAAGTAGGCGACCCAGATAGTAACATTACACCGGGGACAGCGTTTGAAGATATCCCAGACAATTGGGTCTGTCCAACTTGTGGCGCAGCAAAATCGGATTTTGAACCGATAGAATCGTAAGAGAACTCATAAATTGTATCCATTGCCCCCTCTCAAAATTGTAGTGATTGGTGGTGGTGCAGCGGGCTTTTTTGGCGCTATTACCTGTGCAACCGCCCATCCCAACACCCAAGTTACATTACTAGAAGCCTCTGCCCAACCCTTAACCAAGGTTCGCATCTCTGGAGGCGGACGTTGTAATGTCACTCACGCCTGTTTTGACCCCGCCCTTTTAGCGCAAGCCTATCCTAGAGGTGGTAAAGCATTGCGAGGTGCTTTAACCCGCTTTCAACCCAACGATACAATAGCTTGGTTTGAAGCCCACGGCATTCAACTCAAAACCGAACCCGATGGACGAATGTTTCCCATCACTGATAATTCTCAAACCATTGTTGATTGTCTCTATCACGCCGCCGAAAGCGCTGGAGTAAAAATCTACACCTCAACTCCTGTAAAATCAATCTCTCGCCACCCTTCTTTACTCCTCAAAGAAGACACGGAGACGCGAGAACACGGGGACGCAGAAAATGTTTTAGATACCCCCTCCCCACTCCCCACTCCC
>DNGI01000077.1:35582-39061 GCA_003486645.1 Cyanobacteria bacterium UBA11370 | reverse complement strand
TTACTTTATAAATAGTCTCTAACTTCTACACTCTCAAGAGTTGGTAAAAATGGTACAGTTTGGGTGGCTTTTGGAGGTATCCATCGACTCTGATCCTGTATCGGTAGTTGAATACCTTCTGTTTCATTTACTAATTCCGGCTGAAATTCCTCAAAGGTAGCAACATCAATTTCAATCCTAAATTGCACGTTCGGTTCGGCAAAGTAACCCTCTGGTAATTTAGCGTTTAAATCCGATGCAATATAAGTTGCCCAAGCATTATGAAAGGCGTGCCAATGACGACGTGTACTCAACGGTGGACGAAAATGATCTTGCAGCATTATTGCTAGGCAACTGCGATATTTATTCTCATACTATAATAGATAGTTCTACGTTCACCACTTCTCACCCTCTTACTAAACTACTACAATGCTTCTCCTATCACCTTTACCCACATGCTTTGCTTAAAGTCATTCAATGAAGCTTATCTATTTGAGCCGGAAGAACTGGAAGCTAAAGACGAAATTTTCAACAAGTATAAGTATGCTTTGGCGTATATCGGTGTAGACTTTTCTCAAGAGGATGTTCAAGAAGCTCTTCTGTATTGTGTTGATGGTTTTGAGGATGCTCTACGCGCCACTATTGCATATTGGTATTGGTTAGAAGAGCATTCTAGACCTTTTTACCCCAACTCATGCCTAATTCAAGCAATATCTGAGTGCTGGGATTCTCGCTACTGGAATGATTGCTACTTGGACAATCCCAACTTTAAAAGTTCTTGCGAAATCTTTTGGGAGGAGGCAGGAAAAGCTTGGGGGACTGATTTTAGAAATCAATTTATTGCTGATGTAAACTCAGATGATAAAGGGTTTGAATATGTGATGTTTTGCAATGAAAAAACGATCTCTCTTGCGGTTGCTAAAAGGCTAGGATGGGAGCGATTGAAGGACTATGCACTGTAATACTTTAAGTTTTAAACAAGATAAATAGTAGAGAGAGTTCCGCGATCGCTATACCTCCCTTGTGTCACTATTAAACCCTAATAGTTTTTGCTCTAGAAGTCTCTCAACTCATCTTTATCGGTGTACCAATCGCTGGACAACCGAAGGTTTCCCAAGCATTACCCCCCCGCAAAAAAACTTCCATCCAGCGTGTATTTTCTCCTTTTGCATTCGTCCAACCACTGCTACCGGGCGCAAAGGCTAACTGTCCCGATTCTACGGCAAAGCTGCCATCACTAGCGATCGCTTCCTGTTCCTTCTCTCCAATTTGCAAGTGTACTTTATGACCCGAATCTGGCTTTCTATCATGTTTTATCGTCGTTTTCAAGTTACCGTAACCGTCAATATAAGCAATACAATTGGGCGGTACATCGGGTATATTAGAAAGAGGAATTTCTTGATCTAAAGCATCCGGTTGACCTAATGCGATCGCCGCCGCCGCTTCCGGAAACAAATCACGAGAACGAAACTGTGAACCTTCCGCCGCTACCGCCGCCCAACGCAACTCAACGGCAAGATCGCGCACAAACGAGAAGGCATAACCTGCATTCACGCCAATCACTCTTACACCCGTTGATAAACGCGCAAAAGCCAAACGTTCACCCGCATTTTCCGCACGCGCCTGTTCATCATCTTCTCGCGGCGCAACATTATGGTAAATAATTGTTCCCGTGGGAGCATCATTTAAGCCTAACTGGGCAATACAAAATCCTGCTGCTAGGGTAGCAAAAGCGGGTACGGGTGTCAGGATGGGTTCGGCATCCGGTAGATGCAGCTTGATGCGCTGCACAACTTCCGCGAAAGCGAGGTCGCCAAAGCCATAATCGGCGATGATATGAACTAACATCTTAATCCTATTCCTTATTGAATATTGAACCGACTGCTAAGTTTGCTTTAACCTCGGAATAACACTGAAAAACAATCCAGTGAACCTTCATCGCAAGGTTTCAGTTTATGGTATTCATACCTCTCAATTTTCTGATCCTATGGTTGGTTGCACTACTATCTATTGGGATACTTGGTGGGGGAGAGAGGGTGTTAGCGCAGCGGAACGCACTTCGGGGGAGAAGTTTTATTAGAGGTGATTAACTGGACATCATATCAACCAACCCTCGAATAGGAGGTTTATGAGGGTCAGCGTTCTCTTTATTGGGGTTACTCTTAGCGCTTTGAATCCAAAATTATTAGGTCACAACGGCTTCAACAGCCATAATCCGCGATGATATGAACTCACATCTTAATTCTATTCCTTATTGAGTATTGAATCGACACTCAGATGTGCTTTAACCTCGGTATAACACTGGAAAACAATCCAGTGAACCTCCTATTGCAAGGTGTTGGCTTATGGTATTCATGCCTCTCAATTTTCTAATCCTGTGGGTGGTTGGACTACTATCTATTGGGATACTTGGTGGGGGAATTTATATTCTCTATGAGTGGTATGAAGGAGAACTGGTGGGGATATCCTATTTAATCGGTTCCCTAATTATGATTCTTTGGTCTTTTACGGGTGGTTTGATTAGTTTGCCACTCCTGCGGCGCAAAGGTGTTGATGAACCCAAACGGATACGTTCCAGTACTGTACAACGAATCCCACGACCCGATGGTAGTGTACTGCACGTCGAGTTTTATGGTCCAGAAGATGGACAACCGATTATTTTGTGCCACGGTTGGGGGCCAAATAGTACGGTGTGGTATTATGCCAAGCGACAACTGAGCGATCGCTTCCGTGTTATTGTTTGGGATTTACCAGGATTAGGAAAATCTACTAAACCGAAAAATAAAGACTACTCGATAGAGAAATATGCACGAGATTTAGAAGTAGTGCTGGCGATCGCTGGAGATCAGCCTGCAATTCTATTGGGACACAGCATGGGTGGCATGATTATACTAACATTTTGCCGCTTATTTCCAGAGCATTTAGGCAGTCGGGTAGCGGGTTTAATCCTCGTGGATACCACTTACACGAATCCGGTGAAAACGACTATTTTTAGTCGTCTATTACGCAAACTGCAAAAACCTTTGCTTGAACCGTTGTTACATCTGACCATTATAGTATCACCGATTTTGTGGTTGATGACTTGGCTCAGTTATCTCAATGGTTCACTCTATATTAGTGTAGAATTATCGGGATTTAAAGGGACTGAAACACGTGGTCAACTCAATTTCTCAGCGTTCTTATCAGCTTTAGGTTCCCCTGGAATTCTCGCTCGCGGCACATTAGCCATGTTCAATTATGAAGAAACAAAAACATTATCAACGATTAACATTCCAGTATTACTGATCTGTGGTGCTTCAGATATCGCCACGATTCCCCCGGCGAGTATTCGCATGAATGCAGAATTACCTCACGCTCAACTTGTTACTTTAAAACCCGGTGGACATATGGCATTAATGGAGCAGAATCAGCGCTTTGCTGAAGTTGTGAGCGCGTTTTGTTCTAAGCAGGACTTACGCAAGTGTCACAATAAAATCAACTTGTAGGGTGCGTCAGACCAA
>DNGI01000077.1:30224-35320 GCA_003486645.1 Cyanobacteria bacterium UBA11370 | reverse complement strand
CACCCTACTCCATGTGCCAGTTGCGAAAGTCCTACTAAGTAATACTGTTCTTCTAGGAAACTAGAGAAGGTTGAAGGTTGCTATTGAGTTGAAAGCGCAATCTTGGTAATGACTGGAGTAGGAGCGATCGCTACCCTCGCCAACGCTGAAATATGCCAAAATATTAGGTAAATTCCCGACTCAACTAATGAAGCGATTGATTATAGAGTGATGACAGTTGTCCGAATCGAGATAACAGGAGGTACACAACAGCATGATGCTGAATTTCGACAAATCATTGTAGAGTCTGTTAGGAGTGCTGTACTGCCTAGTTTCTCAACTCGTAGAAGAAGGAAAAACAGGTTGCCTGCCAAAAAACGGGATGTGTCAAGTGAGAAACTAAAAAGAGCTTCATTGGATGCTCTACAGCACATACCACAGGTTGTTAGGGATAGGTTAGATAGAACGGAGCAAAGACGGAAAAGACTAGATAAACTTTCACCTAATCGCCGAGAGTTATATGAGCGAATCAAGAAGTTGCGGGATGAGGTTGGTTCAGTTGACTTCAATATTGTAGATACCTTAAGGGAGATGCGTGAATCTACCTGAACGTTTAGTGATTGACGCAAGCGTTGCGGCTAAATGGTTTCTGAAGGATGCTATAGAAAGCGATGTTGACCTAGCTAGCGACATCCTTCTAGCGTGTTTAGCGAGTCATCTTCTTATTCAAGTTTAACGATGAAATTAAAGCGTTACAGTTATGCCATCTAACTATAACAACGCTTCGCTAACTGTTCCACAAACCTTATATGGTCTTGATGGCTCCTTTTAACAGATATTCAATAAAATAGTAACGAAAACTGGCGATCGCTAATACCAATTCCCAATAGTGCTGAAATAGTTCCGAACACCCAAACCCTTGTGCTGACTAGGGACAGTCCCAACTATCTCTATCACTACTTTAGGGAACTGGTATAACTCCTAACTACGATATAACCATAAGGGTGAGCAATGCCCACCCCACTTGAGTAACTTAACCTTGAGTTACCGCTTCCTTTGCCAAAAACTTCTCTAATTCCGTCAACGCATCCGCATCGACTTTAGTCTGCATCGGGCAGAACTTTGGTCCACACATTGAACAGAATTCAGCCGTTTTATAAATATCTGCTGGTAAGGTTTCGTCGTGATATTCCCGTGCCCGTTCCGGATCTAACGCTAATTCAAATTGACGATTCCAATCAAAATTATAACGAGCTTTAGAAAGTTCATCATCCCTGTCTCTTGCCCCCGGACGATGCCGTGCAATATCCGCCGCATGAGCTGCTATTTTATAAGCAATTAACCCATCTCGCACATCCTCAGCATTCGGTAAACCCAGATGTTCCTTGGGTGTTACATAACACAACATTGCCGTACCGTACCACCCCGCCATCGCTGCTCCAATTGCCGAGGTGATATGGTCATAACCGGGAGCAATATCGGTTACTAATGGGCCTAAAACATAGAACGGTGCTTCAGAACACTCTTCCATTTGTTTTTTCACATTAAACTCAATTTGATCCATGGGAACGTGTCCTGGTCCTTCTACCATGACCTGAACATTATGTTCCCAAGCTTTGCGAGTTAACTGTCCCAATGTTTTCAATTCTGCTAATTGCGCGTCATCCGAGGCATCATGAGTACAACCGGGACGCAGGGAATCTCCTAAACTAAACGAGACATCATATTTTTTGAAAATTTCGATAATATCTCGGAAGTGAGTATAAAGCGGATTTTGCTTGTGATGATGCAACATCCATCTCGCAATAATACCGCCGCCGCGAGACACAATACCCGTGATTCGACTTCTAACTAAAGGCAGATGTTCAATTAGAATTCCGGCATGGATTGTCATATAATCAACACCCTGTTGGGCGTGTTTTTCAATCACATGAAGAAAGTCATCTGGTGTTAGCTTTTCTATCGTACCGTGAACGCTTTCTAGGGCTTGATAGACTGGCACTGTGCCAATGGGTACAGGTGAGGCGTTAATAATTGCTGTCCGAATTTCATCTAAATTACCTCCACCCGTAGACAGATCCATAACGGTATCTGCACCATATTTGACGGCTAGTTTTAGCTTATCTACCTCTTCATCTAAATTAGACGAATTAGGCGAAGCACCGATATTGGCATTTACCTTACATTTGGAAGCAATACCAATACACATTGGCTCTAAGTTCGTGTGATTAATGTTAGCAGGAATAATCATTCGTCCCCGCGCCACTTCATCTTTAATCAGATCCGGTGGCAGATTTTCTCGCTGGGCAACATAGTGCATTTCTTCAGTAATCACACCCTGACGCGCGTAGTGCATCTGAGTAACATTGCTCTGCCCACGCCGCTTGGCGATCCATTCAGTTCGCATTATTAATTCCTCAATAAACAGCTTCCCTCCGCTGGTATTACCCAGTCTCAGGTTCTAAGGGTCTATCTCAGCCTTATTGCTCAGGCACCCCTAGCTATATGTTGAGGATTGTATCACTTGAGTTGGGGCGGATTTTAAACATTTCTAAAACTTTACTTTTTGTATCAATGTGTAAAACGGTTAGGGGCGATCGCTTGTTTTGGCAAGTTACCCAAACCTTCCAACTCTGATGGCGCGAAAGTGATAAAATCTGACACCAGACTAACTATTTTCGAGATTCTTGTAATTATTACATGGTAAACCCTATATACCAATCTTAATTGGCAACGGATGGGATAACGGATGTAACAGATGAGTGATCTCAACTAAGAAAAGTTTCAAGAAAAATCGATAAACCATCCGCGACATCCGCTACAAAATCCGTTGCTAGTCTTCTGGAAATTATGGAGGTAATTACGAAATAGAAGAGCGATCGCGTCTCGGTGAACTCTAGTTGCTTTTCCCAATTGACTGTGATAAAATCCAATCTTGCGTTAAAAACCACTATGTCGAGCGACTTACTGTAGATTAATCCTGTATAATTGAATTTAGAGTAGCCACAAAGCCCAGACTCCGAATTACTGCAAAAGTTGGAACTCTGGGAAACCTAATACTGATACCATTTCCAGAGGAACACAAAGGAGAAGAACCATGCCGCAACTCAATCCGATTAAGTCTACTAGAGACGGGCAAGTAGCGGCTATGCCCAGATCGTTTACGAACAGCACCTACATGACTGAGATTAGAGACTGGCATTCGGCGGAGCGGACGTTGCTGCAAGTGGAAGGTGTAGTATTAGAGAAACCTGAATTGATCCTTGATGTGGTAAACCAGCAACTGACGGGTGTTGATGCCACCTCAATCATTAAATGGAGTGTTGAGATGTTTGGGTCGGGTCTGGTGATGAGTACCAGCTTTGGCATCCACTCAGCGGTTATGCTACATTTAGTGACGAATGTAGTACCCGACATCCCAATCATTTGGATTGATACAGGCTACCTGCCGCCGAAGACTTACCGATTTGCCGAACAGTTGACTCAACGGCTGAATCTGAATTTAAAAGTCTATCAATCCCCAATCTCTCCAGCGAGAATGGAAGCGCTGTATGGGCGACTCTGGGCGCAGGATAATGTTGAAGCACTCGATCGCTACAATCAAATGCGGAAAGTAGAACCGATGCAGCGTGCGTTACAGGAACTAAAGGCAACGGCATGGTTAGCCGGACTTCGCGCTGACCAGACGGATCACCGTAAAACGCTGCGTGTGGTGGATACTCAGTCAGATATTTATAAAGTACTGCCAATTCTCAATTGGACTAGTAAGGATTTGCACGAATATTTGACAATCAATGACCTGCCCTATCACCCATTATACGAACAGGGTTATGCTACAGTTGGGGACTGGCATTCGAGCCGACCTGTGAGTGAAACTGACCAACATGAGCGGGATACTCGTTTCCGTGGTATCAAACAGGAATGTGGTCTTCATTTACCTCAAACTGTGGGTGAAGCAGAAAGTCTCAATTCCAGTTCGCTGTAATGAGGTTTGGGATTTTAGTTGAGAGTGTAATTTTTTTGGCTAAACATGATTTGTGAACTGTGTGAAAGAGACGTGGAACGCTTAACCGTTCATCACCTGATTCCCAAACAGAAGGCTAAACAAAAAGTAGCTGAAATCCCAACCGTAACGATCTGTTCTGCGTGTCACAAACAGATCCATTCTCTATTTGATAATACCCGTTTATCTCAGGAACTCAACTCACTGGAAAAGCTCAAACATGAACCGCAAATGCAAAAGTTTTTGTCGTGGGTGAAAAAGCAAGATCCAGGTAAACGGGTTCGAGTACATCGTCAGCGAGGGTAATACCAAGTTACAACTCTTAGTAGAATCTAGTATTGATTGAGGGGGAGAGAGGGGGAGAGAGGGGGAGAGGGATAGGGATAGGGGGGGGAAGTTTAGCTTTTGAATGCAATTTGGTATAAGCTGTCGCGTCTTCAAGTTGCATTCTATAGCCAGTCTAAATGATTGGTAAAACACCTCCCCCTTGTCTCTCTTGTCTCCCTTGTTTCTCCTTGTTCACGAATCAAATAGACTCGCTATATAGACGGGCAAGATGCTTACCCAACAAAACTTTTTTCAACTTTCTTTCAATCTAGCCTTGCAAAATTGAAGGATTGTTAGTTGAAAAGGCGATCGCAATTAGGGCGATAGGGGCGGCGGAAATCGAATATCTTGGTGAAACTCTTCTACCTCTTGAGAGTGATGAATGGGTAAAACATATTCCAAATTTTCATGAGGGCGGGCAATAATATGATGGGACAGTATTTCCCCTCCATTGACTCGTATTACTGCATTTAATCCAGCCGCTACCGAAACATTAACCTCACCTACCTCGCCTCGAATAATGACTGTAATTCGACCAAAATCGGTATTTTCATACCCAACTAAGGTCACGCGGGCTGCTTTGCACATCGCATCTCCCGCCTCAATCGCCGCAGGAATGCCCAACGTTTCAATCATGCCAATTGCTAGTGTCATTCAATTTTAGATTTTGGATTTTAGATTGTGGATTTCCAGTAATCTGGCATTAATAAAAGCTTCTGTGTCAAACTGAAGTATAGCTAGTCTATTTGATTCGTGAACAAGGAAAGACAAGGAAGACAAGGGAGAG
>DNGI01000077.1:24931-30030 GCA_003486645.1 Cyanobacteria bacterium UBA11370 | reverse complement strand
GACAAGGGAGAGGTATTTTACAAATCATTTAAACTGGCTATAGTACAAAATTATTTTATGAAAACCCATCAAATTGTAAAACTTTGTGTCTGGTCTTTAGGCATCTTCGTTCTTTGCACTAGCCCCGCTTGTGCCCAAACTGATTTAACCTCTACCCAACTAGGAGGGGAACAGGGACAGACAGAATTAATTTTATCTCCAGACGCGATAGTAGAGGAACTAGGAAAAGCGGATGTTGTGTATCTCGGTGAAACCCACGATAATCCAGAAGACCACAAAGCGCAACTGGAAATCTTGCAAGCACTTTACCAGCAAAATCGGAAAATTGCGATCGCAATGGAAATGTTCCAGCGCCCTTATCAGAGTATTCTCGACCAATATTTAGCCGGAAACATTACAGAAACTGAACTTATTGAGCAAACGGAATACAAACAACGATGGGGCTTTCCTTGGGAGTATTATGCACCATTATTACGTTTTGCGAAAA
Source organism: Cyanobacteria bacterium UBA11370 (assembly GCA_003486645.1). GTDB lineage: Bacteria > Cyanobacteriota > Cyanobacteriia > Cyanobacteriales > Coleofasciculaceae > UBA11370. The sequence continues at coordinate 29,543 of DNGI01000077.1, read as the reverse complement.
CGAATAAACTTCCAGTGTTAGCATTGAATACTCCTACAGAAGTCACTCGTAAAGTTGCCAGTTATGGGTTAGAAAGTTTAACGCCTGAAGAACGTAAATATATTCCACCGTTATCCGAAATTCGGACGGATAATGTCGAGTATCGCAAAATGATTCAGGAAATTTATAACCAACACCATCAACAAGGTCATGGGAATAGTATTAGTTTTGAGCGCTTTTTTACGGCGCAGGTGCTGTGGGATGAAACCATGGCAGATGGGATTGCCCAATTTATGATCGCTAACCCAGATTATCAAGTTGTGGTCATAGCTGGGAAGGGTCATATTGTTTACGGGTACGGCATACCGAGTCGAGTTACTCGCCGTCTCAACAATTCTAATTTAGTCCAGCGTTCAGTTTTATTTGGTGTAGCTGAAGAGGTACAACCTGAAGGAGAGAAGGGGATCGCTGATTTCTTCTGGCATCATCGTTAATATTTTTTTAAAGGATAGTAGATTGCTTTTAAGGTATCCTTGCAATTAAATTGTAGGTTATCAATATGTAATACCAACTTAAAAAAGAAATGTTGCCCATGAGTTACTGAAACTCTGGCAGAGTGAGTCTTTGCCAATCCAAAATCCAAAATCTGAAATCTAAAATGGTAGAATATGCCCAATTCACAACACTCAACGAATCGTTTAGTCTATGATGGGATTTATCCTTGTCCAATTTGTCGTTTAGGTCAGATTCAAACCATGCCATTAATGGATGCAATGGCTTGTCATTCTTGTCGTCATATTTTCACTCCTGACTTAGACAGACAGCTTTTAAAAATGACTGACCGACAGCCTCCTATGACTTGGCGCTGGAATGGGAAGACTTGGATTGGGGGTCATTTAGAAGGGGTTGAATGGGGATGGGGAACTTGGATTTTAGCGGTGGCGTTTATTGTCCTGCCACCAACTTTAATTGGGTTAGCTGCTTATACTTTCCCGCCAACTCCTGGTAGTCGTTTGTCTTGGTTTCCTCTTGCTTGGACGGGATTAACATTTTTGTCTCATTTGGGAATTATTGGATGGCTTTTGATGGAGTTTTATCAATTTCCCCTTGGGGTATATTTGAGAGTAAGGCGACAGCAGTTTTTGAGTCGGTAATGCCAGTTTTAATTCATCACTGGACAAAGCGATCGCCACCCCATAAACCCCGAACTAAAGTATTCGTTAATTCTGCACCAAATAACTGTGCTGCCATTTGGTTTCCGGGATCGCGTTCAGCACTAATGCGACGCATACAAAGGTCGCGTTGAGCTAAAATTGGTTGCATGGTTTCGGGTACGGGTTCTGCGTCATCAACCCATTTAAACCAACGTTCTAGCATTTCATGAGCAAGGCGTTGAATCAGTGCTAAGGACTCTTCTGTAGGAGAACAGGTATAACATAAATGAGTCGGTGATTGAATCTGACGGACATACAAACTTTTACTAACAAATAGTGATAAATCTGAATTGCCACGCAAGGTCAAATAGGTAGATTGGAGAGGTTCGTAATAGTGTTCGAGGTAGTTTAAATCAGACCAAAGATCGACCCTAGGAATGTAATCCATGTAAAAGAATAGGTTGGGAACTGTACCGAACTCAAATGCTAAATGGGGGACTTGAATCTGTGAACCTAGCCAAACTGTTAAACGCATTGTGCTGAAGTTTAACGTAGGATTATTGAGTCTGGAATGTACAAGCCAATCAATTTCTGCACCCGAAAAAGTAGCCAAAGAACCCTGAACTTTACCATCAGGACTGCTAAATGTTTGTAAGGGTTGGGTCGCAGGATTGGGATGGAGATCGAAGCGATCGCCTACTTTTTGACGCAGTTCTTCCAGAATATCCCAAAGCCTATCAAACACAGTTAGGTTATCTTTATCTGTTTGTGGATTCACTTTCTAAACCTCCTCAAAAACCAATTTCCTTGTACTACGTACTAAACAAAAACACTCTCCCCATCTCCCCATCTCCCCATCTCCCCCTGTTCTAGGCAAATTCACGGAGACTGCTTTAACGAAACAATTAAGTTGCATAGAATCACGGATTTTGACCCCGATATCTCAGCCTATCCTCAATGGTGAAGTTAAGCATTTTAATTCGCTCACAAGCGAATGTTTGATTCCCAAGGGCTAGACTAATGAAAGTACAGTGGAAAAATTTATTAACCAAAACAGTTATGTGGTTAGCGACGGAGATTTTGCTGAACTGCTTGGGACTGGATAATTTAGCAGATTACAGCGAATTTGTCTTTGAAAGATATGAAGTCGCTGAGTTTTCGACTCCGGAAGTGTCCCATCCGATTCGTTTTCCCATCCACGCAAGTAATAATTTTAATATTACACTCACCTAAAAATCACGTGATTCCTTTGAACACTTTAGTTAACCCCCATAAATCCGACTTTCTACCTGTTGAATTAGAGTTTATAGCCAATTTGTCGTAAAAATTGCTGTCGATTTTTTACATCTTCTGTATTTTCCACACCCTTGGGTGAGAATCCATCCACAACCCCAACAATACCTCGTCCTTGTTGCGTTTCAGCTACAATAACCTCTACAGGATTTGCCGTTGCACAGTGAATCGTGCAGACTTCCGGACATTGTTTGATAGCATTTAAAAAATTGATAGGATAGGCATCTTTTAACAAAATAACGAAACTGTGACCTGCTGCGATCGCTTCAGCATTTTTAGTCGCTACACCTTGCAGCATTTCGTCATTTCCCGAAACTCGAATTAAGTAAGGCCCCGATGCTTCACAAAAGGCTAGACCAAATTTTACCTGCGCTGAAGTCCCAACCATAATCTCATGCAAGTCTTCAACCGTCTTAATAAAATGACTGTTACCAATAATAATATTACACCCTTCAGGAATTTCTACCGGGATTGATTTGAGTTCCATTGTTTCTTCTCCTTCCCACGTTTGCAAACTCACTTAACAATTTTACGCCTATTTGGGCATTAATTTATTAGTATAATGAAAAAAAATATACCCATTTTGCTAGACTATCAAATTACATCTCTCGGCATCTAACGTTATGACAGCTACTGAAATTACATCTCTATCCCTGAGTGCGATCGCCCAAACCACCCGTCAAGCAGCACGCCAGTTGGCGGTTCTCTCTACTGAGGTAAAAAATCAGGCGATTGAAGCGATCGCGCAAGCCTTAGAATCGGCAAAATCTGATATTTTGGCAGCTAATGCGACTGATTGTAAAGTTGCTGAAGCAGAGGGTATTTCCAAACCTCTTTACCATCGTTTAAAGTTGGACGAAACGAAGCTAAAAGCAGCAATTGAAGGAGTGAGAGATGTTGGGAAATTAAGCGATCCGGTGGGTGTGATGCAAATTCATCGTGAGTTGGATGAAGGATTAGTTTTAAAGCGGATTAGTTGTCCGTTGGGGGTATTAGGTATTATTTTTGAAGCGCGTCCAGATGCCGTAATGCAAATTACATCCTTGGCTGTTAAATCCGGGAATGGCGTAATTCTAAAAGGTGGGAAAGAAGCAACTCGATCCTGTGAGGCAATTGTTAAAGCCATTCATCAGGGATTATCCGCAAGTGCAGTTGATCCGACAGTGGTTCAATTGTTAACTACGAGAGAAGAAACAATGGCATTATTGCAACTTGAGGAATACATTGATTTAATTATTCCTAGAGGGTCTAATGATTTTGTGCGGTTTGTACAAGAAAATACTCGTATTCCGGTACTGGGTCATGCGGATGGAATTTGTCATTTGTATATAGATCGAGCAGCCGATTTAGAGAAAGCCGTTAATATTACAGTGGATGCTAAAACCCAATATCCAGCGGTTTGTAATGCTATTGAAACGCTGTTGGTTCATCGTGCGATCGCGCCGAGTTTCTTGCCGTTAGTTGGTGCGGCTTTGCAATCACGTCACGTTGAATTACGAGGGGATGAAGCAACGTGTAAAATTCTGGATAGTTCAGCAGCAACAGAGGCAGATTGGTCTACAGAATACAATGATTTAATTCTTTCAATTAAAATAGTAGACTCTTTAGAAGCAGCCATTCATCATATCAATACCTATGGTTCCAGGCATACGGATGCCATTATTACGGAAGATGAAAACATTGCTGAAATTTTTCTCAATCAAGTCGATGCGGCGAATGTTTTTCACAACTGTTCGACTCGCTTTGCTGATGGTTTCCGGTATGGATTTGGTGCAGAAGTGGGAATTAGCACTCACAAGTTACCGCCTCGTGGACCAGTGGGGTTAGAGGGATTGGTGACGTATAAGTATAAAATGGTAGGTCGGGGTCATGTTGTTGCCACTTATGCGGGGAAAGATGCTAAACCTTTTACTCATAAAGATTTAGAGTGAATTAATAGCTTTCTAGACTGTGAAAGAAGTATGAATTTGGTAGGTTGTGCTTGTATAACCTCAGAGTTTTGTCCCTCCGCCATAGCTTTGGGTGTTTTGCTATATCTTCCATACTTCTTTCACTAATTATGATGTATGCAAAAACGATATGATACAGGATAATGAGGGATATTCATGCTGACTTCGATATCTATTGAGAATTTTCGTTGTTTCGGAAAATTTTCCCTAGTGATTCATGTCATTAATTATGGGGGG
>DNGI01000077.1:17669-24725 GCA_003486645.1 Cyanobacteria bacterium UBA11370 | reverse complement strand
ATTAATTATGGGGGGTGTAGAGACGTTGCATTGCAACGTCTCTACTGGATATCATTCATCACAATTAATGGGATGAAGCACTCAACACCTTTGAGAGAGTTAATTTGATTGCTGGAAAGAATAATTTTGGTAAAACTACATTATTAGAAGCCTTATTTACTGGGTGGTGGTCTAGATATCCGATTATTGACTAACTTGGAACAACAACTATAGTCAGTCTAAATAATTTGTAAAACACCTCCCCCTTGTCTCCCTTGTCTGTCCTTGTCTCTCCTTGTTCACAAATCAAGTAGACTCGCTATATAATGCTTGCAGAGCAACCTATCGACCACACTGATATCACCTCATCTTATAATCAAAGCTTACGTCTTCGATTCTCCATCAATAACCCAGCACAATCCCTTGAGAAACTTTTATCCGGATGATACCGTCCCCAAGACGAAGAAGGAACGAAAGCCAAGGTTTAGCGTTCAAGCATGATAACAATGAAAAATGGTCAGTGTCGGTCGTGTGGTTCTTATCACGTCAGAAGTAACAGAAATCGCAAATTTCCCGCTCTCAATACTATAACGCTAGGGTCGGGAAATTCATCGGCTCGTTACGCCTCACTGGACACCTATGTTTGTGTCAGTTGTGGGTATGTCGAAAACTACGTTGCCTCCCATGAAGATTTAAACTATATTAGTCAAGAATGGGAAAAAGTTGAGGTCAAATCCGAGAGTCCAACGCGATCGCAACAGAACACTGAACCCCTACATCCAAAACCCGACGACGAGTTTAAAACCGAAGCTTTACAGGCTTGGGGAAATTAATAAAAATGTTCTAGTTTAGAACAACAATTAAAATTTTGGATCTCTTTCATGGGGTCATACCTCGTGCTAATAACGCCTAGGTAATGCCTAATACCAGACGCAAAATCATCCATATAGCAATTAGCAAGTTTAGCCCTGCCCTCGTTTATAACTAATAACGTGGGTTACTATAGCATTTCTTAAATGGGTGAGGTACAGTTGCATTTTCTTCCCCACTCCCCACTCCCTACTCCCCACTCCCATTAATCTAGAAATTTGTACCTCATGAGTATGAGAACCGCTATACTATTTTGAGCAAACAAATTTGAGAGAAGCTTCTTCAGGTGAACCAGGACGAGGCGTACCGACATTATCGCTGTCACCATAAGCGTAATCTTGAAGGGTTTGTCCATTCTCATCAAGTAACCGTTCAAACTGCACAATATAGATTTGGTTCTCACAGTCAGCTATGATATAGTAAGTTGTGCTATAAACGAGTTTTCCCTCTACGCTAGAAGGCTGTCCGTGAATCACATTTGACCAAAAAGAACGCAAGTTTCCGCTGCGCTCAATTGCAGACACATCGACATAGTAAGCATTGTTTTGGGCATCCGTTTTCACTCTAACCCACTCAGCCGCTACTGCTGGGGAAGTAAACATAGATCCCATGAAAGTAAAGAGAGTGAGTACCCCACTCAGAGAACTGCGATAACTGCGATAACGTGTTATCAAGTTGTTTTTCATAGGGAGCAGATTTAATGACGAGTTTTAGTGTTTGAGCCTTTCTAAAACTTTATATCTCTAAGGCTAGAGGACTTATGCAAAAACCAAAAAGCTTTATACTAATTCACGTTCATTTACAAAACACTCAGGGTTGTAAGGCGATCGCACCTCTCCCCTCCTAGCCTTAAACTATACTTCAGAACTTCAGAAATTACCCCACACATTAACTCCCCAAAAAATCCCTAGCTTATATGATGTCCAGTTAATCACCTCTAATAAAATTTCTCCCCCTCTCCCTCTCTCCCTCTCTCCCCCCAATCTTTTTTAGGGTTATTCAACCGGACATGATATTATTCTTCCCGACGTTCCTGATAGTCTTCCGCAGAAGTGGGGTCTAATTCCCATCGATCTGAATCACGTTCTTCTAAAATATCGTTGGTGCGGAGAAATGTCCGATCATCATACTCTAACCCAACAGCAGTTCCCAATTCTTCAACAATACTTTGATCGGGAGTAGCAACTGTTCCCCCTACTGCTTCATCACCAACCATATGTGCCTGATCCCAACGTGCATCGACATCACCCCCGGTTAGTTTTGGACTGGTTGCTGTATAATTATTTAGCCGTTCGTGCATCGTTCGTCCGCCGCTGTTCAAACCCGGTTCTAGGGGAACGCCTGTTCCGTAGGATTCAGTAATTTCCTGGGGTAAATCCGAAATAATCGCTTCATCGGTATCTTCTACAGGAATATCTGAAGTCCTAATTGTTCTATCTGTTGTTTTGGCGTTGTTCGCTGTTTTGTTAGTAATCCCATCCATAATAATCTTGCAATCCTTCCAATAGTTATGATTGCAAGATATCTCAAACCTAGAGAGACTCGAATCCTCAAATAGACAGAAAAATTATAGTGGGACTTAAGTTATATCATGTCCAGTTGAATAACCCTAAATAAGGATTGAGGGGGAGAGGGGGAGAGAGGGAGAAATTTTATTATGGGTAATTAGCCGGACATCATATTACTAGTTATCCCGAATGGATGGGTAATTGCCATATTGGTAAGTGAAACTATAGCGGTTCTCATACTCATGAGGTACAAATTTCTAGGTTAATGGGAGTGGGGAGTGGGGAAGAAAAGGCAACTGTACCTCACTCATTTGAGAAATGCTATATCAGCCATTAGCCATTAGCCATTAGCCATTAGCCATTAGCCATTAGCCATGAATTAAAGCACTCGCAGAATACTAGGAATACTATCCACCGCATCTAATGCACGAATTTCCTCTAAAGCGTGTCGAAAATTTCCTTCGCGGACATCATGAGTAACCACCACAATTTCGGCTAAATCTCCTCGGAAACCTGTTTGCACAACTGACTCCAAACTAACATGATGCTTACCAAAACTCGTCCCCAAATGACCAATGACCCCCGGACTATCTTTAGTAAGAAACCGTGCATAAAAACGAGTCACGAGTTCTGACATGGGAGCGATCGCGCAATAATGTTGATGAACACAACTTAATAAAGAATGCAATCGATGAGATTCCCCAGCCGTTTTTAATACAGCCGCAATATTCATAATATCGGATACGACTGCACTTGCTGTTGGACCCGAACCCGCACCAGGACCAAAAAACATCACTTGTCCAATGGGTTCCCCTTCCACTAAAATCGCATTGTAAACACCATTAATACTAGCAAGAGGATGGATTTGGGGGACGAGAGTAGGATGGACTCTCATCTGAAGCATATCTGAATCAGTGGGAAAGGTTGGGACGGGTTCTTCTCGCTTTGCTACTGCTAGTAATTTAATCACAAATCCCAATTTCTGAGCATAGGCAATATCTGCCGCACTCACTTGACGAATTCCTTCACAATGAACATCCGATAATTTAATTCGTCCCGCAAAAGCAATAGAAGCTAAAATTGCAATTTTATCCGCCGCATCTAACCCATCGACATCAGCAGTCGGATCAGCTTCAGCGTATCCTAATTTTTGAGCATCGGCGAGAATATCGGCAAATTCTCCTCCTTCTGTTTGCATTCGTGTGAGAATATAATTGGTCGTTCCGTTAACAATCCCAATTACACTATTAATTCGATTCACACCCAACGACAGCTTTAAGGGTTCAATGACCGGAATACCCCCACCAACCGCTGCTTCAAGAAGGACATAAACCCCTTTTTCTTCCGCCGCTGTAAAAATTTCCGCACCATATCGGGCAATGACAGCCTTATTAGCAGTGACAATATGTTTACCGTGAGAAATCGCTTTCAGAATAAGCGATCGCGCAGGTTCTAATCCTCCTAAAACCTCAACTATAATATCAATGTCCGGGTCAGTAACGATAGCCTCTAAATCTGTAGTTAGTCGTTCTGGAGGTAATTTTACCGCTCTGGGTTTGTTTGGCGATCGCACTCCCACCCGATGAATTTCAATCTCTTGCAATAAAGGGTGACGACCTGTAGAGTCGAGTAAAATCTGTGCTGTTCCCGTACCAACTGTTCCCAGTCCTAATAAACCGATTTTAAAAGCCACAGTGATTGTCCTAAATAGAGTTGTTTGTTGTTTGTTGTTTGTTGTTCAGGAATTAAAAACTTTCTTTAATTCAAAACTCAAAGCTATTCCACATCTTAATCCTCACTTCCCTAATGATTCAACGCGATCGCTTTGCACTACCGGAACGAAAGACTCAACGCATCCGTTTGTTTCTCGATACGGCTGACATAACCCAGTGGCAACACTGGCTGCCTACAGGTTTATTTTACGGCGTAACGACCAATCCGTTATTGTTAGAACGGGCTAAGGTTGTCTGTAGTGTTGAGTCGTTGGCGGATTTAGCAAGACAAGCCTTTGATTTAGGCGCGAAAGAAGTCCAGCTTCAAACCTGGGGAACGTCTGTTGAGGCGTTGGTGAAAACAGGGAAATGTTTAGCTACCATTGATGAGCGTATTGTTGTTAAAATTCCTATTACTAAAGTAGGAACTGAAGCAGCTTATCAGTTAATTCAATCGGGAATTCGGATTACCCTCACGGGAGTTTATGCGGTTCATCAAGTTTTAATTACAGCGGCGTTAGGTGCAGAGTATGCGGCTCCCTATTTGGGTAGAATTAATGATCTAGGACGCAATGGACGTGAGGATTTAGTCACAATGCAGCAAGAAATTACTGGGGTTGGTAGTACAACCCGTATTTTAGTCGCTAGTATTCGTAGTGTGGATGATATTGCATTTCTTGCTACTCAAGGATTAGATACGTTTACGTTTTCAGATGCGATCGCTACGGCATTTTTTGATGTACCTGCAACGCTGCAAGCGGCGACGGATTTTGAGGAAGCGGCTCGTCGGATGGGAGCATAATAGAAATGTAGATATTCTTGGCTGTTAGTACCAGTCTTATAGCAATTAAAAAATGTTACAGATGAATTACTGAAACTCTTACAGAGTTGGTTTTTCCCAATCCAAAATCCAAAATCTAAAATAGTATTATGTCAGCTAATCTTACGATTCAATTACCTCCTTTAGAAAATGGCGATCGCTTAACTCGTCATGAGTTTGAACGTCGTTATGAAAAAATGCCGCACGTTAAAAAAGCTGAGTTAATTGAAGGAATTGTGTACATGGCTTCACCTGTACGAATTACATATCATGGTAGACCCCATGCTCAGGTTATGGCATGGCTAACCGCCTACTGGGTTGCGACACCAGGAGTGGATATGGGTGACAATACGACTGTGCGTCTAGATCTCGACAATGAACCTCAACCGGATGCTTTATTAAGAATTGAACCCGAGGTAGGTGGAAATTCTCGAATTAGTGACGATGATTATATTGAAGGTGCGCCAGAATTAGTCGTAGAAATTGCCGCGTCTAGTGCCTCTTATGACCTTAATGATAAGTTAAATGTCTATCGTCGGAATGGGGTGCAAGAGTATATTGTCTGGCAAATATATGAGAATCGGTTAGATTGGTTGAGTCTTCAAGAGGGAAGATATATTGCACTGGAACCGGATGAGATGGGGATAATTCGTTCTCAAGTTTTTCCGGGATTATGGTTAGCGGTGAATGAGTTACGAGAGGGAAATTTGAATGAGGTGTTGGCGGTTTTGCAGCAGGGGTTACAAACAGTAGAACATCAGGAATTTGTAGCGCGTTTGCATCCTAATTAAGATTTTAGCTTTCTCGTACTTGTAGTGATATAAAATTGTCGAGGTTCCCTGATCTGATGTCAACTTATCTTACCATTCAATTACCTCCTTTAGAAAATGGCGATCGCTTAACTCGTCAAGAATTTGAACGTCGTTATGAAACAATGCCCCATCTTAAAAAAGCTGAGTTAATTGAAGGAGTAGTGTATTTGGCTTCACCAGTTCGTGCTAATAGTCATGGTAAACCTCATTCTGAGATTATCGGTTGGCTGTTCGTCTACAAATCGGCAACACCTGGTGTCTATCTTGCTGATAATACCACGGTACGCCTAGATCTGGATAATGAACCTCAACCGGATGCGTTATTAAGAATTGAACCAGAGGTAGGTGGAAATTCTCGAATTAGCGAGGATGATTATATTGAAGGTGCGCCAGAGTTAGTGGTAGAAATTGCCGCGTCTAGTGCTTCTTATGACCTAAATGATAAGTTAAATGCCTATCGTCGGAATGGGGTGCAAGAGTATCTTGTTTGGCAAATGTATGAGAATCGGTTAGATTGGTTTAGTCTTCAAGAGGGGAGATATATTGCGCTGGAACCGGATGAGAGGGGGATAATTCGTTCTCAAGTTTTTCCGGGATTATGGTTAGCGGTGAATGAGTTACGAGAGGGAAATTTGACTGAGGTTTTGGTTGTTTTGCAGCAGGGGTTACAAACAGTAGAACATCAGGAATTTATAGCACGTTTGAATCCTGATTAGTACTCTTAATTAGTCCTTTTTAGTTGATTTCACCCCCAACACTTCCTGCAATTTCAAGCCAATAATTCATCTACAGTGATAATAAAACCTGGTAAAATAGTTTGTGTGCTAATCACTTCACCGGAAGTAAACACAAGTCTTTGATTTTGAGTAGCAACAATAATCCAACGAATGTCTGGAAATACGAGCCAAACTTCTTCTCCACCAGACTGCAAATATTCTTGAGCTTTAGCAATAACATCTTCAGCTAAATCGGTCGGTGAAACAATTTCAGCACTTAAAGGAAAACTCTGAGGAAGTACTTTCGCTTCGCCATATTGGGTAACTAATTCTGGTGTAAGATAGGCAACATCAGGAGAACGCCCTTGCTTATTAGTGCGACAGGGTACTTCTGTGTAAACTTCTCCTCCTTGTCCGCTGGAGTCTTTATAACTTCTCCAGTGAAAGTAAAGATTACCCTGAATTCTACTATGCTTGAGCGTCATGCCATTTTTCTCTACTAATTCTCCATCTACCCATTCTGTACCAACTGGGGGATTTTCCATCCAGTCTTCTAAAGAAATAACTTTTAAGGGATTTGAGATGGTTAGAGAAGCTACCATTTCTATTCATTCTCCTTTATGGCTTTTACTCAAGTTT
>DNGI01000077.1:4178-17547 GCA_003486645.1 Cyanobacteria bacterium UBA11370 | reverse complement strand
TCCATCCAGTCTTCTAAAGAAATGACTTTTAAGGGATTTGAGACGCTTAGAGAAGCTACCATTTCTACTAATTCTCCTTTATGGCTTTGACTCAAGTTTAGCGCGAGCTGTTTTTCATTAGTACTTTGTTAAGTAATCAATTGTGATTTATAGGAACGGACATATCGGTTAGGACATTATATTTTGCTTTAAAACGCAATAATCGTTTTTAGTTGAGAGGAGTGTTATCGCTCTTGAGTTTATAGTCTATTTCACCATCAAGGTTTCCTGCAATTTCAAGCCAATAATTCATCTACAGTGATACTAAAACCTGGTAAAATAGTTTGTGTGCTAATCACTTCACCGGACGTAAACACAAGTCTTTTATTTTGAGTAGCAACAATAATCCAACGACTGTCTGGAAATACGAGCCAAACTTCCTCACCACCAGACTGCAAATATTCTTGAGCTTTAGCAATAACATCTTCAGCTAAATCGGTCGGTGAAACAATTTCAGCACTTAAAGGGAAACTCTGAGGAAGTACTTTCGCCTCGCCATATTGAGCAACTAATTCTGGTGTAAGATAGGCAACATCAGGAGAACGTCCTTGCTTATTGGTGCGACAAGGGACATCAGTATATACTTTTCCACCCTGTCCGCTGGAGTCTTTATAACTTTTCCACTGAAAGGACAAATTCACCTGAATCTCACTATGTTTGAGCGTCATGCCATTTTTCTCTACTAATTCTCCATCTACCCATTCTGTACCAACTGGGGGATTTTCCATCCAGTCTTCTAAAGAAATAACTTTTAAGGGATTTGAGATGGTTAGAGAAGCTACCATTTCTATTCATTCTCCTTTATGGCTTTTACTCAAGTTTAACGCGAGCCTTTTTTCATTCGTACTTTGTTGAGTAATGAATTGTAATTTATTCCGCCTTGTCCCCCTTGTCTCTCTTAATAATATGATCAACAACTTGGTATAAACACGAGAGCTACAACTTTTCTAAGAAGTCAACGATCTAACTTAATTTTCTTCTCCACTCCCCACTCTCCACTCCCTACTCCCCTCCATACGCCTCCATCCCCACACAAGAACAGACTAAATTGCGATCGCCATAGGCATTATCAATTCGTCCAACCGCAGGCCAAAATTTATGGTCTCGTGTCCAGGGTGCAGGATACGCCGCTTGTTCACGAGAATAGGGATAATTCCATTCTCCAGTAATTAACAGTTCTGCGGTATGAGGTGCATTTTTAAGCACATTATTTTCCGGATCAATTTGACCCAATTCAATGGCTTCTATTTCCTGACGAATTGCAATCATTGCCTCACAAAACCGATCCAATTCTTCCTTCGATTCACTTTCCGTTGGTTCCACCATCATTGTACCTGCAACAGGCCAAGATACCGTCGGTGCATGGAAGCCATAATCCATCAATCGTTTGGCAATATCATCCACTTCAATACCCGCCGTTTTTTTGAGCGATCGCAAATCTAAAATACATTCATGAGCGACTAAATTCCCTTTCCCTTTGTACAAAATTGGATAATAAGGTGCTAACCGCTGGGCGATATAATTTGCATTCAGAATAGCTACTTTTGTGGCTTCAGTTAAACCCGCTTCCCCCATCAAAGCAATATACATCCAAGAAATGGTTAAAATACTCGCACTTCCCCAAGGCGCGGAAGAAATGAAACCAATGGATTGGTTGTTAGTTTTTGGTTGTTGGTTGTTTGCTAATGAGACATTAGGTAGGAAGGGGACTAAGTGAGACATTACCCCAATGGGACCCATTCCAGGACCACCGCCACCGTGAGGAATGCAGAAGGTTTTGTGTAAGTTTAAATGACAAACATCCGCACCAAAATCACCTGGACGGCAGAGTCCAACTTGGGCATTCATATTCGCCCCATCCATATAAACTTGTCCACCGTTACTATGAATACTATCGCAAATTTCTTTAATTTGTTCCTCAAAAACGCCGTGAGTTGAAGGATACGTTACCATTAAAGCAGCAAGTTCATTGCTGTATTTTTCGGCTTTGCTTTTCAGGTCATCTAAGTCAACATTCCCCTGATCATCACACGCAACCGCCACTACTTTCATCCCCGCCATTACCGCTGAAGCTGGATTAGTACCATGTGCTGATTGAGGAATTAAACAAACATTGCGATGTCCTTCACCTCGCTGTTCATGATATTTCCGAATCACTAACAATCCCGCATATTCGCCTTGTGAACCTGCATTCGGTTGTAAAGAAATACCTGCAAATCCCGTAATTTCGGCTAACCATTCCTCAAGTTGTTGAAATAAAACCTGATAACCTTGAGTTTGGGTAATTGGTGCAAAGGGATGAATTTTGCCAAATTCTGACCACGTTACAGGCAACATTTCCGCTGTGGCATTTAGCTTCATCGTACAGGAACCTAAAGGAATCATCGATGTCGTCAGAGATAAATCCTTCGCTTGTAACCGATGCAGATATCGCAATAATTCTGTTTCCGAATGATAGCGGTTAAATACAGGATTCGTTAAATAAAGACTAGTCCGAACAAATGGGGGTTGAAAATCCGGTCTTGCTGCTTTAATTAAAGCATCTACATCAAACGATAAGGGCGTAATTCCTTCAACCCCAACACTTGCAAAAATTTCCAATAATTCTACAACTTCCTGAATTGTTGTAGTTTCGTCCAGAGTAATTCCAATCGTACAATCATCCAAGGCACGCAGATTAATTCCCCGCGCTTCAGCCGTTGCAACTATCACATCCGAGGTGTGAATACCCAATCCCACCCGTAGCGTATCAAAAAACAGGTCTGACCCAATACTGTATCCTAATCGTTCCAATCCTGCCGCCAGAATTACCGTTAACTGATGTATTCGTCTGGCAATTTGTTTGAGTCCCTCTGGGCCATGATAGACAGCATACATCGAAGCCATGACTGCTAGCAGCACTTGAGCGGTACAAATATTACTTGTAGCTTTATCCCGGCGGATATGTTGTTCACGAGTTTGCAAGGCAAGACGTAATGCAGGTTTCCCTTGTACATCTTTGGATACGCCCACAATTCGCCCTGGAACCTGCCGTTTGTAAGCCTCTCGCGTGGCAAAATAGGCGGCATGAGGCCCCCCATATCCCAAGGGAACACCAAACCTCTGCGTGCTTCCTACAGCAATATCCGCCCCAAATTCACCGGGGGGTGTTAACAAGGTGAGGCTTAAGGGATCGGCGGCGACGGTAACTAACGCACCAACCTCATGGGCTTTTTTGATAAACTCCCGATAATCGTAAATAGTGCCATCGGTTGCGGGATACTGGAGTAGTGCCCCAAAAATACTCGGCTCAAACTCAAAGGTTTGGTGATCGCCTACAATAATTTCAATCCCTAAAGGTTTAGCACGGGTTTGGACAACGGCAATCGTTTGGGGATGGCAAGTTTGGGAGACAAAAAAGGCATTCGCTTTAGTTTTGCATAACCCATAACTCATCGTCATCGCTTCAGCAGCGGCAGTTCCTTCATCCAGTAAGGACGCATTGGCAATTTCCAAACCCGTTAAATCGATAATCATGGTCTGGAAGTTGAGTAACGCCTCCAAACGCCCTTGGGCAATTTCAGCTTGATAGGGGGTGTAGGCGGTGTACCAGCCCGGATTTTCCAGGATATTGCGCTGAATTACAGGTGGGGTGATACAGTCGTGATAGCCCATACCAATAAGCGATCGCAACACCTGATTTTTTGAAGCAATTTCTTTAAGCTGAGTTAGGGCAGCGTACTCGCTTTGGGGTGAGGGTAAGTTTAAGGGTTGATGGAGTCGAATCGCTGGGGGTATAGTGCGATCAATAAGGTCATCAAGGGTGGAAAATCCCAAAACCTTGAGCATTTCCTCTACTTCATCCACACTAGGACCAATATGCCGTCTTACAAAAGAATCGGTCGATGCAAGGCTTTCTAGGGAGAATAAAGAAGGCTGAGAGTCAAGAAGAGATTGATTGTCTTTTGCCTCTGGGTTAGCTGTCACATCGAAATTACGCATATCAAACCGATTCATTGAAGGAGTGCGGTAGGTTACGCCCGTCTTAGTCTAGAGCATAACTTCTTATTATTTTGTAACAAACCTTCAAAAATAGCTCTTAGTTGTTTGTTGTTTGTTGTTGGTTGTTGGTTATCCGTTGTCCGTTGTCATACAATGTCCGGCTAATCACCCCTAATTAAAACTTCTCCCCCTCTCCCCATCTCCCCCTCTCCCCATCAGTCGTAACGATGGGTATTCAACCCAACACGATATTCGTCGTTGTCAACAAACAACCAACAACAAACAACCAACAACCAACAACAAACAACCAACAACCAACAACAAACAACCAACAACCCTATTCCCCTTCTACTTGAGTGCGATACTCATCAGCAGACAGTGCATCGACTAATTCATCAGGATCATTGATTCGTACCTTCAACAACCAACCCTCACCGTAAGGATCGTCGCTAATGAGTTCGGGAGACTCTACCAGTGTCTCATTACGCTCGATCACAGTACCAGAGATTGGAGCATACATATCCTCAACTGCCTTTACCGATTCAATTGAGCCAAAAACGTCCCCTTTTTGTAAAGCATCGCCCATTTCCGGCAATTCGACAAATACAATGTCACCCAACTGGTCAACAGCAAAACCGCTGACACCAATCGTCGCAATCTCACCATCAAGCCGTACATATTCGTGGCTGTCAAGATATTTCAGGTCATCAGGATAATCCAAAGCCATCTCACATCCTCAATCTGCTGAAAGCTAAGTGTACAACCTCTCAGCGAAATTGGATGCCTTAAAATGGAACTTCCCCCCTTCAAATGTGCTAGTATGGCTCAAAAGCCTTGCCTGGGTGTGGGTAGCCGTAGAAACGTGCGCCCCAACACCCAGGCACAAAGTAACGCAAACAGACTCAGTAGGATGAATCCTGGAGCATAGCTGTCGGTCAGTTCCTGAAACAGTCCTAACTCCAGCGGCGGGAAGAAGCCTCCCAGCCCCCCCGCAGCTCCTACTAAACCTGTGACGGTACCAACTTGTTGAGGAAAATACTGTGGTACTAACTTAAACACCCCGCCGTTGCCCAAACCGAATAGAATAGCGCCACCTAATGCGCCAATGGTGAAGGGAACGATCGACGGGAATGCCATCAGCCAGCCGATCGCAAACAGTCCCAAAAAGACATACAGCAGCAGAATTTGTCCGCCAATGCGATCGCTTAACCATCCACCGACAGGACGACATAGCGTCGCCAGAATCACAAAAAACGCCGTGCGGGCACCGGCATCAGCGGGAGACAAGGCAAAAACTTCTTTGAGCAGTGTCGGTAAATAGATGCTTAATGCCACAAAGCCACCGAAGGTGAGGGCGTAGAAGTCGCCAAACATATTGCAGGGGTACAGAGAGGAAGTGAACCAGGCGGGTAAAGGGCAGGAGCAAAACTAAACAGAATGCTCCTACAATGTGGACTTTCACCATGACTGGCAGCGTAGCAACCAAGGAAAGATCGGGATTGAACAGGAAGAGCGATCGCAAATAAGGAACTGCTGAAGTGGCATACCAGGAGGAACCCCAGCGATAAAAGAGTTAAGCCAAGACCGTCAAGAGGTATTGAAGCATTTAGGGAAGTATTGCTGTCGGTACTATTTAATATTTTCAGGTGGATGAGGGTGGATATGAAGGTGTAGATATTGGTGAATAATCTTAATTTATTAGTCAATATGAATTTATCTTGACCGGATTTATGTTGAGAAAAAAGATAATATAGGACGCTAGAATAGCGGAATAAATATATTAGAAAAACTCAATTGTTTAAAGTTATTTAATTGAGCTAAGTGTGACCGATTCACATGATGTTATAACCCCATAGATTAAATGAAAAAAACTTTTGAGCTGCCCGTTTTCACAACTGAGAAAAAAATTTTCTGCTACATCTGCGGAATGTGGGTTAAAAGGAGAGTAAGCGGTGTAAACAAATGAATAAATATAGCTGATCAAAGGGGTAGGTATATTATTAAAAAATCGTCAAACCCTTAGAAATACGTGATCCAATGGTGCGGGAACCAACTCAGATCAAACTGCCGCCAAACTTGGCACAGAAGGGATTTGGGAGTTTTCGGAGATGTCTATTGAATTTGCCCAGCTAAATGCCGGAAATAAAGTCAGCGCTAGAGAGATTAATTGCATCCACATTTTTCAATACAGCTAACACCTCTCCAGTTTGACGGATACGCAGCCAAGTATCACTGCCCATATCCGTAATTCTGAGTTGTCCAAACGACAAATTCCCAGATAGCCCAATTTTGTCAACTCTATCCGTAAAATCGAGAATAGTATCTCTGCCCTGCCCCACATTCAACACAAAGGTATCTTGGCCTTGACCCCCAAGTAAGCTATCATTATCAATACCACCATTGAGTAGGTCATTCCCACTGTCTCCTAGGAGTTGATCGTTACCAGCACCTCCGGTGAGGCGATCGCTACCACTACCCCCTCGCAGCGTATCGTTGCCATTATCCCCAAAGAGTTGGTCATTCCCCCCATCACCTCTGAGACCATCATTCCCATCCCCACCTTTAATCACGTCATTACCACTACCGCCTCTCAGGGTGTCGTGACCTAAATTACCCTGTAATAGTTCATTAGCCGTTGTACCTGTGCGTGTATCATTTCCCGTCGTTCCTCGAATGGGAGTTAGGGAAGAGGAAACCACCTCCAAGTCAAAGAAGTCTTCGGTTTTTGCTCCAGCGCGATCGCTAGCTGTTACTTTAATGGGTAGAGAACCAATCTGCCTAGTGGTTGGCGTACCGCTAAAGGTACGTGTTGTAGCATTGAAGCGTAACCAACTGGGTAAAGCCCTGCCATTGGCTAAAGTTGCGCGATAGGTAAGGCGATCGCTTAAATCCACATCGCTGAAGGTATTGGAGCGAAACTGGAAGCGGAATGCTCTTCCTGGACGAGCGAGTTGGTCAGGTAGGGGAGTGGTAACGGTGGGAGTATCGTTAACGCGATTAACGGTAATATTAAAAATTGTACTATTAATTATGCCACCTGCACCATCACTAACGGAAAAGTGGAAGCTGTCACTCGTAGTTTCGCTGCCGTTGTGTTGGTAGGTAATTTTATTATTATCAATATCGGATTGGGTGAAGGTGTGATTGAGTTGTAAGGCTGTACCATTGAGGCGCAATGTACCGCGATCGGGAAGGTCGGTAAGGGTATAAATTAGTTGTGTGGCTGTATTATCAGCATCGGTAACTTTTAATTTAGCGGCGGTGATTGTGGCGGTGGCGGCTTCGTTAACGGTGAGTCCCTGGTTGAGGGTTAATCCAGGTGCATCGTTTGTGGTATCGGGGGTATTGGGTGTGGCTTCGATGTAACCGACGTTATCTGTTGCCACACTGTAGAAGGCGTAGGTGTGACCATTTGCTCCGGCGTAGGTGGCTGAAGCTGCCGTGATATTATCTTTCCAGAGGACATATTCACCACCATTCGTTGCTACATAAATATCGTAGGAAGCGATACCGCTACCATTATCTGTACCTGACCAAGATACGGTAAAGTTAGGGCTACTGTTGGTAGAGAAAGCATTAACTTGGCTTGTGGGGATGTCGCTATCTAGAGTATTAAAGATAGGGTTAGTTTGAATGGGAGTTTGGTTGTTAAAAGTGATAGTGGCTTGGGCATCAATGCGAGTACCACTGCTGGGGTTAGCGTTGGCTTGAATAGTGTAACCAACAAAACCTTCTCCTATTCCATTTTGATTATTGGGAGGTAAGAAGCCTTGAGTGGCGCTGTCAGCAGGGTTGCCTGTGGTAGGATCGATGGCGGTAAATGTCCAGGTGACAATCCTTGTATCTGTGTCTAATTCCGCATTAACGTCAACAAATACACCTCTGGTATTGCGGAGGTCAAGTCTTTCGCTATAATTTTGTACGCCCAGGGGAACGTTAATAGTAATATCCCCAAAACCAAAGTTATTTAAAGTGAAGGTATCGAGGTTGAGATCGGAGTCAAGTTGTTGGGTAATGGTAACTTGGGCAATGGGTGTGCTTCCCTGGGCAGCATTGTTAGCGAAGCGGATGGTATTGGGAATAATTGCGTTTGCTGTTAACCAATGAGAATTGCCAATACCTTCGGGGTTGATTAAAGTATTAGGAGCATTAACAGTTTCTAGTCGTTGTTGACTAATAGCCCCTTGAATAAATGCCGGGTCTCCATTCGTTATGGCAATATCTAGAATGACATCTTCCAGGACATCTGGATCGGTAATTCCTGCATTTCGCGCTATTTCTTCGGCGGCGGCGCGTTGTTGGGGGGTGAGGGTAGCTGAGGTGATGATATTGGTAGGAAATGTGAGATCGGTAAAGGTATTGGTATTTTGTCCTGGGGCGTAGTTAAAGAGGGACGTTACTTGGGTAATTCGCCAACTATTAGCATATTCGCCGTAGAGTTGTTGAGTGGAAATAGTACCGCCGATAACTGTACCGTCACGCAGGGCAAATTCATCATTTCTATTACCGTTATCGTTGCCTAAAAGTCCGACGACTTTACCTTGACGATTATCAGCTAAACCGAGGTTAATATTTAGGAAAGTACCGCGATTATTAATAAGAATTAAGTCATTATTAGCAGTAATGATACGGTATTGGTTGCTGGAACGGGTAATGAGGTTTTGTCCGACTGCGTAGAGTGCGCCCTCTGGGATGGTTACAGCAGCGCCGTTAATCAGGATAGAGAGGGTTTGTCCAGCGTAAAAGGCGATACGTTGTCCATCACTTTTGATTGCAATGGCGGTGTTAGTAGAAACACTTTTACTACTACCCCAAGGTTGTTGTCGGGTTTGGATTTCAAAGTCGTCGGTGGTGGATTTGACGAGGGTGAATTCTCCTACGGTTTGGAAGTCGTAGCCTAATCCGTCGAGGGTTTGGATGTGGGGATCGTTATAAGTTCTGCCGTTGGGGGTTGGAGTTTTGGGGGGTGTCGGAGGGGTTGGATTTTCGGGTGGTTTAGGTAGTTCAAGACTCTCACATTGACCACGCGATGTTATAAATGCTGGAAGTCCTGCCCATACAATTCCACCATCATCCCAAACAGTATGTAAAAA
Organism: Cyanobacteria bacterium UBA11370; assembly: GCA_003486645.1. GTDB lineage: Bacteria > Cyanobacteriota > Cyanobacteriia > Cyanobacteriales > Coleofasciculaceae > UBA11370. The sequence continues at coordinate 8,434 of DNGI01000077.1, read as the reverse complement.
CCAATTATCTTTAGAATCATATTGGTTAGAAGTTCCTCCAGCACCAGAGGATGGATGGTTTTGACCGACTAAATTACCATTTTTATCGTAAAAGCATTCTGCTTGGGGATTATCAGGTGTTGCGCTTCTGTTTTCGAGATAACCATTAAATCCACAATGAAACACGGAACTATAACCTTGATAAGGTTTCCAAGCAGGATTTGAAATAGGTGGTGATGTTGGACATGGAGTAAGACCAAGCGGATCGTTTAGATTTATTGGAGAATTAAACACATATCGATAAAAATTTGTATCCCCACCATTCAACCCAATCGGATCAACTGCCGTAAACCTTCCCAACCCACTATCATAAAACCTCGCCCGCATGAAATCGAGTCCATTCCCCTCATCCATGACTCCCCATTGACCAACATACTCAAAGGGGTTAGCAACGCCTTCAATTTTGGTTAAATCTTCCCCAAATGGTAAATAACTATAACGATTAACATAACTCCCATCATTTGCTGTTAACCCTACCGTCGAACCCAAGGCATCCGCATCATAATAATTACTATTACTCCCATTTCCCCGACTAACTAAACCAATCCCGTGAGTATAGTTAGCCACTAACGTACTACCGTTATATTCCCCAACAATATCCCCTAATCCTGTTGGATCGACTAAATATTCCGTCCGTTGACCATTAAAAACAGTCGCAACACGGTTTCCTAACCCATCATATTCATAGTCCCAAGTCCCTTGAGGCGTGACTACTTTAGTCAGGCGATTTTCTGCATTATAGGTATAAGTTGAAGTCTGCCCTGCTTCCGTTTTACTAATTAAATTCCCATCCGCATCGTAGGTATAAACCGCATTTCCGACATTGGTATATTGATTCAGATTATTACTGGTGTAATTCGTATTCGTCCCACTATCCGTTACCCCAATCCGATTCCCTGCGGCATCATATCGATAGGTAATCGTGCGATTAGTAGGTGTAACGACAGACGTTAATTGTCCCGTTGCATCATACCCATATTGAAATGTTCCTTCTAGGGTAGTCATGCTAGTACGGCGACCTAAGTTATCGTAGGTATATTCAAACTTAGAGTTAACCGTATTATCTGCTTGATAGTTGATTAACTGAGTTAACTGATCCTGTAAATCGTATTCATAATTAGTATAAGTCCCGTTACCGTTGGTTTCTTTAATTAGACGACCCGCACTATCATAGTCATAGCTAATAATGCTTTCTCCCGTGCCATCAGTTAAACTTTTTAAACGTCCAACGGCATCGTAACTATAGTTAACGGTATAACCATTTTGATCGACAAGTTGAGTACGCTGACCATCGGTATTATAGGTATATTGAAGAGAACGACCATTCGGATAATTAATACCAGTTAGTTGATTAGCAGTATCATACTGCATCGTGATGGTTCCCGTTGCATCAGTAACACTGGAAAGATTTCCTCTTGTGTCATAGCTATAACTAACACTGGAACCATCTGCGAATTGTTTTTGAGTGAGTTGTCCATCTTTGTTGTAGGTATATTGAATTGTATTACCCCGACGGTTAACAGCAGTGGTAATATTTCCCAACCCATCAACCGTGAATTGTTGATGACTACCGTCAGGATAGGTAATCTGAGTCAGATTTCCTTTAGGATCGTAACTATAACTAACCCCATTACCTTGAGGATCAGTAAAACCTGTCAGTTGATTAAATGTAGAATCGTAGGTAAATTTAACATCTTGTCTGAGTAAATTCGTCTGCTTAGTTAAATTCCCTAAATCATCGTAACTGTAAGCGGTTGTTCCGCCATTGGGTAGGGTTGAACTAATTAAATTACCATCCGCATCATAACGAAATAGCAGATTTTGGTTATTAACACCCCGAATTTGTCCCGGATTACCCCTGTCATCTAGTAAAAGTGTTTGGGATGCGCCCGTATTATCGGTAATTGTTACTCCACCCGTGTTATCGTAACTATACGTTAGGGCTTGAGTTTGTCCGTTACTAAATTCTTGAGTCAGACGACCACGATTATCGTATTCAAAATTACGCTGATAACCTAAATCTGAACTAACTGATAATAAAGAATGCTTTTTCGCGGCTATATCACCCGTATCATAACTGTAAGTTGTTGTCCCTTCAGCACTGGTTACTGATAACAGATGTTCCCCAGTGGCATCATAACTATAAGTCGTAACTTGTCCTGTAGAATCGGTTATCTGACTAATCCGCCCTTGATCGTTGTAAGCAAGGGTTAAACTATCTCCATTCGTGTGAACTAAGTTAGTCAGTAAATTATTGCTATATTGCAGCGTAATCCGATTCCCGTTAGTATCCTCAACAGAATTGAGTTTCCCATCACTACCAAATAGAGAAACAATACCGTTAGCTTCTGTTAAGCGATACTCACCATTTGTAACCGTTAACGTTGCGCCATCATGTCCAGTAAATGTGCCATCGGTTTGCTTCTCAAAAAATCGTTGTAAATCCCCTACACTCCGAATTACAACATTACCATTACTATCCGTTGTAGCTCGTAAATCCCACTGACTAGACCAACCTCGTCCTAATGTTCCTAAATTGTAGCGTTCTGCAATAGATTGGGAGAAACTGCGATTAAACGTTAAAGATAATCCGGGTGCAGCATCAACCACATCCGTTGTGCTGAGTAAATTTACATTCGTGAGGGTATTCGCTGCTTGCTGCCATTCAAACGCATATAATCGGCTGAGATTGTTCGTCGTTTGTCCTAATTGACTTAAATAATTAGCATTTTCTGCCATGACAGCTTGAAACTGTCCATAAGTTTGCCCTACTGCTGCTGTAAAATTGCTCCAAATAGCATCCCAAGCACCAGAGTCAATCAAAGGATGATCGGCACGAGATTCTGCTTTAATACTCGCCCAATCAATTACTTCATTAGGATTTACTTGTTCAACTGCAAAATTAATTAATCCATTCCCGTTGGGAGTATAATTAAAGTAAATTTCATCACTTTTCCCAGCGGTTAAAATACCTGCTGCACCCTTATCATTCCCGCCAAACCCTAAGTTTAGTAGTTGGTTAAGGCTTGTACTAGAGGTATTTTCTTCAGTGACACCACTTTGAAGGGAAGTAACCTGGGCATTGGTTGTAGATAGTCGAAACAACGGGGCGATGACATCCGTTTGTCCGACATTAGTATAAGTTAAAGTCACCACTCCCTGTGCTGGATAACTCAACTTTGTTTGAATATTTCCCAGCGCACCATCGGTTACAGTAAAGGCAGCGCTAGATGTGCCAATATTTGCTCCATTTGTTACCTGAACGTTGTATCTGCCAGTGTTTAAACCCTGTAAATTAAACGTTGCCCAAGCTTCTTTATCATTTACCCAATAGACTTTATTCGCAGCCTTTTCGATGCCATTGTTACCAACTAAACTAATTTGATCCGTGGGTAAAAACTTATCGCCCGTAATAATAATGGTAGTCTCTCCCTTATTACTACCAGACGAACCATAAGGAAATCGAATTGTGGGAATACCATCATTATCAAGAATCGTCAGGGTGGCACTATTTTGCTGTCCAATGGTTGCCCCTCCCGTGGGATTAGTGAGAGTGAGTTGGAGGGTTTCATCGGGTTCTGCGATCGCATTATTAACAATCGGAATAGTAACCGTTTTGCTGGTTTCACCATCGGCAAAATTAACGGTGATGGGCGTATTATTGTAATCACTGGGAGATTTAGCGGTGCCATCCCTCAAGTTAATCTTGGCACTGACTGCACCCGCTGAACCATCACTGCGAGTAACGGTTACTGCCGAAACGGGTGTGCCATCTTCGATCAGACTAAATTGAGGAGAACTAAAGCTTAAAGTCCCAAGGGCATCATTGGCAAGAATCGTCAGAGTGGCACTATTTTGCTGTCCAATGATTGCCCCTCCTGTGGGATTGGTTAGTGTGAGTTGGACAGTTTCATCGGGTTCTATGATGGCATCATTAATAATGGGAATTGCAACTGTTTTACTGGTTTCACCATCCGCAAAATTAACAGTAATGGGAGTATTAGTGTAATCACTTGGGGATTGCGCTGTGCCATCTTGCAAGTTAATTGTGGCACTAACAGCCCCGTTTGAAACACCACTGCGAGTCACGGTTACGGCGGCGACGGGTGTACCATCTTCATTAAGGCTAAATTGAGGAGAACTAAATGATAGGGTAGTGACTGGGCTTTGATTGGTATTGTTGATTAAGGTTAAAGAATAATTGGTGTTGGTGTAGT
>DNGI01000077.1:3602-3822 GCA_003486645.1 Cyanobacteria bacterium UBA11370 | reverse complement strand
GTGACTCCATTCGTTAGGAGAGTTACATTACTGGTTTCTGTGAGGGAAAACTTGTAGTAATCAACGGTGTCGGCATTTCCCACAAATTCTGTGAACGTCTGAGGGCTAGTTAAAGTGCCAATATTGTAAGCTGTAGGCAGGGTGTTTCCTGGATTAGATGGAACTGAACCGGGGGCGGCTGTGGCTGATAATTGTAGAGAATAATTGGTGTTGGTGTAGT
>DNGI01000077.1:0-3309 GCA_003486645.1 Cyanobacteria bacterium UBA11370 | reverse complement strand
TTCTCGTTGGCAGAAACGACTTCCGAATCAATCTCATCCCCACTATCGATTACGCCGTTATTGTTCTTATCGTAATAAATTTTAGTGTAGAGGGAATTTTGAGTGACTCCATTCGTTAGGAGAGTTACATTACTGGTTTCTGTGAGGGAAAACTTGTAGTAATCAACAGTATCGACACTTCCGACAAATTCTGTGAAAGTCTGAGGACTACTCAAAGTACCAACATTGATAGCAGTACCAAGCGAATTATCACTGTTGTCTACCTGAATAACTTGCCCATCAAGTACAATAATTCCATGGTCATCCTCTCCTTTCAAAGCCTGTAATGTTTCAACATCCAAACTTTCACCCTGCACCAAAGCCGCAAAAATTTCCCCTTCATCTCCAGCACTATCAACAGTATTGAGTCGCGCATCAATCCGATGTCCCGCTTCCTCCAATACCACACTCACCAACGTATCTAAATTCCCCAGATTTTCCCGCAGAAAATCTTCTGACAAATAAATCCGGTTAGTACTCGCCCCATAAGCCCCATTTGCGCCATTAAGTTCGCTACCTTGACGAATTTCTATCCCAGATAGAATGCCAAAATTTCCCGCCAACCAATCCGCCTGTAACCCTGTGGTTTCCGCCTCTTCCCCAAACGCGATCGCCATCTTCTGACTAAATTCTGGGTGATTAGCAAAAGTAGCTAACCTGTCTTGTGCCAGGAGGAGAACTTGATCTAGAACAAAGAGGAGATGAGATTCAAGGAGGAGAGGAGTTTCTACGACGAGGTTATTGTCAAGCAGGTAAGTCGCGTTCATCTTCTGAGCAGCTTTTTTGGGTGGGTAAGAAACAGAGGAGATAAATGTGGTTTGAGATTAAAAAATCTTAGCATAAACCCAAAAAAGAATGTCATAGTTTTAAAACACTCTTTACTAAATCCTTAAAAAATAGGACTTTGAACTATAGTTTATGTCCAGCTTCTTAGGATGTTTTTAACTTAATCCCTTAAAATGTAGATTGGTTCGTTAAGGGAAGATGAGTTGAGGACATTAGACCTCTTGCATAAATCCTTAAAACCCCTTTATTTTGCCAGAGCTTGATGAATGTGGTCTAATAATTCATTCATTGAATAGGAATGACCTTGTAAAATTTGAGTAGCAACAGCTCTTAATTGGGATTCCAATTCAGGATTATAGTCCCCCGAAAAACGCTCCATTTGATCCAATGTGGGAGCTTCTACTCGATGATCTAATACTAAAATCGATGGTAAGTTTGGTAACTCACCTAGACCAATTAATCCTTTGATCAGATCCGCTGAATTATTAATGTTTTTTAAACGAATGAGCAGTAAATCAACGGTGCGATCTTGCAATTGACGATATACATCTACCCAAGAAGAAGAGAGCAAGCTTCTAAATCCAGCCGTCTGTAAAAATTGAATTAAAGCTTGGAGCCAAGGGGTGTAAGATTTTAGAGAATGGGAGAGGAGAGATGGGGATAAATCCTTCGTTCCGTTCCTCTGATCAATTTCCATTACTAAAATACTGGATTTGTAGGTTAGTCCAGCCGCAACTTGAATCACGTCCAGCAGTGCTGTAATCTTATTTTGATTATCCGGTGCCAAACACGGATACACAGAAAGACCGATGATGTGATTTGCAGCCTGACTCATCCGGCGATCTAGAGTAACGATTGGTACAGAAGTCAACCCCTTATGGAAGGATAAGTTTTTTAAGTAAGTTAATGGCTCTACTATTCCAGAACCGTCTAATAAAATCACATCAGGATGCCAAACTTGAGCCAGTAATTCTGCTTGATCGAGATCATCAGCCTCCAGAACCTGATAATTGAGTTCTGAATGTCGAATACTCAATACCTCAGTGAGTTGAGCAATTAATCGAGATGAATCAGAGGGTGTTTCACCTAATTCACCACTGAGGTAAAGAATAGTTAGAGCCGTTTTAGTTTGAGAATGGGGTTTACTTAAGCGTGGCAGATTTTGAACTAGAGCCTGCTTTTGGACAGGTAGACTCAAAAACCCATCCGCATTATGAGCATAAGCCTGTGCTTTTTCTGCCTGTGTGGCGGCGATCAAAACTGGAATATGACGGGTTTGCACATCAGACTTGAGGAGAGTCAAAACATCCCAGCCTGACAATTGGGGCAGGAGAGGATTGAGTAAAATGGTACAAGGTTGTAAGCTACGGGCTTTTTCTATCGCCTCAGTACCAGAGCGGGCAACAACGACCCAATAGCCTAAACTTTTAAGCTGTGTGGTCAAATCTTCCAGATACCGGACGACTGTTTCAACAATTAATATTAAACGATTGCGACTCCGCTCCCGTCCCCAGTCAGTAAGATTAGAAAGATTGCTGCTTTGGGGGGGTGAGGGGGGTAAAAGTAGAGTGAATTCGCTACCTTCACCACTTTTAGAAATAAACGAAACCTCTCCACCATGCAAACGAGCAAGACGTTGAGTTAATACCAATCCTAAACCTGTACCCTCAAAGCGACGAGTGAGGGGTTCTTCCAACTGTTGAAATTTTTGAAAGATTAAGTGCTGCTTTTCTGCTGGAATCCCAATTCCTGTGTCCCAAACCGTGAAAGCAATCCATCCTTCTAGGGCGTTAACCCTTAAACCAATGGTACTATCGGTATCGGTAAATTTGAGGGCATTCGACAACAAGTGTACCAGCATCTGGCGCAGACGCAACTCATCCGCAATAATTGTGTCTAAACCGGGTTCGATTTCTAAAGTAAAAGAAATTTCCGGCGCAAATCCTTCATTTTGTTGGTCTTTGTCTAAATAAACTTGTCGTGCTTGAGCATAAGCGCGATCGCATACCATCTCAATCTGTACGGGTTCCAGGGTAAGCTCCAACTGACCCGTCTCGATGCGAGTTAAATCTAAAATATCATTAACCAAGCTCATGAGCTGCCGCCCACTCTGATAAATTAATCGAGCATAGCGAGCTTGACGTTCATTGAGTTCTCCCAATGCTTGGTCTTTCAGCAATGTGGATAACCCTAAAACTGCCGTTAACGGTGTCTTCAGTTCATGGCTAATACACGCTAAAAATTCATCTTTGAGTCGATTCAGTTGAACTAAATCTGCATTTTTTGCCGCTAGTTCTTTGGCAACTTGCTTCTGTTCTGTCGTATCTTGAGCAATAACTAACCACAGGTTAGGAATTGAGGGGGGGAGGGGATGAGAGGGGGGTAACGTAGTAGAACGCACTTTGGGGGTGATGTCTAATGAAAAATTCCCCGCATCCCCACATCCCCACGTCTCCGCGTCTCCATTCTCCCCCTCTCTCCCCC
>DNGI01000301.1:5822-8714 GCA_003486645.1 Cyanobacteria bacterium UBA11370 | reverse complement strand
GTGGGGTGTGGGGTGTGGGGAGAATTTTCAGTGTTTTTCTGGGGGGTGAGATCGGCACCTATTGCTTGTTTTGATTTGCGATCATAGAGTCCAACACATTGGACAAATTCGTCTTCTTCACTCCAGAGGGATAAGACACAGCCATCGACTTTCAGGGCTTTTCCTAATTGTTGGGTAATGGCGGTGAAAATTTCTTGGGGATCAAGGGTGGAACGGATGGCGGTGGTGATCGTGTTGATTAAGGTTTGGCGGGTTGCTAGCGCGTGAAGTTGTTCGTAAGCACGGGCTTGGGCGATAGCGAGGGCGGCTTGGTCTGCTACCATGACGACTAATTGAATTTCATCATCTTGCCAGAGATAGGGTTCCCGGCATTGATGAAGCGCCATGACAGCGACTAATTCCTGTTGGCTAATCAAAGGTACGATCAGGGATGAGCGAATGTTGGCTTGCTGATAGGCGATCGCTCGTTGTTTAATCTCTTCGCTTGTATCACTAAATGGCTCTTCTGTCAATACATCGTTAATCACTGTAACGTGACGAGTTTCCCATACAGTTTGAGTCAAAAGGGGTGAGAATTCAGAGGTAAACGGTTTGGTGACAGCGAGAGTGTTAGATTGTTCCCCTGACTCGTTATTGTGTTCATCTTGTCGTTGATAAACGAACCATTCATCGACCAACTGCTCGTCCTGAAACGGGCGCAAAATACAAACATCAACTTCCAGCATCTGACCGACGGTTTCTACAATTCGTTGCAGGATGTCGGTGAGGGGAGAACCCTCGCTTTGGTCATACTGGGCATTGCGAATGGTATTGGTAACGGTATTGAGTAAGGTTTCTCGACGCAACGCTCGACACAGCTCTCTGGTACGGAATTTGAGAACGTTGTGGGTATCCATGGCTTGTCGTACCACGGCTTTGAGTTCATCCGCATTCCAAGGCTTAGTGACATATTTGAATACCTTACCCGCGTTGATTGCTTCTACTAAATCTTCAACATCGGTATAACCCGTTAAGATAATCCGGATGATATCGGGATATTGAGCAGCGGTGAGGCTGAGAAATTCTGTCCCGCTCATTAACGGCATCCGCTGGTCGGAGATAATGACAGCAACATCCCCCTCATTCGCCAAAATTTCTAGGGCGGATGGCCCATTTTCAGCTCTAAGGACTTTGTACTCTCGATGGAAAGTTCGGTACAGCAAATCGAGGTTGTCCGGCTCATCATCGACAACCAGCAGTTTAGGCTTTCTCATGTCTTGGGATCTCATGCACCGCTCTCCTGCTGCCAGGGCTTGCCTTTATAACAATAGTTTGCACGCTCTTGAGTTGATTGTGCCCGCTCAGGATGGCTGCCTCGCTCGGTGAGAAATCTCCGGATCGAGTTTTCAGTCCTGATTTAGATACTAGCGTTAAGAAGCATCGTACTTCGAGACGCTAGTCTAGCTGTGGCTGTGGTCAGTGGCGCACCCCAATTGATTTTAATTTTTGTTTTTCAGTATGGTTGTAATCTGACTAAAGGTTGCCCACTGAAAAGTCTGATCAGGGTTTTGGCTTGCTGTGGGGTGTTAGCTTCTCCGATGAGCTTGACCACCCTCGTTAAGTTACGCTCAGTCTAAATAAAACGGATACTTAGAAATATAGCGCGATCATTGAGGTCAATCGAGGCAGTAGGCCTTCAAACCAATTGAAGCACAGGAAAAACCCTGTCTTGAGAAGCCCCTGGTCAATGCACTATTTGTACAATACTATCTTTTAACGATGAACTACACGCCCTGAGTGGGTATCGAGTTGGGGAAAGGCAGTTGGCCTTTTCCTTTTGCCTTCTTTCTACTTTTAGCGGCGTTGTTCACTGATCGCTGATTTGTACCGTCCTGGTCTAGTTGTGGTTCATTAACAGGTATTCACTAAGTCGGGATACCCTTTCAGGAAATTATCGGTTAGGTACATCTACAGCTTAATCATTCACAACTGCTTAATTAGCTTAAACTCTTTAAGAATTGATCGAAGACACTTGACTTTGTTGATCCCTTTATAAAACAATAATAGAGTTAGACTGGATTAGTTGATAATTCTCGGTAGTTAAAGCAGCTATTTTTGGGTAATACATAACAGGTTTGTGTATTACTAATTCGGAGGGTGTATTACACAAAACAAACCGTAGACGAGCAACTACAGTTCCAAAAGTTAATCTGCAAATGCACCGGAATTATCAACTTTTTTGGAGCTGGCTACCAAGCTGATACAAACTAGAAAAATCTAGGATGTGTAAGCACAGTACTCCGGCAATTGTTTCTCTCTATTTCTTTATAAAATATCAACCCGACCATCATCTTTAAGATAAACGGCGCGATCGCCTGGAGGACGACCACCGGGACGCACTTCAATACGTAGAAGTCTTGCTTCGGGTTTGAGAATTGTTACTTTTAAAGGTAGCCCTTGAACATCCCAAAACACAACTGAGAAATTGGGATCTGTACTACCTCCCCGCACGAAAGATAGCACCTGGCCTGGACTAATAGGCAACGGATCAGTTACATAGACCTGTTGTAGTTGCACCATACCAGAAGTCAAATTAGCCACCTCAATGGTAATGCGTTGTCCGGGAACAAACCGCACAGGTTGGGAAGGACAACTGCTTGCAGCAACACAAGTTTCACCCGTTACCGATTTGTTATGTCCTTCGAGGGTAAAAAGGACAAACAAGATAACTAAAAGACTGGGTAAATGTTTAAGCATAGTGTACAGTTTCATTTGAATAAAACTAGAAATTTTTAAGAGTTCATAAGTTCATATCAAGTTGCGTTCTAAGATAAAATTGTCAATGACCTAGGGTTTATCTCTCAAGTTATACTAGATTTTGATCCATCTGATATATAGCGAGTCTATTTGATT
>DNGI01000301.1:0-5606 GCA_003486645.1 Cyanobacteria bacterium UBA11370 | reverse complement strand
AATCATTTAGACTGGCTATAAGATTTAGTTCAGTCGTGACGAGTTGTAAGTAACTGAAGATTTATCCCTCTTTAACTATCAAATTTTTAAAGAGCGGATTTTCTCGAATCCTATCAAAATCCGGGTCAGTTTTAGCACGACTCCTCAAATCCGGTTCAAGTTTGATTGCTTGTTCCAAAGATTTAATGGCTTGATTGATATTACCTTGCAGCGCATAACAACAAGCTAGATTATACCAGGCACTAGACCCATTAGGGTGGATGTAAACCGCTCGATTATAAGATGTGATGGCTTCTTCGTACCGTCGTAATTGATACAGCGAATTGCCTTGATGATACCAAGCTTCATAGAAGTCGGGTTTAATTTCAATGGCTTGATCGTAAGCGGCGATCGCTTCCTCATAATATTTATCGCTTTCGAGTTGATAACCTTGATGGTACAAAGTAAGTTCGGGAGAATTTTTTCTCTGATCTTCGTGACGCTTGATTAGCCACAAAAATCCCATAAATGCTATGATTAATGATAATTTAACTTGGGGCTTATCAAATAATAAACTTCCTTCATAGAGCGTATCGAAAGGAACCTTAAGAATTACAGCAATTCGATAAACAAAATTCCACAGAAAGCGACCTGCTGCTGGCACAAACCATAGCAGACCAAAAATAAACCAAATTCCATATTTGCCAAATTGATTGAACCGATGTTGAATCTTTTCAGGCAACCAAGGTCGAATAATCCCATAGCCATCTAAGGGAGGAATCGGTAGTAAATTCAAGACAACCGCAAAGATTTCTAAGAAAATCAGAAACGCTAAACTTGACCAGAACCAATGGGTACTTAACTCAGTGGCTAAACCTAACCAAAACGGGATTGCTAATACTAACGTTACCATCGCATTCGCCAATGGGCCAGCCGCAGAGACAGCACTATCCCACCAACGGTTCCGTAATCGACTGTGGTCAATATAAACCGCACCACCTGGAAGTGCAATTCCTCCCATTAGTAGGAAAATCATTGGCATCATTAAACTTAAACCAGGGTCGGTATAATTGAGAGGGTTGAGAGTTAAATATCCCTTATCTTTAACAGAAGTATCGCCACCCAAATAGGCAACTATCGCATGACCAAATTCGTGGAGACAAAGGGACAGCATCCAACCTAAAAAAACGAATAGTCCAGCAAGCCACATTAGCGCTGACTCCTAGGAAGAAAGTATATAATTAGTTTGATAAATTTGCTATTGGTTTTGGGAAGCTATTGTTGAAATTGGGTTAACAACCAAGCACAAACTTGGGACTGATTCATTTGACGAGTACGCTGCAAAGTCTCTTCTAACAGAGAAATAGCTAGTCCTGGCAATACTTGAGATTCACTAATTCGCCGACTCCCTCCATTCTCTATGCTAAACGCCAGAACTCGGACATTTTTTACATCTACAATCCAGTATTCAGCAACTCCGATATCCTCATACAGCAGACGTTTTGCCCCTTGATCGTCAGATAGTGAAGTATTAGCGACTTCAATAACTAAATTAGGTGGGGGATAGCTATCTAAGTCAATGATAGAAGTTCCCCAAGGAATTACATCTACATATTCACCAATATAATAAGATACATCGGGTTGAGCATCAGTATATCCTGTTTTCTGGTAAGTGCAGTTATCCTTTCCATTTAGGGGGATACCTTTGAGAGTGGCAAATAAGTTAACAGCAACAATAATAATTGTATGGTCGCTGGCGTGGTCATTCCCAATTGGTAACATTTCAATTCTTAGTTGTCCGTTATGGTAATAAAACTTAGCTTTTTGGTCGGTAGGATTTTCAGTAGCTTCGAGATATTCATCCCAGGAGGCGGCTAGCCAGGTATTTGTCGGAAATTTTATCTGTAGTTTATTCATAAATTCTAGTTTTATTCAGCTCAAAGCGTGACTACTTAGCGATCGCATCTGCAAAACTCTGGTTCTTACAACAAACGCAACTGAGTTTTTGTATTTCCTTCTAACAGTTCACTGACATCCTTTTGCTCCTCCGTCGATCCTTCTTCACTCTCCTCTAACTCTAACCAATTCTCTCCATATCCCGCCAACAAATGTTGTGCTGCTTCCATCATTTCTGCACGGATATCTCGTAAATCTTTCCGATTTTCCAAATACGTTTTCAACGCATCCATCGGATTGATACTGCTACCAACTCCCAATTCAGGCAACCGAGGACGCGCTAATTGACTGACAAATTCCGGACGAATTGTATAACTATGAGCCTCGTTCAACGCTTGATGAATAGCGTTATTATCAATTAAATCCAATTGTTCAGAACGTAACTTATAAATCAGCCGCACAACGGCATCTTTAACCGCCCTTTTACCAATTGCTTTAACTAAAGCATTTTGAGGATTATCCTCTTCAGAAACATTAATTTCAATGGTACGAAATGGACGCACTGATAACGGACAGAACTCCCACTTAACACAACTTTTTTCCAATTCAACTAAAACATAGCCTTTCGCTTCCTTTTCTTCACTAAAATCCACCCGTTCAATACTACCTGGATAAATAATTGGCGGGTCATTCGATGGGTTAAGATTCTGATGTTTGTGAATATGCCCTAGTGCCACATAATCAAAACAAGGTCGTGTCAGCATAGAAAGAGGAATTGTAAAGCCCTTACCTACCGCTAAGAAACGTTCAGCTCCCAAGTTAGCGCGATCTGCCATTAAATGAGCCAATAAAACCGTTGGTACTTCTGGATCGAGACGGCGAATTTCCCCTTCCAATACTGGATCTAAGCGTTGAATTAATAAATCATTAACCTCCGCTAGCGCTAAACCTTCGGTATCCGGGCGAGTTAGCAGAGTAGAACGAGTTAGCCAAGGCAGAGTAATCACCTGTACTGCTCCATTACGGGTTTGAATATAGTGAGTCTCGATGCGATCGCCCACTATAAATCCAGGCACACCTAATGTACGATAAATACATAAACTAGCCCCCCCATTACCTTGAGAGTGTTGGTCGTGGTTCCCCACTAGCAAAACCGTTGGAATTTCGGCATCGACTAGGCGACGAAACTGAGTAGCAAAGGCTTCTTGAACGTAGGGCGGAGGTGTCGCATCTGGAAAGGCATCACCGCCAAATAAAACCAGATCGACGGGTTCAGCGATCGCTCGATCAATACATTTTGATAGGGTATTGACAAAATCTTCCAATCGTGTATTTAATCCCGTAGCAGGGTTAATCCGTCCGTGGGAAAAACCACTGCCCATGTGAATATCCGATAGGTGAAGAATTTTTATCATTCAGGTAATAGGTGTGATGAAGGAATACTCAAAGAATACATTAAACTTCGGTATGGCTAATTGCTAATTGTTCATTGCTAATGGCTCATGGAGCATCGCTAATGGCAGAGCTAAAATGAACAATATAACAATTATTAATCAGAACTTAGTAATCTGTAGTCATCAATTAGCAATTAGCCATTAGCAATTAGCCACTTGGGTTATTAATCGCAGAAGATTAATTTAGCGATCGCACAAAAGGAAGAGTCATGAAACAAAAAGCTCAAGATCTTAATGATGCCGCATTGGGTTGTTTATTGGGAGCATTGGTCGGTGATGCAGCAGGCGCAACCTTGGAATTTATCAGTCATAAACTAACCCTTGCAGATGTGGATCGCGCTATGACTATGCCAGGAGGTGGTATTTGGGACGTTGCTCCCGGACAAATTACCGATGATGGCGAATTAACTCTTTGTTTAGCACAAGCATTATCCCAAAGTTCAACATTTAATTTGGAAATAATTGCTCAACATTATGCAAAATGGGTTAATTCTAATCCGTTTGATATAGGTACAACAACAAACTCTTCATTAGGGTGCATTCGCAATTCCAAATGGCAAGAAATTTCTCAGAAACAGGGCTATGCTGTTGCTATGACCCAAGCTGCTGCTCAATTTTGTATGGAGTCTAAAGCCAATGGTAGCCTGATGAGAATCTCTCCATTAGGGATTTGGGGCTATCGATTTAATGATAGCGAACTGGCTAGGTTTGCCCAACAAGATTCAACATTATCCCATCCTAACGAAAGTTGTACTCATGCGGTTGCCTGTTACGTGATTGCCATTGCCAGTTTAATCAGAACACCAGGAGAACGAGAAGTTGCTTTTAGAAATGCTAAAAATTGGGCAGACTTGAATGCCAATGAAGAAGTGCGTCGCTGGTTACAAGATGCTCAAGATCAGGTAGATATTCCCTATTATCCTCATAGTGGATTCATTAAAATTGCCTTTACTCATGCCTTTAGACATTTATTGAAGGGATCGGGGTACGAGGAAGCGATTAGGGAAACCCTTTATGGGGGTGGTGATACGGATACAAATGCCTGTATTGTTGGAGGATTAATTGGTGCAGCGTGTGGGGAACAGGCTATTCCTGATAATATGAAAACTCCTGTACTCAATTGTAATACTCAGGACGGACGAAATCCCAGACCTGAATTTTTACAAGCTAATCAAATTCCCTTATTAGTTAATACTTTACTATAGCAATCTTATTTGAGTCAGGACTTAATAAAGTGTCATACTAAAATTAACTTGTAGGGTACTTTACTACCAAGATATAGGTAGGAACCAGATATCGCTCAGGGTAGGATTTGGAAAATGTGATGCACAAAAGCCTCCATGACCGATACCTCCCAAACAGCAATGCTTCACCTCAGCGACCTTTGTCAAGATAAACCAGAACGCCCTGGCTGGTCACTTACCTTCGGAGCTATTTGTGCAGATGCTGCCGCCGTCTGTTTAGAGGAGCAGGGACATCACAGTCCTGTTACCCTACAAATTGATGGAATCGGAGCTTGTGAAATCGAAATTCAGTGGAATGCCATCAACGACACCATTCGCCGATTTAATGCTGATCAAGAAGTCGCTACCGAATACGGAGCCTATGGTATTGCTGCACTGATCATGCCTCACCTGACTAACCTCACCATTATCGAACGCTCGGTTAAAGGAAAAGGATTTGGCTTCGATTTTTGGCTTGGCTCCAATGATGAAAAAGACACCCTGTTCCAGCGCAAAGCCCGTTTGGAAGTCTCAGGCATTCGTAAAGGTTCTGAAAGCATTATCCAATCTAGGGTTAATATGAAGCTAAAGCAGATCAGTCCTTCAGACCGCGTGGCTCCTGGCTACGTTGCTGTGGTTGAATTTGGCACTCCCAAAGCCCGTATCGTTGAAAAATGCCGGACGTAGAAACCCTTCACCGAGAAGCAATGGAACTGGTAGACCAGGCAGTCTTAGCCCGTCAACGGGGCGATGCTGAGGCAATTCTAGAGTTTAAGAGAGCCGCCTTCGCTAAAGAACGGACAGCGGCTGATTTAATTGCCAATCAACTTGACCTGGAACCCACCCGCTCTGTTTTACATCGCAGCGCCGCCGTTCTTGCCCTGGAGTGTGGTGAACTCCGAGAAGCTGAGCGACTGATTGGACGAGCGCTAGCTGGTAATCCTCCTGATGATATTGCTGATGAACTCCGTGATTTGCTTCTGGAAGAAATTTACTCTCAGCGCCAAGCTATAGGGCGCTAATTCCCAACGAAGTTAGGACTTACGCAACTGGC
>DNGI01000211.1:15949-25691 GCA_003486645.1 Cyanobacteria bacterium UBA11370 | reverse complement strand
TGTGCCAGTTGCGTAAGTCCTATAGGACTTATAGCAGTCGCTAAGGCGACTCTTGACTCTTGCAAAATACTGAAACCTTACCAGTCCATCTTTTCCCTTCTACCCTCTGCCTTTTGCTATATATCAGGTTCGGTTGAATAACCCTAAAAAAGTTTGAGGGAGAGAGGGTTGAACCGGAAAGTGTGTTAAATAACATTAGTAAATCGGTCAATTACAAAGTTAGCGATCGCGCCGCATTTCCAAAAGCCGTTGTGTTTCTCTGAGGTTGTTTTGAGTATCAGCCAAGTTAGGGTCGAGTTGAATAGCTTTTTGAAAGTTAGCAACCGCCTCCTCTATTTTCCCCTGCTGTCTTAGTGCAATGCCCAGATTGTGGTAAGCACCAGCCAAGTTAGGGTCGAGTTGAATAGCTTTTTGAAAGTTAGCAATTGCCTCCTCTAATTTTCCCTGCTCAGATAGCACATTGCCCAGATTGTTGTAAGCACCAGCAAAGTTAGGGTTGAGTTGGATCGCTTTTTGAAAGTTAGCAATTGCCTCCTCTAATTTTCCCTGCTCAGATAGCACATTACCCAGATTGATGTAAGCACCAGTCAAATTAGGGTCGAGTTGGATAACTTTTTGAAAGTTAGCGATTGCCTCCTCTAATTTTCCCTGCTCAGATAGCACATTGCCCAGATTGCTGTAGGCATAAGCATGGTTAGGGTCGAGTTGGATAGCTTTTTGAAAGTTAGCGACTGCCTCCTCTAATTTTCCCTGCTCAGATAGCACATTGCCCAGATTGTTGTAGGCACCAGCATGGTTAGGGTCGAGTTGGATGGCTGTTTGAAAGTTAGCGACTGCCTCTTCTAATTTTCCCTGCTCAGATAGCACATTACCCAGATTGTTGTAAGCACCAGCCAAGTTAGGGTTGAGTTGGATAGCTTTTTGGTAATGAGCAATTGCCTCCTCCAATTTTCCCTGCTTAGATAGCAAAACGCCCAAACCGATGTAAGCACCAGCCAAGTTAGGGTCGAGTTGAATAGCTTTTTGAAAGTTAGCGACTGCCTCCTCTATTTTCCCCTGCTCAGATAGCACACTACCCAGATTGTTGTAAGGAGTAGCCAAGTTAGGGTCGAGTTGGATGGCTTTTTGGTAATGAGCAATTGCCTCCTCTAATTTTCCCTGCTCAGATAGCAAAACGCCCAAACCGATGTAAGCATGAGCATAGTTAGGGTCGAGTTGGATAGCTTTTTGGTAATGAGCAATTGCCTCCTCTAATTTTCCCTGCTCAGATAGCAAAACTCCCAAACCGATGTAAGCATGAGCATGGTTAGGGTTGAGTTGGATAGCTTTTTGATATAAACTGATCGCCTCCTCTAATTTTCCCTGCTCAGATAGCACATTGCCCAGATTGTGGTAAGCACTAGCAAAGTTAGGGTCGAGTTGGATGGCTTTTTGGTAATGAGCGATCGCCTCCTCTAATTTTCCCTGCTCTGCTAGCATATAACCCAGATTGTAGTAACCAATAGCATCGTTAGGGTTGAGTTGGATGGCTTTTTGGAAGCTAGCGACTGCCTCCTCTAATTTTCCCTGCTCTGCTAGCACAATGCCAAGAAAATTGTAAGCATTAACATTGTTTGGGTCGCTCTCAATTACTTTGCGAACGAGCGCTTCGGCTTCATTATAGTTACCAGCA
This sequence comes from Cyanobacteria bacterium UBA11370, assembly GCA_003486645.1. Lineage (GTDB taxonomy): Bacteria > Cyanobacteriota > Cyanobacteriia > Cyanobacteriales > Coleofasciculaceae > UBA11370. The sequence continues at coordinate 24,019 of DNGI01000211.1, read as the reverse complement.
TCTCTTGCTGCTTCCCCTTGTTGAATTAACTGCTCAACCGTTTGGGCAACCACTACTGGAGGAGTTGCCACTACCGATAAAACCAACACCAGAGGCAAGAACCAACGCTGCATATCGATCAGGGATTAGAGATGTAAGGAGAAAGAGCTAGCATTTTGACAACTCTTAGCTCATTAGACCTCTCCAGAAATTAGGTTTTTCCTTAGACAGGATAAGGGTTTGAGATTCTTTTTTGGAGAGGTCTATTTAATATAGTATCCTGTGTTAACAACGCCCCCTAGTAACTCGTTAACAAGTCTCATCATTATTAATAAAATTGAAAGCTTCACTAACGCAGCACAGAACCTCATTAATGAAATTCAAAGCTTTGTTAAACTCAGATCTTACATCAGTCGCAACAACTCGTCAGTGGTTAAAACCACTGTCTAATAGCTAAAGTCGTCTAAAGACGACTAAACGCCAAGATCCCCGACTTCTTCAAGAAGTCGGGGATCTCAACAGCAATCATGAAAGTAACTCAAACAGGACTGCTATAGCTGATTGTTGATTGTTGATGGCCATAACATTAATAAATCGGTCAATTACAAAGTTAGCGATCGCGCATTGGTTTCAATTAATTTCGCTAAATCTTGTAGGAACGCCGCCGCATCCGCACCATAAATAATCCGGTGATCACACGTCATATTCACCTGCATCTGACGGCGCACCCCCATCATGCCATCTGCCGTTGCCACCACTTGCGGACGCGCTGCCCCAATCGCTAAAATTCCCCCCTGTCCTGGTGGTAAAATGGCATCAAAACGGTCAACCCCAAACATTCCTAAATTTGATAAAGTAAAGGTTCCAGAATTATATTCGTCGGGTTGCAACTGCTTGAGCCTTGACCGTTCTACCAAATCTTTCCAAGTCCGAGAAAGAGAATAAATATCTACTTCATCCGCTTTTTGCAATACGGGCGTAATCAACCCGCCGCCATCCATCGCCACAGCAACAGCAACATTAACCGCGCCGTGATATTGAATCCCTTGTTCGGTATAACTCGCATTCACAAGGGGATGCTGTTTCAACGTCACCGCCACCGCCTTCGCTAGCAGCGCTGTCATCGTCACACCCTTAGACTTAATTTGTTTGTATAACTTATCCAGCTCATCCGTTGTAATCGTATAACCCACCCGGAATACAGGAACCTGAAGACTTGCCACCATATTCCGTACCACCGCATTTTGTAGCGTATTGAAAGGTACGACTTGACCCACGGGTACAGTAGTAGAAACCGTTGGAGTAGGCGCGGGTTGAGGTGCTGATACAGGAGTAGGGGTTCGGGTTGGTGTGAGGGTTGGTGCGACGGTTGGCGCTACCGGAGTCGGAGCTTTTCCAGCCGCTGCTTCCACATCTTCAGCTACAATTCGTCCATGAGGACCACTTCCTTTTAAATTCCCCAGATCCACACTGAATTCTTTAGCTAACTTTTTCGCACGGGGAGAGGCGATTACGCGTCCATTACTGCGACTAGGACTCTCTTGCGATGCGGATGGGGTAGCTGCTACAGGTTCAGGTGCAGGTGTTGTCGTTGTTGGTGCCGTTGATGGGGAACTCGATTGAGTAGCTTGTTGTTTAGCGCTTTCAATTTCTGCTTGAGTTTCTGCGACTAATGCGATCGCCGCCCCTACAGGAGCAGATTCACCCGCAGGCACTGTAATAACGGCCAGATACCCTTCATAGAATGATTCTACATCCATATCCGCCTTATCTGACTCAACCACCACCACGGTTTCGCCTTTTTCAATCTTGTCCCCTGGAGATTTAACCCAGGAAACAATTTTGCCTTCGGTCATCGTGGAACTGAGGGCGGGCATGAAAACTTCGTGGATCATGAGGTCGTCTTCCGAATTAACTGGGCGTGATACAGCAATAACAGTTGCCAGATCGCATTTTAACGTGAGGAATGACTCGATTTACGATTTGTCTTGTTTGAGAAGTTAGATTGAATGCAGAATAGGGAGAATAGAGAACTCCTGGCTCCTGTTCAAACTCTCAATTTCACGTCTCTACAACGTCCTACTTGTCTTGGCTCTCTCAACTCTGATGTGCAAGTCGTTAAAATTTGCCCTCGCTATCCTAGCTGGTATAGAAATGAGTCTGACGGCTTGTAATACTATCAGCGATCGCTCCCAACCCACACCAACATCTACTACACCCGCTCAGACTCCCCCAGCTACTCTACAGGCAAAGCGGGAAGACTATCAATCCATTGCCCTATCTGATGTGGGGAATGCAGATACACTCACGGGTAACGATCCACAAGCGATCGCGCTTTCCACTTTCGGTAATATTGAATCGGAGGGGGGTTCCCAAAACGTAACGGTGGATTATCCCCAAGCGAATCAAGCTATTGTCACCATCACTCAAACTGGGGTAGCGGATGACTCGGTAGGTAGCATCCGGTATCGAGTCGAGTTCCAGCAACATTCATCTCCGAACGGTGGCAAACAATGGAAAATGATATGGGCAGGTTCCCAGGTAAAATGCCATCCAGGGCGCGGTCATCAAGATTGGTCTACGGAGCTTTGTGTGTAGCTGTGTATTTTACACCCCAATCATTAACCTAGCTTTAATAGAGTTTCCCCTATACCAATCATCCTAAGTTCCAATGGAAATAAATGCTTGGTTTTGAGTTCCAACGTTAAGTAATAATACACATTTTATATTATCTTAATAATAATCAAAGTTTGGCACTCTCGTCGTTCTTCAGCGACAAGATTTACCCAATCAAAAAAGCTGTTGACATTATTGCTCTGAGCGGGATGACAAACCTCAGACCTGAAAAAGCGATTTTTCAGACTTAGGGAACATTTGGTTCGCTCTTGACCTAGGTGTTGATGGACGTTGAGGTCAGTTCTAGTGAGGCGATCGCTAGGACAGATTTGATATATCTCAATATCGCCAATGTCCTCACACTAAAGTCTCTGACTGTTTACTTGTTTGGTTTATTCACCCAACTGATGCAAATAACTAATCGGATTTGTTTCAATAATCTACGCGGTGACCTATTTGGAGGTGTTACCGCCGCGATCGTCTCTCTACCCCTAGCCCTCGCCTTCGGGGTTGCCTCTGGTGCTGGTCCAATTGCCGGACTTTATGGTGCTGTGTGTGTAGGGTTCTTTGCGGCGCTGTTTGGCGGTACACCCACTCTGATTTCTGAACCAACAGGGCCTATGACCGTGGTCATGACTACTATCGTAGCCAACCTGACCGCCCAAAACCCGGAGAACGGTTTAGCCATGGCGTTTACGGTCGTCATGATTGCCGGACTCTTTCAAATTATCTTAGGCATCTTCAAGCTGGGTAAATACATTACCCTGATGCCCTACAGCGTGATTTCTGGCTTCATGTCGGGAATTGGCGTGATTCTGATTATTCTACAAATTGCCCCCTTTGTCGGACAACCTGCTCCCAAAGGTGGGGTTTTAGGTACAGTCATCGCCATTCCTGAACTTCTGACGAAGGTCAATCCCCCGGAAGCAATTTTGGGTGCTTTGACTCTGGCGATCATTTTCTTAATGCCTAAGAAGCTGAAGCGGTTTGTTCCCCCGCAGTTGGTAGCCTTAATCGTGGGTACAGTTGTGTCCTTAGTCGTCTTCCAAGGCGTTGACATCCGCCGAATTGGCGAAATTCCGGTGGGACTGCCAACCTTACAACTGCCCACATTTACTCCAGGTCAATTAACTATCATGCTAGTCGATGGCGTGATGTTAGGGATGCTGGGTTGTATTGATACCCTGCTGACAGCCGTGATTGCAGATAGCTTAACGCGCACGGAACATAAGTCGGATAAAGAACTGATTGGTCAAGGGATTGGTAACTTGGTTTCTGGTTTATGCGGTGGTTTACCCGGTGCAGGTGCAACCATGGGAACCGTGGTCAATATCCAGACGGGAGCAACTTCGGCAGTATCTGGCATCACCCGCGCCCTGATTCTACTGGTTGTGGTTTTAGGTGCGGCGAAACTGACCCAACCCATTCCCATGGCGGTGCTAGCAGGAATTGCCCTGAAAGTGGGAATTGATATTCTGGATTGGAGCTTCTTGAAACGCTCTCATAAAGTGTCGGTCAAGGGTTCCCTGATCATGTATGGGGTGCTGCTGTTGACGGTATTTGTTGACCTAATTGTGGCAGTTGGCGTGGGTGTGTTTATTGCCAACATCCTCACGATTGAGCGTTTGAGCGATCTTCAGTCTCAGGAAGTGAAGACCATTACCGATGCTGATGATGCGATTGTTCTCAGTAACGACGAGAAACATCTGCTTGACAAAGCCCATGGTCGTGTGCTGCTGTTCTATCTCAGCGGTCCCATGATTTTCGGAGTTGCCAAAGCGATCGCGCGTGAACACGCCGCGATGAAAGATGCGGATGTGTTGATTCTAGATTTAAGTGATGTGCCGATGTTGGGTGTAACGGCATCGTTAGCGATTGAGAATGCCATTAATGATGCTTGTGACAAAGGTTTGCAAGTCTTAATTGTCGGTGCGACACAGAAAGTGAAACATCGTCTGGAAAAGCTAGGTATTTCCGCACTAGTACCACCGCAAAACTTCTTAAGCGATCGCAAAGAAGCATTGCAACAAGGACTTGATTGGGTACGTAGCAAGGGCGTTGAAAGGAGTGATCCAATGTCAGATCCTCTCTCAGGACAATTGCCAATGGCTGAACAATTTTGAGAATTGACCATCAAATATGATTTTTGCAGAACCGTTCATGAATTCAACCTCCTGGATATCCTCCCTTTTTTCTCCTGTCCCCCCAACCCTGCTAGCAACAACAACCGAAGCAGAAAATGGGCCAATTGTTCTCACAGGAGTGCTGCTTAGTTTAGTAGTCATTTACCTGGCGAGTAAATTGGGTGGCGAATTGTCCAAGCGTCTAGACTTTCCCCCCGTTTTAGGTGAACTGGTAGCGGGTGTGGTGGTGGGAGTTTCCGCCTTGCATCTGGTGGTGTTTCCTGAAAGTGGAATGCAGGCTTCCGACTCGGTGGTGATGACCATCCTACAAGCGATTAACAATTTAACTCCGGATGCCCTAACTAGTATTTTTCAATCTCAGAGTGAAGTCATCTCAGTTCTTGCCGAACTAGGGGTGATCATTCTGTTATTTGAAATTGGTTTGGAATCGGATTTAAGACAACTCAAAGAAGTTGGTTATCAGGCAACTATTGTCGCTTGCGTGGGGGTGGCTGTGCCATTTGGTGCGGGTACAGCCGGGTTAATGCTATTGTTTAATGTGCCTGCCATTCCAGCAATTTTTGCGGGTGCAGCGCTGACGGCAACCAGTATTGGGATTACGTCTAAAGTCCTCTCAGAACTGGGTCAACTTAAATCCAAGGAAGGTCAAATTATTGTCGGTGCGGCTGTGATTGATGATGTTCTTGGCATCATTGTGTTGGCAGTCGTGGCTAGTTTAGCCAAAACGGGTGAGGTGGATGTTTTCAATGTCATCTACCTAATTGTTAGCGCGACGGTTTTCCTGTTAGGTTCTATCTTGCTGGGTAATTTCTTCAATAAAAGTTTTGTGGCAATTGTGGACAAGCTGCAAACGAGAGGAAATATCGTTATCCCAGCCTTCATCTTTGCCTTTTTTATGGCGTTTCTGGGTAATGCCATTCATCTGGAAGCCATTTTGGGTGCATTTGCCGCCGGGTTAGTTCTGGATGAAACGGATAAGCGCAAAGAGTTAGATGAACAGGTTAAACCGATCGCCGATATCCTAGTCCCTGTTTTCTTTGTTACCGTTGGTGCGAGGGCAGATTTAGGAGTGCTTAATCCGGCTGTTCCTGACAATCGAGCAGGTTTAATTATTGCAATTTTCTTGATTGTCGTTGCTATTGTAGGCAAAGTGGTGACGGGTTGGTCAGTATTCGGTCAACCTGGAATTAATCGGATAGCGATTGGTGTAGGCATGATTCCACGGGGGGAAGTTGGACTCGTTTTTGCGGGTATCGGTTCTGCTAGTGGTGTTCTGAGCAAGCCTTTGGAAGCCGCGATTATTATCATGGTTATTCTGACGACTTTTCTCGCCCCACCTTTACTACGGGTGGCATTTGCTAAGTCAGCCACAGAACAAACTGATGTGGCAGGTGAACCCCAAACCTTGCCTTAACAATGTGAATTTTTGATTGTTGATTGTTGATGGTTCAAGAGGTCTAATACCAAATCCGGTTTAAAAATCCCTTTTTACAACCAACGGTAAAGACGTTGCATGTGCTAGTCTCTACAGGGTTTGCTCAACCTTAATTAAAGGGTGTATATTAACCGGATTTGGTCTAACCCATGAACTATGAGCGATGAACCATGAACCCTTACTCAACCTTACTCAATATTGTCTCAAATGCTTCGGAACCTAGGGGACTGGGTATCCAACCCTGAATAGTCTTGCGTTTTGCTAATAAAGGCTGAGAGTGAACAATCGGTAAACGGACAGCTTCTTGATAAAGAATTTTATCCACTTGAGCATAAATTTTAGTTCGTTCAGCTTGATTATTTGTCCCTCTTCCCTGTTTTAAAAGCTTAATCACGTCCTCATTTTTCCAATTCCCTAAATCCGCTGTTGCTCCAGGGCCAAAGTGAGCATAATAAAAATTATCGGGGTCGCCATAGTCTCCTGTCCAACCTAACATAAATGCTTGGAAACCAGGCGGTTTTCGGCGATCTTCTAAATAGGCTGCCCAGTCTTTAGTTTGTAAGTTAACTTTAATGCCAATGGTACTTAATTCAGCAGCGATCGCTTCCGCAATCGGTTTAGGAGTAGGGAAATATGGACGGCTAACGGGCATATACCACAGATCCAAATTAAATCCATTTGGATAACCCGCTTGGGCAAGGAGTTGTTTGGCTTTTTGAGAATTATATTGATAATCAGTAACTTGCTCAGACTGATAGTCCTGAAGAGAAGAGGGGATAAAATGACTGTCGTATTGTCCTAACTCACCCCAGAATGCTTTGACAATTTCGGGTTTATTAATGGCTTGAGCGATCGCTTGCCGAACTTCGATTTTTGATAAGGGTTCATAGCTGGGATTTAAGGCTAAGTAACCCACATTGAAGGATGGACGTAATACGGCTTCTAAGTTAGAATCTCGTTTAATTTCTGCTAATTGATCTGGGGCTAAATCGGTGGTAAAATCAATACTACCAGCTCGTAATTGCGCTAACCTGGCAGCAGGATCAGTGATGAAACGAATCACTAATTGGTCTGATTTAGGTAAATCAGGTTTCCAATAATTAGGATTTTTTTCTAGAACAACGCGATCGCCTGTACGCCATTCTTTAAAAATAAATGGCCCAGTTCCCACAGCAACAGATGCAGGAGTCCCATATTGTGCCCCTGCTTTTTTTATCGCTTCTGGGCTAGCAATGCCAAAGTAACCCGATGCGATCGCAGCCGGAAAAGCGGCGAAGGGTTGTTGGAGAACAAACTTAATCGTAGATTTATTTTCTACTATTACATCTTGCAATAACGATTCAGGGGTTCCTTTATAACCGCCGAACAAATCTCCCCAAATTTCATAATTTTTCCCGGCATCTCGGTAGCCAAATTCACTTTTAGGATTCCACCAACGTTCAATATTGAATTTTACAGCTTCGGCATTAAAATCAGTGCCATCATGAAACTTGACACCTTCTCTGAGTTTAAATGTCCAGGTCTTGTTATCCTCAGAAACGTTCCATTCGGTTGCTAACCCAGGTGCTAATTCTGTCGTTCCTGGCTTTGTTTCTAGCAAGCGATTGTAAATTTGATACTGAACGATAAGTGAGTTCCCGTCGGTAATATTTCCAGGTTCTAAGTTTACAGGTTGTCCACCTGAACCGTAAACGAGTGTTCCCGTTGCAGCAGTGGGACTGTTGGGAGTTTGTGGAGATGGACTATTACAATTTGAAAGAGCGATCGCCAAACTAAACCCTACAATTGCTAATAATACTGACCGAATTAGCGATCGTCGTCTGATTGCGATCTTAGTTTGTTCAAACTGAGATCTTGCATCATTCTCAATTACCCATTTGACCCCTCCCCCAACCC
>DNGI01000211.1:0-15714 GCA_003486645.1 Cyanobacteria bacterium UBA11370 | reverse complement strand
CCTAAGAGGAGAGGGGAGCAAGAAATCTTGCTCCCCCTTCCCTTGCAGGGAAGGGGGCTGGGGGGTTAGGTTTTTCAACTTCTTGAGAATGGTGCAAGATCTCAGTTCAAATAAACTTAACAAGTAGGAAAACAGCCTGAATATCATTGAGCTTAAGCGACCTAGAAATAAAGATAAACATTTATAATTTTGAGCAGGTGATAAACGCTTTGATTTTGTTAGGTGATACTCCTTTAGACTTCAACCGCTCCTAACGCTTTCAAGGTAAGTTTTTGAGCTTCAGTTACACCTACAGTACCCGTAATATTCATCCCCTCATAAAGCCTATCAGCTTGTAGCGTTTTGAGGCACTCACCCGTACTAACATCCCACAGTTTGATTGTCTCATCTTGGCTGCCACTAACCAAGATACGACTATCCCGACTCCAAGTAACGGAATAGGCTCCACCTTGATGACCGTACAATGCTCTTAAGGCTTCACCCGTGTGAGTATCCCATAAGCGAACCGAGAAATCATGATTGCCACTAGCTAGGAGGCGACTATTGGGGCTAAAGCTAACTGTCCATACTCCACCCGCATCGCTGTTTAAAACCTTGAGACATTGACCATTCCTAACATCCCAAAACCGAATAGTTTGGTCGTGACTGCCACTGGCAATAGTACGACTATCAGGACTCCAAGCGACTGAACAGATCCAACCCGTATGACCCTGCAAAACCTTGAGGCACTTCCCATCCCGAACATCCCACAACCGAATTGAGAAGTCAAAACTGCCAGTCGCTAAAGTACGACCATCGGGACTCCAAGCAACTGCCCAGACCCAACTCGTGTGACCCTGCAATACTTGACGGCAAACCCCCGTTTGGGCATCCCATAACCGGACTGAAAAATCATGACTTCCACTAGCAAGGGTATGACCATCGGGACTCCAAACTAATGCCCATAAGCTACCTGTATGACCGTATAAAGCGAGTAGACACTCACCGCTATCCACATCCCACAAACGAATAGAGGAGTCAAGACTACCAGTCGCAATAATACGACCATCGGGACTCCATACTGCTGAACGTACTCCATTCGTGTGACCATACAAAGTCTTGAGGCACTTCCCACTACGGATATCCCACAACCGCGCCAAAAAGTCATCACCACCACTCGCTAAGAACTCGCCATTGGGACTGACCGTAACTGACCAGATCCCACTGGTGTAACCGTAAAATGCCTTAAGGCACTGACCGTCACGGACATCCCACAAGCGAATGGTTTGGTCATGACTGGCGCTGGCAATAGTACGACCATCGGGACTAAACCTCACCGACCAGATTCGTTCTGTGTGACCCTGTAAAGTCTTAAAGCAGTGACCGTTACGGATATCCCACAAGCGAATAGTTTTGTCAAAACCGCTACTAGCGATCGCACAACCATCAGGACTCCACGCTACTGAACGTAACCAATCCGTGTGACCCTGGAAAACGTTAAGACACTTACCCTGACCCACATCCCACAACCGCACCGTTTGGTCATCACTGCTAGTGGCAAGGGTACGACCATCAGGACTCCATGCTACTGCCTGTACCTGATCGGTGTGACCGTGAAACGCTTTGATACACTGACCCTGATTAACATCCCACAAGCGAATAGCTGGGTCAATACCACTACTGGCTAGGGTTTTACCATCGGGACTCCATGCCACCGACCAGATCCCACTCGTTTGACCCTGCAAAGCCTTGATACACTGACCATTACCGACATTCCACAAGCGAACGATGGGGTCAAGACCACCACTGGCTAGGGTTTGACCATCGGGACTGAAGGCAACCGACCAGATCCCATTAGCATGACCGTGAAAAGCCTTGAGGCACTGACCCTCCTGAACATCCCACAAATGAATGGTTTGGTCATCGCTGCAACTTGCGAGGATTTTACCATCAGGACTCCAAGCTACTGACCATACCCAACCACTATGGCCCTTCAAGGTCAAAAGTTGTTTGCCATCTGCCACTTGCCACAAACGAATCAAACCTTCTACATCGCCTGTGGCTAATAGTTTTCCATCTGGACTAAAGGCAACACACAGTACACCGCTTAAGGTTTCGGAGAAAAGCGATCGATCCAGATTAGCATTTTGGAAATTAACGCGGTGTAAATTCACGCGCCTCAAGTCGGCTTGCCAAATGGTTAGATGAGAAAAGTCATAGTCGGCTAAATTAATCTTGAGTTGATTGAGGAGGTTAATAATATTTCCGCCTCCATATCCAGAGGCGGCAGAACAATCTTTTCGGAGTTTTAATAGAATACAACGTAGTTTCTCTTCGAGAGTTTTTGGGGATTTAAATGTTTGGTTTAATCGCTCGATGAGTGGCTCTATAATGAGGCGAATTTGGGTAGATCTGATATAATCTTTTGCCATCACTTTCATTAGAGCATGGCTCATTAATAATTCGATTTTTTCTGTAGTAATCTCTTGACAAATGAGATCGATGAAGCACTCGATAGTATATTCCATGACCACAGGTTGTTGGGTGTATCGGCTAGAGAGCTTTTCCATTAGTGTAGGTTCAGCTTTCTCAATCAGAGAGCGCGTCCACAGATTTTCTAATGCCGTCAATAAATTTGACCGAGAAACTCCCGGTACAATATCTTCTTGCAGTTCGAGAATTGTTGTGCCTTCCCGATTAATGGCTAGCCAATACATGATGCTTTTCTCTAGAGGACAAAGGCGATCAAATTGCTGTTCTAACAAACGACGACTGCTATTAAAAACAAAGGTATCTTCGGCTAGAAAGGCTTTAATATCACCATCAAACAGAGCTTGAATTGAAGTGCAGACAATTTTGACGGCTAAGAGATTGTTACTGTAGCGATCGCACAAGTGTTTTTTGTCAACTTCACTCCCTACAAGTCCTTTATCATCAAGTAGAGCAAGAGCGGCTTCTGGGGAACCACTTAACCGTAGAGAACGCACAGGAAACTTTTCACCCTCACTCGCCGTAATCAGATCAGGTTTTTCTCGACTAGTAAAGATTAAACAACTTTGGTGAGCGGTTTCTCCAATCACTCTCAAAAGTTCGTTATAGTCAGAATAATTGGCGCGGAATTGTCCGGCAACACCTGCATCTAAAATCGCTTCCATGTTGTCTAAAATTAGCAGACAACGGCAGGTACGTAAGTAATGAATCAGTTGTGTTATCGAACCTTTCGTTTCCTGTTGGTTAGAGACGAAAGACACTATGTCTGCTAAGAGTGTTTCTAAGAGTGGCGCGTTGCGGAGACTGCGCCAAATAATATACTCAAATTCAGGCTGGACTTGTTGTGCCAACTTAATAGCAAGTGCGGTTTTGCCAATTCCCCCAATCCCTAATAAGGCAACTAAGCGACAGCGATCGGTTATCGTCCATTTTTCTAATGTAACGAGTTCTTGGCTGCGTCCATAGAATACTGAGACATCAATCGCTTCTCCCCAGTCAGCGTGGGTGGGGAGTGGGGAGTGGGGAGTAGGGAGTGGGGAAGAGTGAGAAAGTTTTTCTGATTCCTTAGTTCTTAGAGTAGTTCGCCATTTGCGTTCTAGAGCGGCTCGAAAGTTGGTTTTGCTAACTGGTTCATTTAAAGCTTCAGTCAGCATATTCCACAATTTTGGGCCTACATCTCGCTTCAGATAGCTGGCTGAGTAACCTGTGGTAGCCGCAATTTTTTCGTAAGTTTGTTTCTCCCAGGAACCTTTGAGGATGGCAACTTCTACCTCATTTAGCCGTCGTCCTATTTTGACAAAGAGTTCTTCATCTGCAACTTCTAACCCTTGTTCAATGTTCATAGTTCACTATTGGGTAGATTGAACGGCAAAATTTATATGAACTCTAGCAGAACTTTAGCAGAATTTTCCAGAATTTATCGGTATTGACGATAATTCGTTGGTTAAAGATACTGGGATGTCAAGGGATGAGGACTTTGGGGCAAACAACCATAGTTTTTACTTATAGTCTGGATAGTAAAAAGCCAATTCTGAATTATGACTCCCGAATTCTTTTCGTAACAAGTATTTATTACTGTTTGGAATAAATAATCAATTTTTATTATCGAATTAAGGGCGAAAGAGCTATATCTTTTGAATCTACTTATCATTTATAAGGGGAACAAAGAATGCAAACCGAACAAACTCTAAGAAAGCAACCCTACGAATTTCCTGAGAGCGCCAACCCAATATTTCAAGGTATATCTGCTTATATGTTCTGGGTGAGTATATTCCTGTTTTTGTTGGGGGGGCTTGAGAGTATAGGGGCAATTATGATTTCGTTGAACCAGCAAAAGTGGTTTTTCGTTTTATTTTGGATTGTCGAGCTACTCACGTATATCATAATTGGTTACTTCACGATCAGAACTTCTAATTCTTTCAAGAAAATTGTCCGAGATCAGAATGACAGTCGCAATCTCAAGTCTGCGCTGCGCCACCTGAGAAAACTTTATCAAATTGAGCGCTGGTGCATACAGTTAAATATTGTTTTTTTAGTTCTAATCCCTGTGGTTAATTTGGCAATACATTGGATAGAAAGAAGTCCGTGGAAACAGAATTAAAGATGAATTTTTTCACAAAATTACAACAACAGTATCAGTTTTAGGAGGAACTAACATGGAATTAGAAGAGTACGAATTTACTAGGAGAGACAACAAACTAATTTTGCATTTGTCTAAGGATATGCGATTTGTTGGTATATTCCTGAAGGTAGGAGGTTGTATGAGTGTATTCGGAAGTTTTTTGACAGGATGGCTAGATGGCGATTGGGCATTTAGCTGTTGGGGTATATTGACCGGAATCATCAGCTTAGTTTTGGGTCTTAGGGCTTTAGATGCTGCCACTTCTTTCAAGGATATCGCAGTTCATAAAGGCGATGATATGAAAAATCTAATGAAAGGATTTGAGCAGGTGAAGAGACTTTATCGGTTCGAGCTTTTGGGTTTTATTACTAACATTATACTCTTTATAATAATATTAGTAACAATCTTTTCTTTTCAGTAATAAAAGAAAATAATAGCCCAAAATTCATTCCGATTTTGGGCTATGTCTCATTAAAATTAGATAGTTCTAATTAGGATAGAACTTGATTATATCAGGAAATTTCCATCCTGCTTTAGCTTTGCCTCTCACCCGCCATACTTTCACAGTCTCATCATAACTGCCACTCACTAAAGTTTGACTATTACCGTCAAATGCGAGAGATGAAACTCCGTATGGATGACTCTTTAGGGTACGAAGAGGTTGTCCACTTAAAGTGTTCCACAGCTTGATCGTTCCGTCGTCACTACCACTCGCTAGAATCTTGCCATCTTTACTTAATGCAATAGACAACAGTTGATTATGAGGTGTTAGTATCTTGGGTTCTCCTTGAAGTTTTTTGGAACTATCAATGTTCCACAGATTAATAGTACCGTCGTAGCTACCACTGGCTAACTGCTGCTGAACTAAATTGGGAAAAAATTGACTACGGCTAGGTGCTGAGGAAAATGCCACGGAATAGATTGGATCTTGATGAGCGGGTTTGCTATCTGTTTCTCTCCTCTTTTCCACATCCCAAAGCTTGAGTATTCCGTTATCGCTGCCACTGGCTAAAATCTTACCATCGGGACTAAAGGCAACAGACAAAACAGCTTCTGCACTAGTTTGAAGAGGCTTGCTAAGTTTAAAGGTATTCTTTTCAGAGTCTTGGTTCCATAACTGAATTGTTCCATCCAAATTGCCAGTCGCTAACATCTTACCGTCGGGGCTAAAGGCAACAGACTTTACAGCTTCTGCACCAGCTTTCATAGGCTCACCAACTTGATTCAAGGTATTTTTTTGAGAGTCCTGGTGCCATAACTGAATGGTTCCATCCGAATTGCCAGTAGCGACAATATTACTATCGGGGCTAAAGGCAACAGATTCAATTTTCTGTCCCTCAAACTTATTCATAGTTTTATAGATGTTGCTTTCCAAGTTCCACAGATTGAGAGTTCCGTCGCTATTACCACTAGCGATAGTTAAATCAGAGTTAACGGCTACAGACAAAACACCTTGATGTCCAGAAGCTATTAAGTCAAATCCGACTTCAATATCTTGAACGGTTCTTGGGGTAATTACGGGAAAGCTTTCAGGATCGAAGTTACCAGCCTGCTCGTTGTACTCATACCATCCACCAAATCCCAGTAGCAGAACGAGAACAAGAGTAAATAGTCGGTCTCGTTGTACTTGTGGGAATTTTTCTAGAGTTTGTTTGAATTTTACAAACCCTTGTGAGAGTTTTTGTAGCTTTTGTCTGACTGGTTTAAGCTGTCGTGGGAGATTTTTGATCTGTTGCATTGAATATCACTCTACTTTATCTAAGGTGTGGTGATTTATGTGGGCAATGTTCACCCAAAGAGTCAATTTGGATGTAGGCTTGCCCAGTCTGGTTCTTCAGCGGCTATTCATTTGATTCCTGAGTTGAGTTTGGAGGGTTTAGTGATGCAGACTGTGAGGCTTCGGTTGGAGAAACCACATCCGATACCGCTTTTATAATGAAGGCATCCGATGGATCGTTTAAACCTCGGTCAATCATGTCTTGACAGTTGCTCGGTAAGCCAGTTGTGTTTCCTGATGATTGATTTTTCTGAGTGAGTTTTTCGGCTAGTTCTGCATAGCATCGAGCCGTTCTGCCATCCGGAGTTGTTGGTAAATTTTCTTCATATTTATCTGCTTGTTCAAACTTCTTTTGAGCCTCTTCCAACAACTTATCCCGAGTTTTGTTCAAAGATGGTAGATAAGTGGAATAAAGAGATGGAGAGATGAGGGGATAGGGGGAAAAAGAAAATTCTACATTAGACTGCGACTTGGTATCAGTAGCATCTGAGCTTCGCAATTTGGTAAAGTCCACTTGCGCCCAATCAAGGATACCTTGGCTGATAAGGATTTCTTTGTGTACTCTTTCCTTGTTAACTCTCCTGTGTTCATTCCAAGAAACTACTTTCTGTTGGTCTGAATCGTTCTTAGTTTTAGTTTGATCTGATCCCGGTGAGTTAAGGTTTTCCTTCGTCTGTTCTTGGCGTAAGTCATGCTCAATCTTCTTAAAGGCTCGATCAATGTAATTCTCAGCATCATTGAGCTTCTCTTGATCAATAACTGGCTTCTTCCAGCCAACCTTTCGCATTTCTTGCAAAACGATTGCCCTGCCCAAACGGTTGAGGATTTCAGGGTCATCCGTTCCCTTGGCACTTTTGTACTCCTCGATAGCGTCTAGGAAATCTACTTTGTGTTCGTAAACTTTTCCCAAAGCAAGACTGACTTTAACTACGTCTTCGTCCTTGGTAAATAATTTTTTCGCCTGGAGATATTTCTTCTGAGCTTGAGAGTATTGCGCCTCCTCTACAAGGTTGTTTCCCCGCCAGAGGTACCAATCACCCAACTTCGGTAACGAGTAGTGGGTTGCACCAATACCCCCCAAGACTAGACAAGAGACACCAAAGAGTCCTGGTGCTTGCCAATTGGTTTTAACAAAAGGGGTATTGATCAGCACGCTCTCCAGCACTCGCCGTCCTTTACCCGTTGTTAAAGCTCCACCGAGAGCCGTCACTAGAGTACCCTGGAGACCAAAGAGTGCATTCTGTAAGCCATCCGCCTGCACACCATTTTTGTCTCCACCGAAAATTTTGAACACCTGACCTGTGTTGAGCAAAAACGCAGCAGCAATCACTGTCGCCATGACTGCTCCTGCAATCCACAATCGGTCTTTGATAGTCATCGGTTCCTCTTCAGATCCCAGTAAATTGAGTTTGAGATCCCACCACCAATTTTCTGAGGCTGGGTTCAAACAGCTTTTCCAAACTGGCAATTCTTTAGTTCTGAGGATGGTTAACCGCTGTTTTTTTAAGCGCTGATCTAACTCAGTAATTTTGATGAGTGTCTCAGAGGAGAGTTGTTCTTCACACTGATGCTGGGCAACTTCATCACGAGCGAGCAGTACTTCTAAGATGTGCTTAGAGGTGCGATTTCGGCGACGAGTTCCTTCTAGTTTTGAAAGTGCGCGATCGCAACGCTCAATTGCCTGTTGCAAAGGCGAGTTTGAATCACTACTTTCTAAAGATTTCAGATTCCACCACCAATGTGTTGGTGGGATACTCATATGTTCTTTCCATTCGCTCAAGCTCTCATTAGTAATGATGACCTGAGCCTGAGCCTTTAAGCGACTATCCAATCGGATGAGTGTGGCGATACTCTCCCCGGTGAGGTTTCGTTTCGCCGCCCTGGTTTTCTCAATCGCATCTCGCGCAACTAGCACCGCCACAATTTGCTCCAAGGATGGATGGGGGCTTGCTGACTCCAGTTCAGTGAGCGCCGTGGCATAGCAAGCGATCAGCTCGTCTAATGAATAAATCGAGGTGAGCGGAGTAGTCGGTTTTACGTTAGTGTCACTCATAAACCAATATCTCACTGTGCAAGTAATTCATTACAAAAAGATGGAACTCGATTTCGCAAACTGACAGGGAACTAATCCCAATGTGCTATCGAGCATCTAATTTCTTTGTGCTGTTTGTTAGAAGGTAAGCTTGGAGAAAATATTAAACACTATATTACTCTTATTGGTCAATTATTATCGTAATTATTACAACAATTTTATAGTGATTTTCAATTCCATTAAACTACCAGAATTTTTCCAGAACTTTTCCAGAATTTATCTGTATTGACGATAATTAATTTTTGCCAGAGGCTAGTGGAGTTCAAGTGGAATTTTCTCTCAGTTTTCTAGTTTGAAAATCCTACTAATTGGATGTAATTTATGCCTTGTACACGTGGTAATTCATACATTATCAAATCCGGAGATACGCTTTATATGATTGCCCAAAATCAATTGGGTGATGGGAATCGTTGGCGTGAAATCATGAAACCTGATGGCACTCCATTCACAGACGCGGATGCTGGTAGTTTGCAGGTGGGTCAAGAAATTTGCCTTCCTTCTGATTCTCCGCCTGTTGGAGGGGGTAATGGAGGATCAGCAACAGGATATAAACTAGTGGGTTACTTTGAAAACTGGGCACAATATCGCCCTGAAGGGAAAGGAAAGTTTTTCCCGGAACAGATTGATCCATCACTACTAACGCACATTAACTTTGCCTTTGGTATCTTTGGATTTGTAACCTGGAGCGTCGATCAAACAAAAACACGAGGAGGCGAATCACGCTATACAGGTGACTACACTATTCAACCCGTTGAATGGAACGATCAGACTACACTTTATCCCGCTATTCAGAAATTAAAAGAAAAAAATCCCAATCTCAAAACTCTTCTTTCCATTGGCGGATGGAGTTTTAACAGTGGTGATGACAAACCTGATTCAGGAAACCCTCACCCTTTTGGACCCTATACCTACAAACTATTTAGCCAAATGGCTAGTTCTTCAGCAGGGAGACAACAGTTTATTTCCTCTGCCATTGAATACGCCCACAAATATGGCTTTGATGGGATTGACATTGACTGGGAATATCCTGGCGATCGCAATAGAGGTGGAACAGATAACGATTTTGAGAATTTCTTAGCACTTCTTAATGAGTTTCGTAGCGCCATTAATAACGATGCAGGGGGGCAAAAACTCTTGTTAACTATAGCTTCACCTGCCATTAAAAAGGGAGAGGCAAAAACTCCACAACAATTCTTTGATTGGCTGGCCCAATGTGCAGAGTACCTCGATTGGATGAATGTCATGTCCTACGATTATCATGGGGTATTTCCTGATGATAAAGTTACAGGCGTGAACGCACCGTTATTACAGGATTCTACTCCTGGCGGAAATTTCAGTCTCAAAGATACAGTAGAAGCTTACCTGGTAGCTCAAATTCCCAAGGACAAAATCCTCTTAGGAATGCCTACTTACGGTCGAACCTTTAAAGTTACAAGTCCCCTGACTGATACTGATAATGGACCGGGAAAGCCTTATAGTGGTGCAGGTTCTCCGGGACAAGGCACTCGAACTCCAGGGTTTTTAGCGTATTACGAAATCCTTGAGGGTCTATCAAGTGGTGACTGGAAACGAGGGTGGGATCAAGCAACCCTTACTCCCTACGCCTACAACAGTAAAACAGGCGAGTGGGTTAGTTACGACGATGCAGAATCATTTGCTTATAAGGTCAGTTATTTGATCGAGCAAGGATTAGCTGGTGCAATGGTTTGGGCAATTGACGATGACCAGTTTTTTTAAAATAGTTTTGCTCTGGAGTAAAAGATGACAATGACAACTGATAATCAACATTTTCCTCTGCTGAACAAAATCAAAGGGATTCTGGACAACCCCGATACAAGACCAAAGTTACCTGGAGATAGTAGTTTTGGCAAACCAGAGAACTACGATCCTGGCACGCAGCCTTCTGTAGCTTTGAATGATGATAACGTCGTCGTAGAGGTTCACCAAGGAGACTGGCGCATATTCACCAAAAATGATCTCGCCTATCGCGCTGGAAGAGTTAATGGAAAAAATCAGATCGACTGGCAACCGGTTAATGCTGAAGGAGAACTAGGCGCTAAGTACGATACAGGTAACAACCCTTCGGTTGCCGTTAATAATCAGGGGCTTGTAGTCGAGGTTCACGAAACTGGTACAGGGGAAATCTGGTATCATATTGCCCAACTTAAACCAGATAAGCCAAATAACTGGGTCGAATTTCAATCAGGCATCTATTATGACAAGGGTTATAGTCCTTCAGTCGCTATCAATGATAACGAGATTGTCGTAGAGGTTCACCAATCCGAGGGTCTGAAGACTGATCTCTGGTATCGCACCGGAAGAGTTAATGGTCAAAAGATCGATTGGCAACCTGTTAATGATAGTGGGGATCAAAGCGGCAAGTACGATAAGGGGAACAATCCTTCGGTTGCTATCAATAATTTCGGGCGTGTAGTCGAGGTTCACGAAACTGGGACAGGGGAAATTTGGTATCATATTGCCCAACTTAAACCAGATAAGCCAAATAACTGGGTCGAATTTCAACCAGGCATCTATTATGACAAGGGTTATAGTCCCTCAGTCGCTATCAATGATAACGAGACTGTCGTGGTGATTCACAACTCTGACGACTCTACTCTCGTGTACCGTACTGGTCAAGTAAACACAGATTCTAACAAGATCGATTGGTCTGAACCTCAAAGCATTAAGTACGATGGCAAGAAGCTTTCTCGTCCTAAGGTTGCTTGCAATACAACTTTAGCAGTGGAAACTCACGAGGATGGTGCGGGGCTTTCCTATTCAATTTTGCCGTTACCAAGTCATCAGTGGATATTTAACAATTGGATGAGTAATCTACCAGATAATCTCAAGATATCTAGACTGACTATTCCTGGCACACACGATACCTGTACATACACTCTAAGTTCAGATCCTTTAGATATTCCAAGTGTTATAACGAAGTGCCAGGACAGAACACTGGAAGATCAATTATCTTCTGGAATCCGGTTTATTGATATCCGGTGTAGACATATTAACAATGAGTTTGCTATACATCATGGACAAGTTTATCTAAATTTAAATTTTGATAAAGTACGTGATGTATGCATAGACTTTTTGAAACGCAATCCCAGTGAGTGCATTGTAATGTCAGTAAAGCATGAATACGACGATGGAGAAGGCATCACACGCTCCTATGAGGCTACTTTCGATTCGTATCTACAAGGTAGTCAAGAATTTTGGTATTTTGGTGACACTATTCCTCGCCTCGGCGATGTTCGCGGAAAAATAGTTTTATTTCGGCGTTTTAATCTAGATAATCGACCCAATCGTACTGAAACTAAAGGCATAGATGCCTCATCCTGGCCTGACAATGCGACTTTCGATATATCAGTAAATGGCGGAACGCTGAAGATACAAGATGAATATAAAGTTAGTAACTTATTAGAAGAAATTGAGCGTAAATGGAATAAGATAAAAAATCTGATTGATCAGGCAAAATTCGACGCTGCCGATGATTGGTACGTAAATTTTACAAATGGGGCTAATTTTGCGGACTCGACTTTTCCTTGGATTCACGGCATTACCCCTAATGTTGTTGCAGGTCGGATAAATTATCGAGTTTACGATTATATAGATTCTTCAAAATTTCCTAATCGGCTGGGTACTTTTGTAATGGATTTTCCCGATGATAATATGATTTCGAGACTCATAAATCTTAACAAGTAGTGATGAAAGGCGGTGACAATGAGGCGAAATTGGATGGTATTGTCTGCCAAAGGTTGACCGTCACTTTCAGGCTAGATAATGGGAACAGAGGTGGAGAGGGACATGGAAACACGAGGAGGGAGCATTTCTTGTCACTGTAGCATGGCAAATTGAGCTGTGAGCGATCGCATAATCTCCATCTGGTTATTCTCAAATAAATTAACGATTTTACGAGAATACACTCATCTCTCGATTATGCCGATCGCACTCTAAACCCACCCCTACAAGCACCTCAGTTGGCACTCACTTACGTCCATGCGATCGCATCTACTACTCTCTCGACTCAGCCATAGTACGCACAATCTCAACAGATAATGACAACGCTTCAGCAATTTGCTCCACACTCAAACCCATTACTAACAGCTTAGGGATAGCATCTCGTTGCGCCTGCTCAACTTTTTCTGCTCGTTGACGCTCCTGTTCTGCCTGTTGACGCTCCTGTTCTGCCTGTTGTCGCTCCAAGTCCCGTTGTTGGATAACTTCTAAAAAGCTGACAAATCGCTCACCATCGGGTCGATATAATTGTAATTCCCTGTCTACTACTTCAAATCGAATTCCCAAACAGGGACTAATCCACCCTAAAATCTGGGCAATTGGTTCCAATAGTTCCCCATCCCGTAACCATCCTTTGAGGATACCTTTGTCAGGATTAAAAAGGTAATATTCCTCGACCCCATAGCGTTCGTAAAATCGCCGCTTGGCTCCTTCTAATTCTTCCCTAGTGTTGCTTTTAGAGACAATCTCGAAAACAACTTGGGGGGGTATATTTTCTTCTTCCCACTGTTTATAGGAACGCCTGTCCCCCTTGGGTCGTCCCCTAACTACCATGACATCCGGAGCTTGTCTGATCCAAGGTTCGCCTTCCACCGGATACCAGAACAAATCTCCAGCCACAAAGACGTTGGGATTGTTAATAAACAGCGCATCAATTCCGCCTTGAATCGTGACAATGAGGCGAAATTGGATAGTATTGTCTGCCAAAGGTTGACCGTCACTTTCGGGATAGATGATGGGAACGGAAGTGGAGAGGGACATGGAAACAGGAGGAGGGTGCATTTGTTGTCACTGTAGCATGGCAAATTGAGCGGTGAGCGATCGCGTAATCTCTTTTATTAAAGAAGAGTTTACTGAGATTTTTGAAACAAGTAAAAATTCAGGAGAAGGAACTCTAATTTTCAAATTAATTCTAATACGTTTCCATCTGCGGCTGAGGTAATTCGGAGAGAATATGTTCAAGTTCCAATTCCAAATCTACCCTTCCAAACCGCCGAACCGGAATTGCAATTGAGAACTCTGAACCCTTCCCTAACTCAGATTTACACGTCAATTGACCCCCATGATTTTCGACAATAATTTGATAACTAATTGATAAACCCAAGCCTGTCCCTTTCCCTACAGGTTTCGTTGTAAAAAATGGGTCGAACAGTCGGCGATAAACCTCTGGAGTCATCCCCGGACCGTTATCAGCAATCCGAATTACCGCATAAAAGTTCTTCTGTAAATTTTTGGAACCTGAGCGATCGCTACTCAGTTCTTGAATCTCGGTGCTAATTTTAATTTGTAGGGGAGTATTTCTACTAGAATGCGATTCCTCCAAAACATCAATCGCATTCGTTAGCAGATTCATAAACACCTGGTTGATTTGTCCAGCATAACAATCTACCATCGCCAATAAACCATAATCTTTAATGATGGTAATTTCTGGACGATTAGCCGTCGGATTCAGGCGGTGCTGTAAAATCATTAAGGTGCTTTCTAGACCTTCATGCAGATCCGCTGGTTTCATTTCCGCTTGTTCTGCCTTTAAAAACTTCTGAAGCGATAGCACAACCTGGCGAATTCGGTTTGTTCCTGCCTTCATTGATGTCAACAGTTTAGGCATATCTGCCATTAAGAAATCGAGGTCGATCACGGTCATTTCTTTCTCAATTTCGGCAGCGGGATGGGGATAGTAACGCTCATAAAGTTTCACTAAACGCATCAAGTCTTGAAGATAACAAATGGCGTAATCAATATTTCCATAAATAAAGCTGACTGGGTTGTTAATTTCATGAGCAACACCCGCTACAAGTTGCCCTAAACTTGACATTTTTTCGGTTTGAATGAGCTGAGTTTGGGTTTGTTGAAGTTCCAGTAATAGGGAGGTAACGTGCTGTGTTTCGGCGGCTAATGCAGCTTGAGTTTGTTTGTGCTGAACAATCTTCTGTTTGAGTCGTTCATTAATCTGAGTCAGTTCAACTGTGCGTTCCGCCACCCGTTTTTCTAACTCATCATTCGCGTGTTGTAGCGTTTCCTCCGTTCGTTTGCGATCAGTAACATCCCGTGTCACCCTAGCAAAGCCGCGTAGTTGTCCGTCTTCAGTTTGCAAAGCGGTTGTGACCACATTTGCAAAGAACTGGGAACCATCCTTGCGTATTCGCCAACCTTCTTCTTCAAAACGACCCTCAACGGTTGCAATTTTTAATCCATGCTCTGGTATGCCAAGTTTGATATCTTCACTGGTATAAAAACAGGAGAAATGCTGACCAATAATTTCACTAGCAGAATATTGCTGAATCCGTTGGGCCCCTGAATTCCAACTCACTACATAACCAAGGGGATCAAGCATAATAATTGCATAGTCCTTGACTCCTTCCACCAACAAGCGAAAACGCTCTTCACTTTCTCGATGCGCGGCTTCTGCTTGCTTGCGATCTGTATTATCTCTAGCTAAAGCATAAACTAATTGTTGCGTTGGACATAGGGTTGCATTCCACACCAGCCATTTATAGGAACCATCTTTGCAGCGGTAGCGGTTTTCAAATGAAATTGTCTTGGTGCAATTTGTTAGTGTTTGCCAGTGATTGAGAGTTGATTCCCGATCCTCTGGATGAACCCATTCAATCCACGGTTGCGCTAAAAATTCCTCTGTAGTAAATCCCAGAATGGTTTGACACATCGGGTTCATTTGCTTCCAATAGCCATCAGAACCCGCAACAAAAAACATATCTAGTGTGAGAGCAAAAAATTTGTCGTGATTGTTACAAACTAAAGGCTTCTCGTGTGTTATTGCTCGCTGGCAATGAGGGTGTGCGGATTCTGCTGCTTGGGGTATCATCGATAACTTACCTGGTTGATTAGACTCAGTTCTTCTATGGAGAGCGAGTACGATACTAAAAAGTTTCAGTCAAGTCTTTAACTTAACGCTCCTTAGCCGCTACACGCTTGCTTTCACAGCCCTGAAAACAGCTACTCTCCCTTAAGCATTGCTACGGCAAAAGCTGTTGTTGCTAGGCAAGCAGATACACCCTAACGTATGATAAACCTTTTAGATATTTATAGCTAGCTCAATCCCTATATATTGTGCCTATATGTGATTTTCTTGACATAAAGATTTCATCAAAACGCCGTTAGTCAGGAGTCAGAATTTAGAATTGAGGAATGAAGAGGGTGTAGGGGGTAGGGTGTAGGGTGTGGGGAACCCCATAATGGGAGCATCAGGGGTTTTGAGTAAGGACACCTTATTTCTTG
>DNGI01000210.1:8322-10686 GCA_003486645.1 Cyanobacteria bacterium UBA11370 | reverse complement strand
TGCAAATACGGGATGCTCCCAAAAAAACTCCTTTTTCCCTTAACCTTTTACCTTTTTTCCAACTAGGCGTGAAGTCCATCAAGTGCTTAACCGAGTTGTATTGCCATGACTCCTATAGATGGCGTAGCTGCGTAAGTTCTGAACTATCACCCATTCATGACATGAACCACTAGTTCGGTTTGAATTGAAATGCCCAGATGAACTTTAATTTTGAATTAAAAAGTGGTTGATTTAACAGTCGGAATCTGTACTTATAATGGAGAAACTCGCTTACCGAGAGTTTTAGATTTATTGCTCTCTCAGCGTCACACTGAGCATTTTACCTGGGAAATTATCGTTATTGATAATAACAGTACGGATCACACCGCTAAAGTCGTTCAGGAGTATCAATTAAAGTATAAATCTACTCATCCAATCCGCTATTATTTTGAACCTCAGCAAGGATTAGCATTTGCCCGACGGTGTGTAATTAAAGCAGCTAAAGGGGATTTAGTCGCTTTTTTGGATGACGATAACCTCCCTACCCCTAACTGGGTTTATCTTGCATATTCCTTTGGTCTATCACACCCAAAAGCTGGGGCATATGGTAGTCAAATTCAAGCTGAGTATGAAGTTAATCCTCCTCCAACATTTAAGCGAATAGCCAGTTTATTCGCTATTATAGACCGAGGTCAAAATCAGTTTCGTTATGATACTCATCATCAATGGTTATTTCCCGCTGGTGCGGGGTTAGTGGTTCGCAAACAAGCCTGGTTACAAAGTGTGCCAAAACATCCTATTTTAAAAGGCGTATGCGGCAAATCTTTAACCTCAAAAGGAGAAGATTTAGAAACTTTATCCTATATTAGGAAAGCCGGTTGGGAAATATGGCACAACCCAGAAATGATTATCCATCATTATATTCCGCGATCGCGCTTAGAAAAAGAGTACTTATTGCAAGTTGTTCGAGGTGTTGGGTTAAGTCGATACCCGATTCGGATGTTACGTTTAGCCGTTTGGCAAAAACCTTTTCTCCTTCCACTTTATGTAGCCAATGATTTACGCAAACTGATCCTTCACGTTCTTAAATATCGAAAACTTCTCAAAACGGATATTGTGCTGGCTTGCGAACTCGAACTTTTTTGGAATAGCTTGATTAGTCCGTTTTACCATTGGTTCCAAATTAAAGATATAAAATCTAATTTTCATTGATAGAACTGATTGAAATGTAAGTCGTATTAACTGTGTCATTAAATTGGCTGAGATGTCCAACAACCTGCCACCGATTTATTTCTATATTCCTCAGTCTTATTTGCCAGCTACAATACCAGCAAATGCCGATGAAAATTGGCAAGGTTTTGGTCTGGGTATCCACGCTTGGACACTGCAAACCTACCTGCGTTTAAAAACCGATGGTTTCCCCTGTGAACTAGTAAAAAAAATACCGCAGGAAGGAATTGTTTTAGTCCACCGAAACGCTTTACGAAGCCATAAGAACAAACTCAAGCCAGGAAAAAAATTACTCTTAATTTGCTTAAAGGCAGACCTAAATTCATATCCTTATACTCAACTTCATGTTGTCCAAAATCCGCTAGAAACTCAAATCATTCCCCAGAGTTATTTTATCCCCCACTGGACTCAACCCGGATTAATTAAACGTGATCCAGCACGAGGCGATCGCTTTGAAACTATCGCTTTTTTTGGTCATCAAGATAACCTAGCATCAGAGTTTCTAAAACCCTCTTGGCAAAACGCACTGAATACTCTTGGTTTGCATTGGCAGCCTATTATTAATCGTAATCCTTGGCATGATTACAGTAAAATTAATAATAATTGGCATGACTATAGTCAAATTGATGGAATCGTCGCTGTACGCAGTTTTGAGCGCCGAAACCATAACTTAAATGCCAACTATCTTAACAAACCTGCAACAAAATTGTACAATGCTTGGTTAGCAGGTATCCCCGCGATACTAGGTTGTGAATCTGCCTATCAAGCTGAACGCCAAAGCGAACTCGACTACTTAGAAGTTATCTCTTTTAATGAGACAATTTCAGCCTTAAAACGCCTGCGTGATAATCCCGTTTTACGTCAGGCAATGATAGAAAATGGTCACATTCGCGCTGAAGCCATACAACCCTCAATAATTACCCAACGATGGCGTAAGTTTTTAATTGATATCGCTATTCCTGCCTATGATGACTGGTGCAAACAGCCACCATTAGTTC
This sequence comes from Cyanobacteria bacterium UBA11370, assembly GCA_003486645.1. Lineage (GTDB taxonomy): Bacteria > Cyanobacteriota > Cyanobacteriia > Cyanobacteriales > Coleofasciculaceae > UBA11370. The sequence goes on along the minus strand of DNGI01000210.1, from coordinate 8,479 downwards.
AACAAATTATACTCGGTTATAACTATTTAGGGTTTGCTTTAAAACGAATACAGGATAAACTTTAAGGTTAAAGGGCTTGATATCATGTCCGGTTGAATAACCCTAAACTTTTTTAGGGTTTTAGCAACCTTGATTAATATGATGTCCGGCTAATCAC
>DNGI01000210.1:347-8158 GCA_003486645.1 Cyanobacteria bacterium UBA11370 | reverse complement strand
GATGGTGGTTTAAGGACTTTTTTTGCGTAATTATGATGTCCGGCTAATCACCCTTAATAAAATTTCTCCCCCTCTCCCCCTCTCCCTCTCTCCCCCTCAATCCTTATTTATAGTTATTCAACCGGACATGATATAAAGGGTGTATATTAACCGGATTTGGTATGACCTATAAACCAGTAGAAATTAATAATTTTGGCTTTTTAGGTTAGGATTGGTGGCTACAATAATTATATCTTAAAACTCAAAACTCCCATCAGCGTTTTTGGAAGGCAAGTACGGTAAATGCGATCGCTATCGGGATTAACCCCGCACCTATTCCTCCTAAAAACGCTGGAGTAAAGACGAAGAGAATATCCGGCGTAGGGGGAAATTGTTCAATCAGAATTCTACCCGAGATCAAGCTAGTGAAGAGTGCGATCGCCGCTACATTTACTGTTTTATTGAGGGTACGTGAAGCCTTGCTATCTCGAAAAGAATCGCTCTTGATCTGTTCAATTTTGCTCAATCCTCCAATCGTGGTAATCAAATTTTCCAGTAATGCCACTCCAGGACGGAAATTTTCACAATCGGTTTCGACTTGCTGGAGGTATTTTTCATCGGCAAACTCACTAAAATTACCTAAAAAATTCAAATAGCTATTGCTATCTCTCTCTAGTTTTTGCAGCCTTTTTCTGTAATTCTCTAAATTGAGTTTAATCGTCTTAGTATAGAATTCTAACTCATTTAAATTAACAGCATAATTTGATAAGTTTTGCCAAGAATAGCTGAGAGCAGTTTCTAAGTTGTTTAAATTCACAGCTTTGGATTGAATTTCCTGATGTAAATCTCTGAATTGAACCATCAAATTCTTAATTTCAGCAGAGTGATTTTTGAGTTCTGCACTCAAGCGACGACTTTGCCAGTAAGCCCAAATAATTTTATGACGATAGCAAAACAAGCGAGTTAAATCTAAATAAATATCTTCAATCTTTTGTCTAATTTCAGCAATATTCTTTCCAGCCGGAAACAAACAAATGACAATATGATAATTGTCTTGGCAAAATTCCTCCCATTCTTGACTCCAGTTAGCAGGCGAGTGCCAATACTCATAGATTCGTGATCCAAGCAATCTTCCCTGTTCCTTAAAATCAGGTTTCCAGTTAGGATTAGGGGTGAGTTGTTCATAACAGGCTTGTGCAAGGTGTTTGGGGTCTTGATTACTATCAGCGATCTGAACAGAGATCAGCCATGTTTGTCCAATTGTTCCTTGCCGTTTGGGGATAATTTCTATGTTATCTAAAGTATGATTGATTTTGGAAATGATGATTTGCTTGAGCTTTTCTAAATTTTGAATATTTTGCGTTCCCTCATTCCGTTGGTGAGTATAGGCATCTTTATATTCCCCCGCACAATTCACTTGCAGAGCATAAGTATCTCCAAATTGCAAGGCATAATAATAGCCATCTAACGGGGATTCAAACGGTTCGCCAATTAATTGAACGTAATCAGCTTCTGGGTTTTCTAATGCTTCTAATTCTGCCAGTTGTGCTTCATCGAGATTCTCTACAATTTTTTGCCAAAATTGTCGGCGATTACAATTATTTTGTGAAGCATCTTGACCTAGGCTTTCGCGGAGGTCGTAGATAAATAAATCAAGAGTAGGGTAGATGAGTTGAGGTGGTTTTGCCATTATTCGTATCACAATGACCAATGATCAATGACCAATGACCAATGAATTAACCTAAACCTAATTCTCGTTTGAGTAAATTAATCGACTTAGTGCCAATATAATTCTCGCTGCAAATTAGTTTTGGCGCACGGATCAGGTCCTCTCTAGCCCCTAAGATTGCCTCTTTGACCATTTGATAACTGGCTTGATCACTAATAATTGTTCTCGCACTACGGACTAGCGCGTTAAGTTTGTACTTATCGTGAACTTCAGCCGTCATAATCAACAAGTCATCGCCCCGCAAACTGTGAATGAGAACTTCTGCAATTCTTAAAATACCAGCACTGAGACTCACGCAACCCAAACAAGTATCTTTGGGTAGACTTTTGATAATCTCAATTTCTGGTATATAGTCATGAATATCAACGGGAATCACTCGGACTGATTTGGGGGCAGCAATCTCTTCCGCTTGTCGAATAAAATAGCGGTTAGTAACAACTGTGCCCGAATTTGTACGGTCTAGAGTTTGAGCAAGTTCTTCCAAAGGCACTAACTGTACGGGAATTCCTAACGAGGATTCCAGTTCTTGTACCATCAACTCACCCGCACCCAAATCTCCCGACTCAACCGTAACCAACACTCGCGCACTACAGCGTAATCGCCAGTCAATTTCTGCTAGAAACAATTCCCTCGCTTGGCTGAGAGAACACCCTTGAGCTAACAGGTCATCCACACTTTTTTGTACAATTTTATAAGCTTGGGGATACTTTTCAAGGATTGGAGATTGACGGGGAGTACCGCCTTCATGACCCTGTGCCCTAACATAAATCCCTGATCCGGCTAGAGATTCTACCAATCCCGTTTCTTCTAGCTGACGGTAAACCTTACTAATCGTGTTGCGGTGCAAACCTGTCTCCATCGCCAACTGACGGGTACTGGGCAATTTGTGTCCGGGGGGATATTGCCGGGAGGCGATCGCAAACTGAATTTGGTCAAATAGCTGTTTTGAAGCAGGGATTTCACTGTCTGGCTGAATGTGATACTGAACCATTACAAAGTCTCCAAAGCGATCGCTGGAAAATAGATGCTAGTGCAGCGTTGGCAACAGTTTCCCACTAGTTCGCTCAAAGGACAAGTGTATAAACACAGACGACTCATGGGTTATTTCTGCGGTATTGCACTAGGAGTTAGGAGTTAGGAGTCAGGAGTCAGGATTTAGGAGTTTTACTCAACGTATTTGAGAGAGACTATATCTTAATAATAGTCTGTCTACTCTTCAGAGAGAATTCGGTTCTCTACACCAGAATACCATTTAGCCTTATTGTTCTCGTCATCTTATTTAACCTAACCTTTTTTATCTCTCTTTTTCTCGTTAGTTCCTGAAATTTTAAAGAATTGAACTATTAGTGTGAGTAAACTTATTTTTTGTGAAACGACTAGACCTAATATTACTAATTACACCCTTCAAAATCAAGTCATTTAGAGTTAAAATTAGGCTAAAGTTTTCCCATCACTCAGAAGGTTGATAGCTTCCTGACTTGAGCAGCAATAAGGGCAGTGTAGTCACAAAAAGGAGTCAATATTAATTATGACAGATCGAGAAATTCAGACGGATTGGGTTCAGATTACCAATGGTTCTCTGCAAATTGCCGCTTACTTAGCGATGCCCATCGGGAAAAGGCCTCTCCCTGGTATAGTGGTGTTACAGGAAATCTTTGGAGTAAACGACCATATTCGGGATGTGACAAGACGTTTGGCGAAAGAAGGCTATGTAGCGATCGCACCCGCCCTCTATCAACGCCAAGCCCCCAATTTTGAAACGGGATACACCCCCAAAGATATTAAAATTGGTAAGGACTATAAGGCTCAAACTAAAGCAGAAGAATTGCTAAGTGACATTCAAGCTGCCATTGACTACCTGATCGCTCACACCCTCGTCCAACCTGATAGGATTGGTTGTATTGGTTTTTGTTTTGGTGGTCATGTCGCTTATCTTGCCGCTACCCTACCTGCGATTCAAGCCACAGCCTCATTCTACGGTGCTGGTATTGCTACCATGACCCCAGGCGGCGGCGAACCGACGATTACCCGTACTAAAGATATTAAGGGCACAATCTACGCCTTCTTTGGTATGGATGATGCGAGTATCCCCGTAACAGAAGTGGATCAAATCGACGCAGAACTTAACAAACACCAAATCTTACACCGCATCTTGCGTTACGACGGTGCGGATCACGGATTCTTCTGCGACCAACGGGCTAGCTACAATAAAGCAGCAGCGACAGATGCTTGGGAGAAAGTCAAGCAACTCTTTAAGCAGGAATTGGTTGTTAGTTATTAGTTTTTGTTCTTTGTCAGTGAGTAATAGACTTAAGACTTCAGGCAATCAACAAATAACCAACAACAAACAACCAACAACAAACAACTAATAACCACTTAATCGTCATGAGTTCAAAAACAACCCGTTCTCAAGCCAGCAATTCATCTTTTTCAATGGATGATTTTGCCAAAGCCCTAGAAGAACACGACTACGAGTTTAAGAAAGGGCAAGTGGTACGAGGCAAGGTGTACAACTATGAAAAGGATGGTGCTTATGTAGATATCGGCGGTAAGTCTTTGGCTTATGTTCCCAGCCATGAAGTGTCAGCCAAAACATCAGGAGATTGGTCTGAAGTATTACCCTTACAGGAGGAACTTGATTTTTTAATAATTCGAGAAGAGGATGCAGAGGGTCAGATTACCCTATCACGCCGTCAGTTAGAAATTAAGCGGATTTGGGATGAAGTAGTAGAAATCCAAGAAAGTGGGAAATCCTTACAAGTGCGAGTGGCTGGTGTTAATAAAGGCGGCGTGACTGTAGATTTGCGAGGGTTGCGGGGGTTTATTCCGCGATCGCACTTGAGGGAACGGAATGATTTGCTATCCCTGATCGATCAAACCCTCACAGTGAATATTTTAGAAGCCGATCCTGAGCATAACAAACTAGTTCTGTCCCAACGAGATGCTGTTCGTGCGGAGAGTTTCAGTCAACTAGAGTTAGGGCAGTTAGTAGAAGGTACTGTAGCAAATATTAAACCGTTTGGTGTTTTTATTGATTTGGACGGGATTAGTGGTTTACTACATATTAAACAAGTAAGTCAAAGCATGATTCAATCCTTAGAAGCTTTGTTCGAGATTGGTCAACCGCTGAAGGCAATGGTTGTTAATTTGGATGAAGGGAAAGGTCGCGTTTCTTTGTCTACTAGAGTATTAGAAAATTACCCAGGAGAAATGGTAGAGAAAATGTCTGAGGTAATGGCTAGCGCTGAAGCGCGGGCGGAACGGGCGAGAACGAAGATATTGCAGCAGTAAGTTAGGGAGGGGGGAGACAAAATTGCCTTTTTGAAAGTAATACCAATTTAAAAAAAATGCGGCGTGAATCCACGTAGTGTAGAGACGTTGCATTGCAACGTCTCTATCAAAGCCAATTCCCTACCAATACAAATGGTGCCCAATAATAAGGATGTCTAAATCTAGGCTGTTCCAATAATATAAGTTGGGCATGGCGTAGGGCTTGGGCTTTGGTAACAGACGACTGAGTTAAAATCTTATAAAACTCAACCATAAAAAACGAGGTAGACTGGTCATCAACCGACCACAACGTTGCTAGAGTACTGCGTGCCCCTGATCGCACCGCCACACCTGCTAATCCTAACGCAGCTCGATTGTCCCCAGCCGCTGTCTGACAGGCACTGAGAACTAATAATTCAATTGGCTGACGTTCACTCTCTTCTCTGCCTTGAAGTAATCCCCCTAATTGTTTAACATTAATCGTCTGATCCCAAGCCAGAATAAACGTATTTTCAGCATTAGAACTAAACTGACCGTGAGTGGCTAAATGTACCACGGGGAAAGACGCTGCATTAATCTGCTTTTGGAACGCTGTACTGGTAAATTCCTCATTTAGAAGTACCTGAGCAGGAAGTTTAGATTCAATTTGCTCAATTTCAAATTCTACACCAGGCAGGGGTGGAAAATCCGGTGGTCTTGCTGAACTAAGCCCACCAACCAATAACTTGATTTTTTCATTCACTAAGCGTCGGGGTTCAAGTAGGCGTAAACTAGGAGTAAGGGCAATATTATACTTTTGAATAAGGTACTGCTGACCATCATAAAGTACTGCCATGGGTACATTCTTTAAAGAACCATCCAAGGCAAACACTAGAGTTTTGATACTACTAGCCACTAATTCAGATTCAACGGGTCGGATTAACCAGTTATAAACTTCTTGAAAGAGTGGTAAGCGTTCATCATCACTAGCAGTCCGTCTTAAAGATGATCGCATTCTAGAGAGAGTATCTTCTAAGTCACGTTGAAGAATGGACGTTGTATAGTGCTGTAAAGGTTGGTTGGGTAACGAGAGAATTACTTCTAATCGGTCAGGTAAAATAATTGGATAAATCACCGCCGCTTCCGGGTCAATTTGGTCAATGGATTGGGGTTGAGTATTTAAACAAGCTTCTCGAAAGAAATTATCTAATTCGGCTAATTGAAGGGATTCAATTACCTCACGGGCTTGTTGAAGATTCTCCTGGCTAATTTCTTGATGAGTAGGTTGCAACAGTAGCCCAACTAATTGCCGATAAACAGGTTCTACACTTTCTCGGAAAGAAAATTGTAAATCGAGATTTGTCGCAACCAGGTCATTCCGTAGGGAATTGAGGGTGTTAATTGCTGCTTGATAAGCGGCGATCGCTTTCCGATAAGTCGCTTTGTTTTCTTCACCAGAAGGTGATAAACTCGTAATAGTAAGTAACCGTCCTAATTGCCATTGCCACAAATAAGTAATATGGCGTGCATTGGTAGATTGAGATAAGAGTAGGGCTTGTTCGGTGAGTGCTTGAGCCTCACTCCATTGCTGAGTTTGTTCGTAAATTTGACCCAGATAACCGAGGGCGTAGGATTGAGCTTGTGGATCTCCAAGTTCTTTGGCTTGCTGAATGCTGGTTGCTAAGATTTGAGCAGCGGTTTTGGGTATCGATGTGTCTTGATTCGATAATTTCATCAAGCTTTGAGTAAAGTTAATTCGGGCATAGATTGATGTACGACTAATCGGTAAATTAGGCAGTTGATTCTGAATCGTTAACCTTAAGGCATGAGCATCTGTCCACTTTTCAGTTTCTATAAATAAACGCAGTTGATTTAATTGAGCTTGGAGAATTGTTAGTTGTGAAGTCGAGGAGGCGATCGCCTGTTGATAATAGTTGAGGGCAGCTTCAAATTCTTTCTGGCTGTAAGCTGTATTTCCTAAGCTTAATAAAGCGGCACTGATAGCGGGTTTAGATTGTAACTCTTGGGAAATATCTAAACTTTCTTCTAACAGCTCATCAGATTTTTTAAAGTCGCCTACTAAACGTAATGTATCTCCTAAATTTACCAAAATTGCGGCTTTGATTGCCGAGTCAGGTTGGTTTTGCAGGATTTGCTCGGCTTGTTCTAACCTAGTCTTAACTCGCTGATAGAACCCTAAAACTCTCATCGCTTGAGCCTGATTAATTAAGCTGTGAATAACTCCCGCTTGATCTCCAGCTTGCTCATAAATTTCAGTAGCTTTTTCCCAGGTAGTTAGCGCTTCTTCTGCTTCTCCCTGGGCAAGTTGCAGTTTACCTTTAGTATTAAAGGCTTGAGCCAGAATTTCTAAATAGTCCGTGTTACTCTGACGAATTTGCAACAGTTGTAAGCTACGATTAATCGCCTCATTCGCTTCAGACCACCGCCCTAACTGATGATAAGCTAAAGCAAGATTGCTTAATACTTTAGCGTGATTGAAGCGATCGCCTTGCGTAGCAAATCCATGGGCTGCCTGTTGCCAGACTGTTATTGCATCTGTAAATTGACCCGATTGATAATAGTGTAAACCTGCTTCTAGTAATTGGAAAGGAGAGGGGGAGGTGGTTGTTTCGTTAAATGTAAGTTGGGATGAATGGAGTGTCGGTATCGTTGCGAGTGTCGAAAATCTTCCTAATCCAAATAATAGAATTAGAACAGTTGTACAACTGCCTAAACTAAGATAGATTAACCCTTTTTTAAATTGGGTTTTTAGCTTGTTCAGCTTCATAGATTAAAATTTTATCAATCCTAAGACTAGATTGCCTCTATTCAAAGCTATTTTACAGTAGAATTA
>DNGI01000210.1:0-129 GCA_003486645.1 Cyanobacteria bacterium UBA11370 | reverse complement strand
TTACAGTAGAATTAAGGAGTCATGAGTCATAATTTAGGAGTCAAAATTTAGAATTCAAACAGGCTTTATCTCTAGCTTTTAGACTCAGTTTGGTATCTCCCTCTGTCCCCCTCTCCCCCTCCCCCATCC
>DNGI01000541.1:2555-4358 GCA_003486645.1 Cyanobacteria bacterium UBA11370 | reverse complement strand
TCAAGACGAACAAATGATATGATATCCGGCTAATCACCCCTAATAAAATTTCTCCCCCTCGCCCTATCTCCCTATCTCCCCCTCTCCCCCTCCCCTCCTATCCTGAGTTCATCAACCCACCAACGAAATATACACTCAGCCTCTTTGCAAGTGGCAGGAAATCCCTAGAATTGGAGTGGCTTGCACATTAAAACGGTAATTGTGCTTCGTAAGCAAGGGAGGTAAGACCAAACTGTGGATATTGTTGGAGTGTTTGAAAAAGGCGGGATCGCCATGTGGCCTTTATTAGGCTTATCGATCCTCGCGCTGGGTACTATCTTTGAGCGACTCTGGTTTTGGACTGGTATCTTCTTAAAGGAAAAACAAATTGTTAATCAGGTTTTGGACGCAGCGACTAGTAATTGGCAAGTAGCCAGAGAGATGGCGCTTCAGGCGCGGCGACAACCGATTGGACGATATTTATATGCGCCCTTACGACTCATTGCCCCTGATCCAGAATTATTTCGGTTAGCCCTAGAAGCAGCGGCTGATGATGAGTTGGCGGCGATGCGGCGGGGAGATAAAATCCTAGAAGCTGTGATCGCTCTTTCCCCACTGCTGGGGTTGCTGGGTACAGTTTTAGGTTTGATTCGATCCTTGAGTTCCATTAGTCTCAGTGATCTAGCAACCGCCTCAATTGCTGGTGTCCCCCTAGGTATTGCCGAAGCGCTGATTAGTACGGCAACAGGGCTGATTGTCGCTATTACGAGTTTGGCGTTTTATCGACTCTTTCAAGGCTTTCTATTCAATCAGGTTAAGGTTTTCCGTAAAGCGGGGAGTGAGTTGGAGTTACTCTATCGGCAATATTGGTTACAAAGTGAAGAATTTCAGGATGATATTAAACCTAATACAAGAGAACCCAAAACAACATCAAAAGAGTTTCAGGATGCTATCAAACCCAATACAACAGAACCTAAAACGACATCAGAAGTGTCTGAAGTGACTGATAACTGAACACGCAGTCCTTAATTATAAATCTCGATCTGGGTGCTGCTAGCTAACTCTGTATCGTTACAATCGAAGGCAGTACCTTGCTTGACCTAACTTCCATTGACACTATGACAGCACAGCCCCAGGAATTAAACTCTGTCAATCAGAAGAAAAAAACTCGTTTGGCTTCTTTACCAGCACTCGCCCGTCCTTTGAAACTGCGGATGGACAACCCAATGGAAGAAGTGCGGATTGAGATTGTGCCCCTCATTGATGTTATTTTTTGTATTCTGACATTCTTTATCCTGGCGGCAGTGGGTTTATCGCGTCAGCAGGCGATTAGTGTGAATTTGCCCAAGGCAAGTACGGGAACGCCCCAAGGACGGGAAATTTTAGTCGTCAGTCTTGATGAAGTGGGTCAAGTTTATATTGAAAAAGAACCCGTCATCACGAAAGATGATTTTCTGCAAAAACTACAAACCTACCGCCAACAAAACCCTCTAGGGGTAATGGCACTGTACGCTTCTCCCAATGCCAGTTATAACGATGTGGTGCAGGTGTTGGATTTACTCCGGGAAGTGGGGGGCGATCGCGTTGCTTTAGCTACTATACCTGGAAACTCTCAGGAAACTCCCGCTCCAAATTCTTACCCGCCACCCGCAACGGGTGTCCCTGGTTTCAGTCCTTACACCGATCCAAATTCGATTAACCCCTATGGTACAGTTAACCCCTACGGTCAGCCCCAATTGCCGATTAATCCCGGACAACCATCGATAGGATTACCTGGAACTCCATCCACTAATCCCGGACAACCATCGATAGGATTACCTGGAA
>DNGI01000541.1:0-2284 GCA_003486645.1 Cyanobacteria bacterium UBA11370 | reverse complement strand
CGATAGGATTACCTGGAACTCCATCCACTAATCCACAATTGCCGTCTGGACAATCCCAGAGCAATCCTGGTACTTCAGTAACACCCAATTCTAGTACTACAACTACTCCTTCAACTAATAACTCTGGCCCTCAAAGGAGATAAATAACTATTAAGTCAAAATAAACGAACAACTAACAATACGCCTGTCCAGTAGTGAAAAAGAACAACTACAAAATTACGCTAGCAGCCAAAGAATCACGATAACGCAAGCAATCCGCAGATTCATCGAACAAACTGAAACGGAAAGCCATGACCCGAACACCAATCCTCCTGAGCTTTGAGGAATACTTAAACCACGATGATGGAACTGATACCCGCTACGAACTGGCAAACGGGGAACTAATTGAGATGCCACCAGCCACACGCCGCCATCGACGGATTGCTAAATTCCTAGAGAAGCTATTTGAAAGAGAAATCGAACGGCTCAGGCTGCCGTGGGAAACTGGACGAGGAGACGTTGAAATTGCCACACAAAGAGCTACCCAGACCAGACGACCAGATGTAGTAGTCTTTGAGCGTAATGAACTAGACCCAGACGAAGTTGACATCTTAACAACACCACCACTGTTAGTCGTGGAAGTAGTTAGTCCTGGAGAAAAGAATGCTGAACGAGACTATGTGACTAAGGAAGCTGAGTATTCAGAATTTGGTGTTAGGGAATATTGGACAGCAGACCGTGGAGCAGAAACCCCCAATATAACAGTACGGACATTAGTAGGGGATAAATACGAAACTAGAATATTCACCGGAAATCAGCAGATTGTCTCGCGGGTCTTTCCAGAACTGGTACTGACAGCCGAACAAATTCTATCAGAACATAGTGGGAGAGTGAGAACCCCTCCGCTTCAGGGAGGGCATGAAACCCGACTCAAAGGGATAAATCCCTTTGTTTTCCTTGATGGTAAATTTCCTACAAAACGTGATATAATTTTGTAGGAGGTAATAAAGAGTGTTAACTCTGACTTACGAATACAAAGCCAATCCGACAGATGAGCAAATTAAATTAATTGAACACACGATTGATGTTTGTCGGCAAGTGTGGAATTTTGCGTTACGTGAACGTAAAGATTGGATCAACTCCCGTAAGTCGGCTGTTAATGCTTGTTCAATCACTTCTGAGTACATTATTCCGGCAGATGCGCCATACCCAAACTACCATACTCAAGCCAAAAAGCAATATCCAGAGCTAAAAACTGTTAATGCCCAAGTGTTGCAACAGGTATTGAGAAAACTGGAAACCGCTTTTATCGACATGAAACGCAAGGGAATGGGTTTTCCTCGTTTCAAGAACCGATACAGAATGCGCTCTTACGTTTACCCTCAACTTGGGGAAGGTCAAATATTAAGAGGCAATCAAATTAAGTTGCCTCAAATTGGGTGGGTAGAGTATAGGAAGTCACGGGAAATACCCGATGGTTTTGTGGTCAAACAAGTTCGTGTTGTTCGCCAAGCTTCTGGATATTTCTTGATGTTTACGCTCGAAGGCCATGTTGATGTTCCTAACCCTGTTGCTTCTGGTAATCCCAGAGGTATTGATTTAGGGCTAGATAAATTTGCGGCAACTTCTGATGGTGAATTGATTGAACGTCCTAGATTTCTTCAGACACTACACCGTAAGCTGGAATTGCTACAATCTAGACTGAAGAAAAAGCAGAAAGGGTCAAACAATCGTCACAAATTAAATCGCAAAATTGCCAGATTACATCAACGTATTTCTGACACTCGCAAAGATTGGCACTTTAAGCTAGCACATAAACTTTGTGAGGATGCAGGAATGATTTTTGTTGAGGATATTGATTTCCGCGTGTGGGCGAGAGGGATGTTCCGTAAACATACTCTTGACGCTGGATTTGGGCAATTTGTCTCCATCTTGCAGTGGGTATGTTGGAAACGGGGTGTGTATTTTGCCAAAGTAGATAAAGATTATACCTCCCAAGTTTGTCCTCAATGTGATGCCCACACCCACAAAAAAGCCTTAGAGGACAGAATACATTCTTGTCCTGAGTGTGGCTACACAACACATCGAGATGTGGCAGCCGCACAAGTGATCCGCAACAGAGGGGTCAACACGCTGGGACGCAGCGTGGCACAAATTGCCTGTGGAGACGGTCTGACGGGGACTGGCAACAGTCTAGTTAAGAGTCCTAGAAGCAGGAAGAAGGGTGGAGAGGCACAGCTTTAGCCGTGCCTCGTAACATCCTTTGAGAATCCCCTTGATTTTTAATCAGGGGAGTACGTCAACA
>DNGI01000207.1:9087-13223 GCA_003486645.1 Cyanobacteria bacterium UBA11370 | reverse complement strand
CCACTCCCCCACTCCCCCACTCCCCATTACAATTAATTCTGCCCCGAAACACCAATACTTTGAGATTTCCAAAGCGCGATCGCAGCTTGCGCCTGACTGTAGAGTGCGCGTTGTGGAGGAATTTGGGCGGCGGTGGCAATCGCGGCATCAAAACGTCCTTGGGCGGCGAGGGCGGCAGCAGCTTCTAGAATGGGATAGTCTTGGGCAGTTTGAACTTGGGCAACCCATTGGCTGATTACCTTCTGTGCTTCAGGATACAGGGTTCGACCAGGACGAATCTGTGCGGCGGTCGAAATAGCAGCGATTAAATCTCGCCGTTGGGCTAAGGCTTCGGCTAACTCTAAGATAGGTTGGTCTTCAATCGCTTGAATTTGACCAGTCCATTTAGCGATCGCATTTTGAGCATTTAGACGTAGGGGTTGACCCAGTTGAATTTGACTGGCAAGGGCGACAGCAGCTTTTAACTGGTCAATCGTGCCACTTTGTGCTAGGTTTTGAGCCGTGCTGAGGGTGTTGCGGTCTTGGATTTCCTGGATTTCCTTACGCCACTGGGCAATTAAGTTCTGGGCTTGCTGGCGTTGGGGACGGGTTGGGGCGATGAGAGAGGCTTGGGCGATCGCATAATTGATAGTAGTACGTTGCTCGAAGCTAGCGGCAAGTTGAGCGAGGAGCAATTGAGACGTGTCTTGTAACTGAGACTCCCATAACGTGGCTTTGTTGGAAGCTTTGGGGTGTACAGGGCTTTTCGGGCTAATCTGACGTACTGCGGTTAACGCATCCACTAAACTGAGTAAATTATCCGGCTTGGCAGTTTGAGCGGCACGACCTAAGCGTATCCAGTCTTGCGCTTCTTGATACAGAGCAGTATTAATTGGGATTCGTTGAGCGACTTCAACCATACCGACAAAATTCTGTTGGTCAAAGCGGGTAGCCGAGATGTTGAGTAAAGTGCGACTCCACTTCGAGAGTTCAGTTTGGGCTTGGGCTTTAACGTAACTATTGGGAGCGATTTTGGCAGCCAGAGCGATCGCCTTCTCCAACTGATCGAGCTGATTGGATTTCGCTAAATCTCGCGCCTCTTCAAGCTGCTGCCATGCTTGTTTTTCGGCTCCCAACTGCTTCATGAGCAAATCCACGCGCAAATTATTCCAATATTTATTATTAAGCTGAGATAAGGCAGTAATCAACTTAGAGGCTTGCGACCAGTTTTGGATGATTAAAGCATCCTTAAATTGACTAATAATTTTTTCGGCTTGCTGCCACTCCTGTCGCCAAGTCGCAATTTGAGCTTGGGCTTCTGGGTAAAGGGGACTAGTGATGGGGATTTGCTCTAAGGTTTTGACCGCACCAGAGGAGTCTCCCTGGTTAATTTGCTTTTGGGCAATCTCCAGAATCATCTTCGACCATTCCTGGGTTAGGCGTTGTGCTTCAGAATAGAGTGGATGTTCCCTAGGCCAATGCTGGACTAAGCGAATTGCTGTAACTAAAGGTTCTAATTTCCCCGACTCCGCCGCGAGTTGGGCACAGTACAAGCGTTCGCTATCCGGGGACAAGGGAGAAATGCGTTGACAATTTGTGGGAGGTGGTAACTTAGTGAGCAATAATAAACCAGAAGCAAGGGTGCCCCCCAAAAGAGAGAGAACCGTTAACCACAGCAACGACCAGTTCCAAAACTGATTCCGAGGGCGTTTTCGAGTTGGAACTAAGGCAGAGGGATGAACAGGTCTAGCATCATCTGCCCGACCCACTGGCAAGAACTCGCGCTCTTCTAAAATAGAATCCTTACTGTCTCGTACCAGTCGGATGACCAGTTTGCGTCCCTGACGTTGGCGAAAGGGCAGCGGAGTATGAACATGGAATCGGTGCAAATCTCTTTTGGGCACGGATACAGGATTAGTCAGTTGTCCGTTATTTGTTGTTGTCGTTTGTTGTTGGTTGTTTGTTGTTTGTCATTAAGTTGTCACTTGTCAAGGCCGATAGGTTAGGAAAAACCAATAACCAACAACCAGCAACCAACAACCAATAACCAATAACCAACAACCAACAACTGAACCATTGTATAGGGTTCAAAATAGGATGAGTGATCATTTTGGAGTAATTAGGGTGGCATGAGCCTAAGCATTCGGCATTGGCTAGCAGAACGCCACATTCAACTTGCCCAACTGGGGCATCCTAACGCCCAAATTTCGGGCATTGCGTTTCGTATTGCTCAAGATATGGAGAGCAAGAGTCTTGATCCGTTTGCCATCAGTGTTGTGACTGAGGTTTTGGAACTGCCGTTTAATGCCGCATGGCAAGTGACTCCAGCCATTTCCCAGTTGACAGTCGGGCTGCTGCGGATTTTGAGTCGGAAGAAGCCCTTAAGACGGAATGAAGGAACTTGGCTCACGTTTCAAGTTGCTTATCTCAATGCCTTACAAGGCATTTTAGAGCAAGAATCTCAATTGAGAAGACCTTGGGTGAATCGCGCTGAGGTGCCAGCGCCTCTTGAGGCGGATGAATTGTTGGCTGAACCCCAACTGATCGGGTTGATTAAAACCCTACGACCAGGACGCTTGACGGATTCTCAGGCAGAACAGGCGCTGTCAATGGTTGCCGACTCGTTTCTAGTCAAGCAGATGAATAATTTAGCGATCGCCTGGTTTGTCGCCAATGGGGCGGAGGAAACGGAAGCGAATTTGCTCACCCAGCGCTTGAGTAATGGACTGGCAGGTTATTTGCTGACGGCGATCGCTGAAAATCCTCTACCCTTGGCACAGTTACAAAAGTTTGTCCGGCTGGGCAATTTAGCGGCTTGGCGCGATCCAGCCAGTGAAGCGTCTATGGAGGAGATTTCCGAATTTCCCCCCACAACCTTGCCCCTGGATTTGGATCGGGAATATTACCGGGCTGGATTATTGCGAGACTTGAGTGAACCCTTATTTGCCGAACCGTTTGCTCTGAAGGATTTATATGTTCCGCTCAAAGGGAAACCGATTCATCCGTCCTTGTCACCCGTCCGGGGCAATTTCTCAGAGCAACCCCCAACTAACAAAGGACAGCAGCCTGATGGGGTAGATTTGATGGAATGGGTGACGGGTCAGTTAGAGGATAAGACCAGTATTGCTGTGATTGAAGCGGATGCTGGCTGTGGTAAGACCAGTTTCTGCCAAATTTTAGCCGCTCATGTGGCTGGGGAATTTTATCCCAATTGGATGCCTGTGCTGATCCGGTTGCGAGATGTAACCTTGGGTCAAACGTTAGAACAGACTCTAGAAACAGCCTTCCCGATTGGACGCTTTACGGATACGGATGGTTGGTTGTCTCCCAATTCACCCCCCTGTTTGCTGATTCTGGATGGTTTAAATGAACTCCCCCGTTCTCCCCAAACGGAACGTCACCTGGTTTCGTTGATGGATCAGGTGCTGCACTTCCACACTCAGAAAGTCGGTGCAACGGGTTTCCCTCGCCACAAGATTTTATTGACCAGTCGCTCGGCTACATTAGACTCTTTATTAGCGAGAAATTACCGACAAAGTGTTGCTCTGCCATTATCGGCTCATCTGCGGCGAATTGCCATTGAACCGCTGGGGCAGGATGAATTCCGGCAGTGGTTCCAACAGTGGGCAAAATTACAATCTAAATCCATTGCTCAGACGTATTTTAACTTTTTGAAGCATGGGGGAGTATTTCAGAAACAACCTCCGAGTAAGGAATTGGCGGCGCTGTTAACTCGTCCCCTGATGCTTTATTTGGTTGGTATTTTACATCGAGATACCAGAGTGGATGAAAGTATTTTTCAAATGCACTCAACTCAGGTCAAGTTTGAAATTTACGACCGAGTTTGCCGTTGGCTATTGGGAGAACCTGCAACGGATAGTGGGCCACTCCCGGAATTAATCCGAGAAGGCCTTGCCCATGCGAGTCGGTCATTAGAAGCGATCGCTAATCTTCTCGATGGTCGTCATCCTCAACAATTACGCCACCAAATGCAAGTCGCCGCACTGACTATCATTCAAACGGGTCAATGTCAAGCCACGCCAGCAGCTATCCAGAATCGTCTTGATCCGAATTCCACAACGGATGTTCTCGCGCCGTGCTTGCCTGCCTTTTTCTTCCGTTCGTTGCCAAGAGGATGGGGAGAGGGGGAGATAGGG
>DNGI01000207.1:0-8829 GCA_003486645.1 Cyanobacteria bacterium UBA11370 | reverse complement strand
GATAGGGAGAGGGGGAGATGGGGATCTGCGTCTTCAATCTCGTCTCGCACTATATCTCGCTACACGTCCCCCCCTCACCCTCTTCCCCCCTCTTCCCCTCCCCTCCGCCTAGAATTCTCTCACCCTAGCTTAGGAGAATACCTGGGGGCAGAAGAAATTGCGCTTCAACTTAAGGCGTTAACTCAACAAGTACCGGATCAGTATGGTGAAGTGATCTTTGCGATTGATTCACCGAGTCAGGTGGCTGAACATCTTTATCAGTTATTGGGATATGGGTTGTTGTCGGATGAAATTGAAGAATTAGTAATGGAGCGTTTGCGACGGGAAGAAAAGCGAAATGCGGATAGTTTTTCGTTTAATGTTCTTTTTAAACGTCTTTATCGATTTTATCGAACCTATTGTCGAGGGCGGTGGCTAGATGAGGGTATTGCTCATCAAGTTTATACCCAACTCCGTGCCCTACAAAATCCGTTGAATGGATTACAAATTGATGCGACGGTTGGTATTAATGTTTTCTTATTACTTTGTGCAGGAGCGAGAGCCGCGAAAGTTCCGTTTTGGCCGTGTGGAAATCCAGAAATTCCACAGGAGTTTGATGCGGATCAACTGGTAAGTTTTATAGGTCGAACGGTAGCACTTTCTCCAACTGCATTTTGGCAGCGGGTACGGCATAGTTTGAGCCAAATCCATTTAACTCAAGCTTGTTTAAATGGAGTAATGCTAGCAGAAGCGAATTTATCTCAAGCTCATTTATCAGCGGCTGAATTGATGGGTGTTAATTTAGTTGGTGCTAATCTCCGACATACTCATTTGGTTTGGGCGAATTTAGCTGGTGCAAATCTCTCTCATGGGGATCTGTGTGGTGCGAATTTAGAAGGAGCGAATTTATCGGGGGCAGACCTGAGAGGGGCTAATTTTACTTCAGCAAATCTGACTAATGCGTGTTTATTTGAAGCTCAATTGGATGAACAGAATCGTAACTTTGCGATCAGAAGCGGAGCGATATTTTCACGGGAAGAGTTTCAGGTTTATAAGAAATCGTTAGTCGCCCAAAATTTAACTAAACGCCTTGAAGAGGATGCTTTGTTGGAGGAAGAACCTACTATTTTTATTGAGAGTGCAGAAGGGGAACCCATCTTACCAGAGATTCGCTACACTCACGGAAATGATGACTATGAAGGTGAGACAGCACAACTTGAAGATTGGGAAGCACAAAAGGCAATTTTACAAGAAACTCAAGAGGATTCGAGTGAGTATGAAGAGACAATAATTGTTGAGGAGGCGCTGAAGGAGGAGAGTTAGGTTTAGGTTATACCATTTTGGATTTTGGATTTTGGATTTTGGATTTTAGATTTTACATTTTACATTTTGGAAGGGTTACTGTGTTTAAACTTCAGAACTTTACCAAGGACTACCAATCATTGTAAAGGCTGACCAGTAATAAGGATGAGATAGATTTTTATCTCCTAACTGCGCTAATTCGGGGGGTAAGGTGAGATTTTCTCCACTACCATGTAATTCTCCTGCTTCTAAACGCACTTTTTCTTGAATCATACCGAGTTGGGCTTGTCGTAGTGCTTCTGATTTAATGGGGGCGTTCTGCAATTGTCGATAAAACTCACTCATTAGCCCTAATGTCCCTTCATCGCTGACGTACCAAAGACTTCCCAGGGCTGATTTTACACCAGCTTGTACAGCTAATCCGGCAAAGCCTAATTCGGCTTGTTCATCTCCGACTGCTGTGCGACAGGCACTGAGTACTAATAATTCTACAGGTGGATCGTACCAACGTAATTCTCGTAGTTGATCCAGTCTTAATTTGGTATCCCACAAATGAATGTAGGAATTATCAGGTTGTCCGGGTTTAAATTCGCCGTGAGTAGCTAAATGGATGATACCAAAGGGTTGCTCTTGACGCTGGGCTTTGAGATTTTCTAGGGTAAATTCTTGGTTGAGAAATGATTTTCCTTGCCACAGTTTTCCGGTAATTATGGCTAACTCTGTGGGGACGGCAGGTAAGGGGTTGGCATCGGTGAATTGGGCAGCGCCCATGGCTAGAATTTGAGTATCTTGCAGGGATTGGTAACGAGTATCTGTTAAATTAAGGCTAGGAATGAGACCCAGATTGTAGTTTTCCACCAGAAATTGTTGACCATCATGCAAGGCAGCTACTGGAACAGATCGTAACCCTGTATCCATAGCAAAGACAATTGTATTGATACCCTGAGTTTTTAATTCTGTCTCCAGGGGTGCAATGATCCATTGATAAAGTTGTTGGGCAGCAGGTAAGTAGCTAGTCGTATTTAATTTAATGGGATTTGTAATTTGTCTTCTTAAATCTGCTATAGTTTCTAAAAGAACCTCTCGTTTTGCGGTGGGAACGCTCTTGTGAATGGGGATACCTGACGGGGTAACTAATACTAAATCTAATTGCTCTGGTCGGGCGAAAGTATAAAGAATAGCAGGCTTTGTTCCTGTAGCAGAAGTCGTTGCATTTAGGCGTTCTTGAATATCAGCAAAAGACTTTAACTCTCGTGTAGTCCTTTGCTCGATGTACGCTCCAAGTTCTTCACTAAATAAAATATCTATAAATAGTATGGCTTCAGGAATCTGGTTTTGATCCAGAAACCTTGCAACATCCTCACGGGTAGTCGTGCGAAGAATTAGATCTTTATTCTTTTCATCGGTAACAGTTTGTGTTAATGGCGGTGGTGGAGTGGGTTGGACACTAATTATGGGATCTAGTGGCAGTGGTTCTGGCAGTGGTTCTGGCGGTGGTTCTGGCGATGGTTCTGGCAGTACTAATGGCGTAATAATTGTAATATTTCCCTGCTCATGCTGGTAGATACCACCAGGAACTATAAAGTTAGGTGTGGCAGAGATTGTCCCATCTCCATCAGTAATATTAAGAGCTGTACCGTTAGTTGTCGCATCACCTATAGTAAATTTTGGGGTTCCGCTTTCGATAGTAATAGAATTATTGGCTCTAATACTAAGATTGGTTGATGGGATAGTATCCAAAATGCGGATAGCACCTTCACTCGCCTTTAAAATGACATCGCTACCAGCATCAATGGAGTTAGCGATGATATCACCTGAGTTACTAATAATGCTAATTTGATTGTTGACTGTTGTGATATCTTGAAGAGTGATATCTTGGTTGGCTGTAAGGGTAATTGAGGCGTTATCTAACCCTATAATTGTGCTATTAGCGCTGATCGTACCTGGACCCACCGGAGACTGAATCGTTACAGGATCTTGGAATGTAACATTGTTAGCTACCCTGATCGCACCGCTGCTATTATCCCTACCAATAGTAATCGAGTTAAATCCATCACTGAGGGCAGCCAAATCGTTGAGGCTCAAGTCTAGAGTACCTGATTGTTCAACTCCTGCAATTACTATATTTTCACTAGCAGTTCGAGGTTGAAGCAATAGATTCCCAATCCCAGTTATCGAATTAGCACCTCCAGTCAAGTTGATTTCATCGGCTGTTAAACTGACTGCATTGCCACTGCTAGTCGTAGTAAATTCCTGGAGGGTAATGCGGTTGCTAGTCATGTCAATACTATTAGCATTAATGGCAGCATTAGCGGTTATGCTATTAGCGTTGGCGATCATCAACCCACCTAACGGCATAGCAGTTATTCGACCTTGACCTACATCGTATTGATCGGCAATAGCTGATGGTGATAAAGCCGAATTGTAGATGGCAACTTCATCAATACTACCCGTAAAAAATGTATCAAATTCGGTATTGTTAGCTCCACGTCGTCCCAAGAAAAGTGGGGAACCATTTTGTGTTATACCTGTTGCTGTATCCTGACCAGTACCTTGTAAAATTCCATCTATGTATAGCGAAATATTAGAACCTTCTTTAAGAAAAGCAATGTGATGAAATTGTTCATCGTTAACTGTTACTGTTGAGTTAACACCGCTCGAATTAGAGCCGTCCGACGATTGAAGACCACGGATCTTTCCATTTTCTGAAGTAGTTTGGTTGAGATATCTAACTACAAAAGGATAACCATCTACTCCAGTCCATTTTTCAATAATGGCATTATCAAGAACATCCGTATCTACTTGGATTGGTGATGCTTTGACCCAAGCAGTTACAGTAAAATCCTGATCAGTAGCAAAATCTATTAGGTCTGAGTCACGAATTTCTACATAAGCAGTACTGCCATTAAAGAAGGGCGCAGTGTTAGAATCACCGACTAATGCTCCTGACTGGTTTTGCGTCACACCGCCTTTATAATCGCCATTTAAACCATTACCAGAGGAATCAAAAGCCGTTTCCCCAGTATCATCTAAACGCCAGTATCCCACTGGATCATTAAGCAATACTGCCACATTGTAGGCTAATGCTCCCCCAACTACACCATTAAAGGTAACATTTCCGGTTCCTGCTTCTAGAGTTAACCGATTTGTACCAGGATTAAAATCATGGATACTGCTATTAAAGGTAATATCACCACCGACAGTAGCGCCCGTGCTAAGTGTTTGACTACTGCGGAGAATAACGGGAGCATTAAAAGTGAGGTTGCCACCATTTAAGTAAATTGAGGCATTCAAATTAATGAAGGCAGCATCAAAAGTTAGATTGTTACTGCTAGTGGAGTTAATATTACTGTTGATATCAATATTTTTAATCGCGGCAATTGATACATTCCCAGTATTCAAAGCATTTTCAATCGCCCTATGAGATATCTGGAATATCTCACTGCCGTCTCCCCCTAAAATTTGATTATCATTCAGTTCAGTATCATTCGTCCCTATAGTCCCAATAATCACGCTAGCTGGGTCTAATAATAACTGACCACCTTGACCCGCAGTAGCCCCTATATCTACTACACCATTAAATGCCAGATTTTCTTTACCTGAAACTTCTACAAAACCACCATTACCAGAAAAGAGCCCACCACGAGCGCTAATTTTGCCATAAAATCCTGTTATTTCATCTGCCCAAATAATTGCCCTTCCCCCATTACCCGTATCGAGAGCATCAACATTAATTGTCGAATTCCTGTTAATGTATGTGCGGGAAGCATTTGGTACAGTACCACTACCTTGATACTCTCCACCAATTCGTATTACACCACCACCATTCATACCAGAAGCGTTCAGGTTAGCATTAATGATGCCGATGCGATCGCCTAACACATTCACCTCACCTCCCACCGCACCAGACGCATCCAGAGTACCAAATATGAGTGCTGTTCCTGTATTTGTTGGAATTCCAACACTCGACTGATTCAGGATTATATTTTTATTGTTATCAACAATAACTCCCGTCGCCTCAACTACACCCCCATTCGTCAACAATTGAGGTAACATTTGGGGTGTAATTGCTAATAAATTACCCTCACTATCCGTTAACGGTTCAATCTCTAAACTCAGCAGTTGTCCTTCTTGACTCAACCGTACTAAACTCGTTCCCGGTACTGCCGATACTGTAATACTTCCTCCCGGCGCTACCAAACTACCACTACTGAGTACAGTACCGCCAATTAGATTAAGATTGTGTCCTGGAGTTACTGTTAAATTACCTGCATTAACAATAACTCCAGGCTGTGACCCATCAAACCGAAACCCATTTGGATTGCCGACGAAATTACTGTATTGATTACTACCAAATGCCCGAAACCAACCATTATTAAAACCAATCCCTGTAGCAGTAGTAGCGGTAAAATCAGCAGGAACATTCAACAGCGCATTCTGTCCAAAAACAATCCCCGCCGGATTCATTAAAAATAAATTCGAGTTGCCGCCTGTTACCTGAATTAGACCATTAATGATTGAAACATCGCCACCTACTACCCGTCCTAAAATGTTGCGAATATTAGGTAAGGATAGAAAATTGGCAACCTGATTGGCATCCAGTCCAAATTTATCAAAACTGTGGAAAAGATTAGCGCCATCCTGGGATAAACTGCCACTGTGGATATCGAAGCGATCGCCATCCGGGGTGACAATTGTACCAGTCCCATCCGATGCAGGGGTAATGGGTTTGGAGTCAGCAGGTTTGATGGCAACGGTATAAACCATCGCTAGTCCTACCAACACCAGCCCCTGTCTTCTTACAGCAGGTTTCATGGGGCGAATGCAGATGCAGATCTATTGCTAGTTAACCATGAATACCTAGAAGTTGTAAATAGATTGGGACTGACGTACGAACGCCACATATCGTGAGAGAGGGCGCATCGATATGCGCCCCTACTAATGGTGGTTAAACGACAATGCCAGCGTAAGTCCTAAGATCCAATATCATACGAAGTTGCGTTCATACGTAGTACATTCTTTCTCCCTTGTCTCCCTTGTCTCCCTTGTCCCCCTTATCTCTCCTTGTTCACGAATCAAATAGACTCGCTATATCCCTCAGTGGTATTGCCTCGATACCCAAAGAAATCAATCCGATATTCGGTAATTTTTATACCCGTTTGTTCCTCAATTTGCTGGAGTAAATCATCAGGTAATTTGATGTAAACATCGATAATCTGATTAGTATCCAAGCAGTTTACATGACTGTGAGCATCACTGATATTACCGTACAAGCGTCCGTCTGAGCGCTCGATACATTCAATCACTCCTTGAGACGATAGCGCCTCTAAATTCTGATACACCGAAGTATGACCGATCGCTTTCCCTTGCTGATTTAAGCGATCATAAATATCTCGTGCAGAAAGATGTTCTTTCGCTTGCCACAGTAATTCTAAAATTAAGCGACGTTGACGCGACAGACGCATCCCCAATGTTTGACAGCGATTGAGAGCATCTTCCAGTGAACGAATGGGTTTTACAACTGCCGCTTCCTTTTGCATAGTTGATGAGTTTAAGTTAGTGATTAGTTTATCCTTATATCCTCTGTCTCTTATTTTATCGAGGAGACTTAAGTCCTTGCATCTCGATAGTCTCAACTGAAGATATTAGTAGGTGTGAAGACGTTGCCCTGTCAACGTTTTTACCTATGTCTGCATCCCAACGGATGTGATGAATAAGATCACACATTAGGGCGATGAATTTTTAGTGAGTTCTTCAATACAATACCTATACGATTAAGGTAAACTCATTACCAGTTTACCTTAGAATGTTTAAGTATGTCTACTCTTGATGTTTAATCCTGTAACACATTTTCCTTGATTAGCTGAGTAATCATGGCAGTTCTAGACGTGACACCCAGTTGCGGTCAAAGATAGTAGATAGGAAAGACTTGGAGGACAAGGGGGACAAGGGGGACAAGGGGAAAGAAAGTACTACCTATGAACGCAACTTGGTATGACACCGAGTTTGACAAAAAAAATACGTCGGATATAAGTTGCCACAGTCCAAGGGCTAATATCGAGTTGACTACCAATACATGTGTTCGGCAACCCTTGAGAAACTAGCTTGGCGATCGCTTGTTCACGGGGACTTAGATTAATGCGATTCTAAGGTTGGGTTCGACAACGTACTAAATAATAGCGAGTTCCATCAACATCGGACTCTAAAATTACCTCAGATACAGTATCTTCAGTAGATTGAAGGACTTTTAAAGGAACAAAATCTGTTAATTGGGTAACAAAGTGTTTAAGTTTGTCTTGAGGAATCATTGCTTCTCGTGGTTCTTCAGGTTGCATATTGAAGGATAACGTTGAAAAACGGATATAAAACCTGATTGACGAACCAAATCTAGCCCAGTTTTTGACCTCAACTCAAACGAAGATAGGGAGAAAAAGGGAAGGGGTAAGGGTGAAAGAAGAGGGGTTTCATATTCCCCTTTTCCGTTTCACCGTTACCCTTCGGTCAGTGTACCGCAGCTTCTACGAAAACTGCTGTAGTTAGCCTGCTCTGTATTTTTTATAGTGTGAAGCATTTCTTTGTGGTTTGACAGTACCCGCAAGGGTACTTTTGCTAAACTCATCAGGATTTCAACCTTCCTTCTTCCCTCTACCCTCTACCTTTTTTTACTAGGAACTTGGGTTATTAAAACAACTGAAAATTCGTGCCCGTTTAGAGGAAAATAGAGAATGTCCTTTTCAATGATGACTCGATGACGCTTGCGATCGCCCTTAATTCGGACTGCATTCACAACTTGGATCTATCCCCTGTCGAGACAGTGATTGAAAAACTCCTCTCTGAGGGTGCGATCGCCTCTCATGAACAGCAGTTATCCTTTGAGTTTGACTACCCTCGTGAACCTGATGATCCACGGGAACTTTCAGAAGTTCCTGAAATACGCCTGTGGTTTATTCGTCTGGACACTCGCTATCCCTGGTTGCCTTTTCTCTTAGACTGGAAATCGGGGGAATTTGCACGTTATACTGCCATGCTAGTCCCGCACCAGTTTAACCGTACTGAAGGGATTCAGTATAATCCAGAGGGTCTGGAAATTTTTGTGATGCAAAAGGTATTTGTTCTGACAAAGTGGCTACAGCAGCAAGGTATCGCCAGTCAATCGCGGGTTAAGGCAATGGCTCAGATGTTAGGCTACGAACTGGATGATGCTTTTTTTGAGCTGATTGATTGATCGTGCCGTGGCTAAAGCTGAGGGGTTTTCAGAAATGCTCCTGATCAATATTTGCGACAACCAGTAGGTGTTTTTCTACAGGGTTGATAATTTGGGGCTACACTCGTTATTAGATATGGGTTTGACGCTTTTTGTCTCAATTGGAGGTTGTCGCAACTCTTGAAAAGCTTGCTGTCATTGGTTTTCGAGGAATTTGATAGTGCCCCCTTGCACAAGTCTAGGTCTGGAATGGTATATTAGTTTTAGGTTGTCGCAATTGAACCTTGAAAACTTCATAGAGTGAGCGTTTCAGGCATCAGCGGTTGAAATGTACTAAAATCCCT
>DNGI01000342.1:2843-9677 GCA_003486645.1 Cyanobacteria bacterium UBA11370 | reverse complement strand
ACTCTTATTTGGAATAACTATAAAAGTATCTGTGAGGTGTTTGGTTTAGAAATAGACTACTTTTTTTAGGTTCTACTTATAAAAATCTCAAAGATTTTGATAAATCTTTTGAAATGTACCACAGTGCAATATCTTTTGCTGAAGAAAGTCACTACAGTCAGGTTAAGGCAAAAGCTCTTACTGGTCTAGCAGAACTCTATCGAGAACAGAGAAACTTTGAAACAGCGCTATCCCATCATTCAGAATCAATAGAAATTCTAGATAAAATTGGTGCTAAATGCGACCTAGCAGAAGCATACTATCAACTCGGCTTAACCTATCAAAAGATGGATGAAACCCAGAAAAGCCAAGAAAATTTTGATAAAGCAATCCAACTCTACACGGAAATAGAAGCGCCTCAACAAATTGAGAAAGTGCAACGAACAAGGAAAAAATTAGCACCCACAGACTAAAGTATGGGGCTATACAAATCCCTCATCAACCCCAAATTCTTATTAAAAAAAACTTAGACTTTGAGCCTAACATTATCTTGCAGCAACCAGCACAGGTAAACCATCTCTCCCAGCAACACCTCTGGTACCTTTCCGGATGCGAACACCTCAGCAGAGAAACCTATACACAGGAAATCACTCTCCACTTCCCACTCCCCCCATTAGACATTAGCGTTAACTTTTGTTATAAATCAGGACTAAAAACAAGACCGTACAACTAGCCAATTCCATGCAAAAGCGCTTAGGAGCTAACCTAAAATTACCAAGTAATGCCGCCTGCTTCGTCGTGTTGGCACTACTGACCCTAACCATCACTCTACTCTACATAGCCAGCGAGCGTAACTTTCACTGGTGGATTGACTGGTATTCCGCAACGATCCAAGTTGTAACTGCCTTTCGGGAATCCCCATCCGAAGCAATGCAACTCGTTCAAGACTCTCTAGTGCGCGAACGTAACCGCCTCTTCACCTTACCCTTAGTACCCTTCATCCTCATCTTCGGTGAATCCCGCCTCGTCTACCACATTAGCCTAGCCTTAGTGTATCTGCTGCCCTTAGCATTAGCCATGGGAGCGATCGCCACTGAACTCATCCCCACTCCCCACTCCTACTCTGGGTATTTTATAACTAGTAAACAACTCCTCCCGATTTATCGGCGACTCATTTTTTGGTCAACCGCTTTCCTAACCCTACTCATTCCCGTAAACTGGTCATCAACCTTTATTGGCATTCCGGATACAGGTGGTACTTTCTTCCTGGCATTAGCCGCATTTCTTTACTTACAAGAACTCAGACTCAAGCACTGGTGGCGAGTTCCTATCATTGGAATTTTAATTGGACTATCCGTACTATTGCGTCGCCATTTCGCCTATGGGAGTATAGCCTTTCTCGGTGCTATTACTCTACAAGCGTTCGTCGTTGTAGTGATTCAAATCCGGCAAAAACGACGAGTTCCTTGGCAGAGTTTGCTAGCCACAACAATACGATTAATTTTAATAGCAGCGATCGCATTTGCCACCTTAATCACCATAGCGCCAGACTTTACTTACAAGGCGCTAACGATGAATTACAGAACTCTGTACGAATCCTGGAGTTTCCCCGTTAGTGATATGGTAAATCTATACGCCTCGTTTTATGGATGGGGAACTTGGCTGTTAGTAGTCATTGGATTTTCTGCCAGTATTCTTACCTGTGCTGTCCCTTTACCTACGATTACTTTAATCGGATTGTGGGGCATCTTCTCTTTAATAGTATGGATCGGGATTCTGCGTTATGCAAATGTTTTTTACTCCATACAAGTTACCCCATTAGTCATCATCGGGTTAGCCGCATTTCTGTGGACAACTTGGAGTCGGTTAGTTGGACGAGTTCGCACCATGCTGTTAAGTGTAGCTAGCTGTTATCTCATTGGTAATTTAATCCTAGGATTAACCCCAATCGGTACAATAACTCAAGCCTTTCATCCCTTATTTGCGATTAGTCTTCCCCCTCTGGTTCGTACCGATTATGATGAAGTCATTCGACTGGTTAACGCCCTACGTCAACTTGCACCCCATAACGAACCCATTTATGTCGTTGGTTATCAACGTCTTCAACTCAGTCCTAGTGTAATTAGTGCCGCAGAACGAGTAGTATATGGACGAGAAGGTCGAATTTTAAATATCTTACCAGCACCCCAAGTAGACTCTCGTGATCAATATCCCCTTGAAACTTTACTACAAGCCCAATACGTCGTTGTTCCTAACCCTCTCGCTGAATATCCCAACGATTTAACCAAAGTTCCCATAGTAGGAGAATGGTTGCCTAATAAAGAAATTGGTGTTGTCCAAGTGGTATTTGAGGCGTTTACGCAAAATTGGGAAATTGCCGAAGATTTTCAACGCTTACCTGTACAATTCAAATTAGAAAACGGTAGTGTTGTTAGCCTTTACCAACGAATTCGTCCCACCTCTGCCTCCACCGCAGTACGCACCCTTTCTACTATGCAGCAACAGATTGGAGAACGTCCCGGTGGACAACGAAATTGGATGGCATTAAATCAACCCTTAGAACAATCGTTTGCAAATCGAAATCTCAATAATACCTACAGGTTAGTTGCTTATAAAGAGGAACGCGATGGTCGTCAAGCGAACCGCCTTCGGCATCGCATCACCCAATCCATCCCCAATCCATCATCCTTATTCCCCGCAACAACTCCCGTTCAGGCAACAACAGAACTACCCAACTTAATTCAAGATACCTCAAGCACTTCAGAATTAGGTCAATCCTTCCTCTATTTAGGTTCACTCCCCAACGATGCTGAAGTCATTGGCAAAGTAACATTTCTAGACAACCCTTGTGTGAGATTATCTCTACGGTTAGCAATGTTCAATCAGGATGGTAAGATAGTTGGGTCTACAGAAAGTGACTATTCACCCACTAATTCATCCAGCTTTCGCCTATCCATTCACGGTAAAGACCCAGTATATTTACTCTTGGATGTCGTGGGTTATGATGAACAAAATACGGTTAATTCTTGTACTCTAGTGATCAATTCACTAAAAATATCTCCCCCCCAATCCTTATAAGAATGTCAGACGAAACCTTAGATAAAGAACGCCGATTTCATGATGCTTGGGCTGCTGCAATTGATGTAGATGGGATCAAGGTAGCTGACTATTTTGAAGCCTGTACTGCACCCGAAAATCGATTTATTCTGCGAAAAATGGGAGATATTCGCGGTAAACTACTTTTAGATTTAGGCTGTGGTGCAGGGGAAAATAGTGTCTATTTTGCTAAAAAAGGGGCGCGTTGTGTCGCGGCTGACTATTCGCCAGGAATGGTAGAAGTTGCCCTTAAATTAGCCGCTGCTAATGGTGTTGAAGTTGAGGGATGTACCGCTAATGCGATGGCGTTGGATTTTGAGGACAATACGTTTGATTTTGTCTACGCCTCTAATTTATTACACCACATCCCTGATCCAAAAATGGCGTTGCGGGAAATGCACCGAGTTCTCAAACCAGGCGGAAAAGCCTGTTTTTGGGACCCTCTAAAGCATAATCCTATTATTAATATCTATCGGCGCATGGCTACTGAAGTGCGAACGGAAGATGAAATGCCGTTGGATATTAATATCGTGAATTACATCAAATCTGTCTTTTCTGAAACCGCCTATGATACCTTTTGGCTAGCAACCCTTTGGATTTTCTTGCAGTTTTATTTAATTGAACGAGTCAATCCTAACAAAGAGCGCTACTGGAAGAAAATTATTATTGAACAGGAACGACTCAAACCAACGTATCGCCGATTAGAAAAATTGGATCGAATTTTGAAAAAAATACCTTTGATGAAGCGATTCGGTTGGAATATTGCTGTTGTGGCAACGAAGTAAGGTTGTTGGTTGTTGGTTGTTGGTTGTTGGTTGTTGGTTTTTTTTAATCATTCAATCAACGACTGCTACAACTATACCTCCCCCACTCCCCACTCCCCACTCCCCATTCCCTACTCCCCATTCCCCAATTAGGCGATCGCTACCTCCTTCCCAGCAGAGACTAACTCACGAGACTCTTGTTTGACTTGCCCTTCCATTACCTCTTGTTGTAATCGAATAAAAGCCTTAAAGTCTTCCCAGTCATACTTCATACATAAAAGCTGGCGAAGTTGGTTTTCAGCTTCTACCGTCAGATATCCACTGGTGAGGGCTTGTTGGGCGATTTCACGAATTAAACTCATCTGACATCTCCTCAGTTGCTGACTTAGTTGACACTCTCCGCCTTAGAAGTGCGGAGATTCTTGATTCAGCGACTCGCCGTTAGACAGCAGGATTGCTCCAACTGCCCAAGAGGGTAAATCTCCCCAAGCGTAAGTGACCGTATCCCTACCGTACACAGCGCTAATTTCAGGATATTGATGGCTGCGTTGATGTCTCGATCTTCAACAAACCCACAATGCGGACAAACGTGGGTTCTTGTTGATAGAGACTTCTTCACTTTCTTGCGGCAGCGAGAACAGTTTTGGCTTGTGTTATGGGGAGGTACAGCAACAGTAACCTTTCCATACTTAAAGCCAAAATACTCCAACCACTGCCGGAAAGTTGACCATCCTGCGTCGCTGATAGATTTAGCCAGATGACGATTTCTCACCAGCCCTTTCACATTTAAGTCTTCATAGGCGACCAAATCGTTAGATTGGATGACGGAGTATGCAACTCGCTTGACATACTCTTTTCGCTGCCTACTTACTCTTAGATGCTTCCGAGTGTATCGACTTCTGGCTTTGTGGTAATTCTTAGACTGCGGTTTAGCGCCTTTAACGAACTTCTTTGATTTTTTACGATTAGCTCGGTTGAGCTGTTTTTCAGACTTCCTGTAGAACTGGGGGGACTCCACTGTATTTCCATCGCTGTCTGCTAGGAAATACTTCAATCCCAGGTCTAAGCCAACTATCTTGTTAGTGGGCTGAGTTTCTATCTTTACCTTGACATCAATGGCAAACTGAGCGTAGTACCCATCAGCCTTGCGGACTAATCTCACTCGCTTAATCTGCTTAATATCGTAGTAGTTCAGGTCGTAAGTCCCCTTCAGCTTGAGGGTTCCTATTCCCTTCTTGTCGCTGAAAGTGATAGCCTTCCTGCTATCAGAAAGCTTCCAGCCACTTGTTTTGTACTCAACCGAACGGCAGTGCTTCTTGAATTTTGGGAATCCTTTTTTACCCTTAATTTTATTTTGACAATTGTCGTAAAACCGAGAAATTGCGCTCCAAGCTCGTTCGGCTGCAGACTGTCTTGCCATTGAATTGAGTTGGTCAGCAAAAGGAAATTCAGATGCCAGCACCGCGCAATATTTATTGAGATCGTACCGCCCAACTTTTTCGTTGTCCATCCAGTAGCGTAGGCATTTATAAAACCCACTCCATCCACGATTAAACGAGTTATTCTCATCGCCAACAGCCAAAAGGTAGTTGACTAGAGAAACACTGGGGTTCGTTTAACAAAGCCTGGGATATCAGTGCTAATCTGAGCTGAGTGATGAATGAGAGTGAACTCTATCACCAGGAGATGAGCGTAAAACGTATCTTCTACTAGAGCATCCTGACTCCCAAGCCTAACCTTACTCCTACAGGACGCACCCACTTAATTTTTGTTTCAGATTTTCGGATTTGTAGGTACAATATCCGTTATAGGTCTTACATTTTTTTTACAACCTCTAGCCACCAAATGGGCTAACCTCTTAACCTTTCTCAAGGAAGATTAGCCTAATGTTACCTGTGAGGTATCCGTCTAGAGAAAGAGTTCAATTCCAGCCCGCTCTAGCAGAGAGTGACTTTCCCTGGTATAGTAAGTTCCCAAAGCTAGAGCTATAGAATTATCCATATTACTCCTGTCAATGAAATCGTATCTTGCTGCTGCCATTCAAATGACCAGCCTCCCTGATCTAGAAAAAAACCTGGTGGAGGCAGAAGAACTGATCGAACTGGCGGTGCGTCAGGGTGCTGAACTCGTCGGTTTACCGGAAAATTTCT
Source organism: Cyanobacteria bacterium UBA11370 (assembly GCA_003486645.1). Lineage (GTDB taxonomy): Bacteria > Cyanobacteriota > Cyanobacteriia > Cyanobacteriales > Coleofasciculaceae > UBA11370. The sequence goes on along the minus strand of DNGI01000342.1, from coordinate 3,688 downwards.
CATTTTTAGGCAAAGAAGAAGAAAAAATTACTCACGCCTCGGCGATCGCTTCTCAAAGCGAGAAATTCCTCAAAACCATGGCACAACGCTTTCAGGTGACGATCCTCGGTGGTGGTTTCCCCGTACCTGTTAACAGCACCAAAGTCTACAATACCGCCCTGTTGATCGATCCCAGCGGCACCGAACTCGCCCGTTACCAAAAAGTTCATTTATTTGATGTCAATGTACCCGATGGCAATACTTATTGCGAATCGAGTACAGTCATGGCAGGAACCCAACTTCCACCCGTCTACCCATCCGAAAAGTTAGGCAGTTTGGGACTTTCTGTATGTTACGATGTCCGCTTTCCAGAACTTTACCGCCACTTAGCCTACAAAGGGGCAGATATTTTATTCGTTCCGGCTGCCTTCACCGCCTATACTGGGAAAGACCACTGGCAAGTTCTCCTCCAAGCTAGAGCCATTGAAAATACCTGCTACGTGATTGCACCCGCCCAAACAGGACATCACTATGCCATGCGTCAAACCCACGGTCACGCCATGATTATTGACCCTTGGGGTGTTATTTTAGCCGATGCTGGAGATAAACCAGGAGTAGCGATCGCCGAAATTAACCCCACTCGCCTCGAACAAGTCCGCCGTCAGATGCCTTGTTTAGAACATCGGGTTTTTGTTTAGTCCGTTGTTCGTTGTCAGTTGTTCGTTGTTCTCCCCATCCCCCCCATCTACAGCAGTTTTCATTTGGATGAGGTACATTTATCCCTGATTGAGACTCTTGAGGACAAGGGGGACAAGGAGGACAAGGGGGATTCTTGGTGTACCTCTTTCGAGCGCAAACTGCTATAA
>DNGI01000342.1:0-2738 GCA_003486645.1 Cyanobacteria bacterium UBA11370 | reverse complement strand
GGATGAGGTACATTTATCCCTGATTGAGACTCTTGAGGACAAGGGGGACAAGGAGGACAAGGAGGATTCTTGGTGTACCTCATTCGAGCGCAAACTGCTATATCTCAATAAGTAATTTAAAAGCACAGGCAGCTTACTAAAAAAACGGTGGTTGCTAAAACCCGTGCAACCACCACTATTCAAAAATTTGGAGGAAATCTTAGAGACTTAGGTCAAAAACTTCCTGGCTGCTTGACAAGCTCTAGTAAAACTAACTACGTTAATAGTCTCTACAAGGTGTATCTTAACCATTCCTGAAAGTTTCCTCACGAACTTTTACTATATGAATGACCAATAGACCTCTTGCATAAATGCCAAAATAACGGCTGAAAGCATTGGTTTTGCGTATCAAAATTCGACTTTTGCAAGATGTCTAATGACTAATCTGAGTTTTTAAACGATATAACCTATGGATGCGATAGAAATTCAGTCACGTTATGCAGCAGGCGAAAGAAACTTTCGTGGTGCTGACTTGAGTGGTGTGGATCTGCGTGAAGCAAACCTGAGTGGTGCGGATCTCAGTGAAGCTAATCTCAGCGATGCTGATCTGCGGGAGGCGGACTTGAGTGGCGCTAACCTAATGGGTACAGATCTGATTTTTACTAAACTCAGCGATGCCAACCTGATTGGTGCTAATTTAAGCGATGCTCACCTCATTGGTGCCAAACTAGGGGTTGCCAAACTGAGCGATACTAACCTGATTGGTGCTAACCTCATTAGTGCCGACTTGAGTGGCGCTGACTTGAGGGGTGCTTATCTGAGTGATGCGTATCTGAGTGATGCCAGCTTGATTAAAGCTAACCTGAGTAATGCTAATCTCAGTGGTGCTAACTTGAGTATTGCCAATCTGATTGGTGCTAATTTAAGGGAATCCAACTTGATTGGTGCTAACTTGATGGGAGCTAATCTGATTGAAGCAAATCTGAGTGGTGCTAACTTAAGTGAAGCAAAATTATATCGAGCTAATTTAGCCCATGCCAAGCTAAATCGAGCATCTTTATGTCATGCTGACTTAAGAGATGCCAACTTAGCTGGCACTGATTTAACCGATGCCAATTTAGAGGAAGCCTACATTGAAGGAACCATCCTGTGTTTGAGTAAAAGTTCTCAACCGACTCCAGTGAGTTAGGATTAAGTTGATCTAATCAGTTGATCTCGTGAGTACTAGAGCTTAACATTGGGGAAATTCTGTTAAAACTGAATATTCCCAAAACTTCCAAATACACCTATGGATGCTAACGAAATTCGGTCACGTTATGCAGCAGGAGAGAGAAATTTTCAGGGTGCCGACCTGCGCGATGCCGATCTACAAGGTGCTGACCTGCGTGATGCCAACCTGCGGAATGCTGATCTAACAGGTGCTAACCTGCATAATGCCGATCTCACCGATGTTAACTTGAATGAGGCTAACCTCATGGGTGCTGACCTCAGCGGCGCTGACCTAATTATCGCCAGTCTGAGTGATGCTGACCTGCGCGATGCTAACCTACAGGATGCCAACCTGATTGGTGCCAAACTGAGTATGGCGAACCTGCGGGATGCTAATCTAAGTAGTGCTAATTTGAGCGGTGCTGAACTCAGTTGTGCAGATTTGAGTCATAGTACCCTAACGGGTGCTTACCTCAGTGGAACCACTCTGATTAAAGCTAACCTACATGAGGCAAACCTGAGTGGTGCTAACCTGAGCATTACAAATATGATTGGAGCCAACTTGAATGGTGCTAACCTGAGTGGTGCGAATTTGAGTGGTGCCAATCTCATTGAAGCTAACCTAATCGAGTGCCAGCTAGAGGGAGCGAACTTATGCCGATCTAACCTAGCCTATGCTAAACTCAATGGCGCTTCATTGGGCAATGCTAACTTAAGAGACGCTAACTTAGCTGGAACTGATTTGACTGACGCTCTGTTGAATCAGACTGAACTCGGAGGAACTATTCTCAGTTTGGCTGAAACTGCCCAACACAGTCGAGTTAGTTAGTAACCTGTAGCATTCCAGGCAATAAAGTTAAAGGCAGGCACGATACCTACCCCACAACAGTTTTTACCAGATGTCTATGGGGTAGTTGAGTTCGAGGAAGATGAGAGATGAGGGAGATAGACCCGCCAGTAGCTTCCCGTAGGGTGGGATTGATAGTGTACTTCACAAGGTGAAAAGGCTATAAATAACTACACAAACAACATGATAACCCCGCCCCTAGACCCATTTGAAGAGCGTCTAGAGCGACTTTTAGCAGCAGTCGAACGGCTTGCCGAGACGACAGCACAGCAAGCTCAGACAGCACAGCAGCAACAACAGACCATTCAGCAGTTTGTTGGAGTGTTAGCAGAACAAGCCATAGCCATTACTGAACTAACGCAAACGGTTAGGGAAGCCGTAGTAGCGTCCCAGCGTGCAGCACAAGCATCTCAAGCCGCAGCAATGGTGGCAAAAAATCATCAAGACACAATCCGTGATCTCACGAAGGAACTCAAACAGGAACCACTTTAAGAGGTTACGCTTTTAAATTGGTGGTTGAGACAGAGGGGGAGAGGGGGAGATGGGGAGATGGGGAGATGGGGAGAGAGTTTAACGGTTTGTTTCCTCTAGCAACGGATCACATTGGCAACGGATTTGGTAACGGATGTAACGGATAGGCGATCAGATGATTCGATGATTCAACCATCCGCTACATCCGCTACCCCATCCGCTGCCACATCCG
>DNGI01000428.1 GCA_003486645.1 Cyanobacteria bacterium UBA11370 | reverse complement strand
CAGACGAGCAAACCCTGATTATCTCGATCAATAAATTGGTCTGACGCACCCTACAAGTTGATTTTATTGTGACACTTGCGTAAGTCCTGTTACTGTCAAGGTTTAGGACTATGAACCATGAACCATGAACTAGTAGTATTACTATCTGAGGCTTAACAGTACAAAAAAATCAAAATGAGAATTCTATTTGTTGCCGCAGAAGCTGCACCCATTGCGAAAGTCGGCGGTATGGCAGATGTGGTCGGGGCATTACCCAAAGTCTTGAAACGGATGGGGATGGACGTGCGGATTCTTATGCCCTACTATGGCTTTTTAGCTGACAAGATGGAAATTCCCAAAGATCCGATCTGGTGGGGTTATGCCATGTTCCAAAACTTTGCGGTCTATGAAACCGTTTTACCGGGCACAGATGTACCTCTGTACTTATTGGGGCATCCCAGCTTCTCAGACCGCAACATTTACTTTGGGGAAAATGAAGACTGGCGGTTTACCTTCTTTGCTAATGGTGCCGCTGAATTTGCGTGGAACTACTGGAAGCCACAAATCATCCACTGTCACGACTGGCATACGGGTATGATTCCGGTGTGGATGCACCAAGACCCTGATATTAGCACCGTCTTTACAATCCACAACCTCGCTTATCAAGGCCCCTGGCGCTGGCGCTTAGAACAGATGACCTGGTGCCCATGGTATATGCAAGGTCATAACACCATGGCAGCAGCGGTTCAATATGCCGATCGCGTGAGTGTGGTTTCTCCCACCTATGCCCAACAAATCCGCACCGCTGAATATGGGGAAACCTTAGAAGGACTGCTATCGTTTATCAGTGGTAAGATGGTCGGTATTCTCAATGGGATTGATACCGAAAGTTACAATCCAGAAACCGACAAATATATCCCTCAAAATTTTACGGCTGATACGATTGAGTTGCGTGCCAAAAACAAAATTGCCCTACAAGAAGAAGTCGGCTTACAAGTGAATAAAAATGCCTTTCTTCTGGGTATGGTAACGCGACTCGTCGAGCAAAAAGGGATTGATCTACTCTTACAAGTTTTGGATCGCTTTCTATCTTATACCGATGCTCAATTTGTCTTGCTGGGTGCAGGTGAACGCTATTATGAAACCCAAATGTGGCAACTCGCCTCTCGCTATCGAGGTCGTTTATCCACTCAACTCCTCTACAACGATGCCCTCGCCCGACGCATCTATGCAGGTAGCGATGCTTTCCTCATGCCTTCCCGTTTTGAACCCTGCGGGATTAGCCAAATGCTAGCGATGCGCTACGGCTGCGTCCCGATTGTACGGCGGACTGGTGGTTTAGTCGATACCGTTTTTCATCATGAGCCGATGAACCAAGCGGGTACAGGGTATTGTTTTGATCGCTATGAACCCTTAGATTTTTATACGTGTATGGTACGGGCTTGGGAAGGTTTCCACTACAAAGATCGCTGGCAAGCCTTACAACAGCGAGGTATGCGTCAAAACTTCAGTTGGGATAAGTCAGCCGTACAATACATTCGGCTTTACAGAGAGATTCTGGGACTACCCCCCGAAGACGAAACACAGCCACAGCCTGATCCAGCGTTAACGAGTAGTTAATCCCATTGATTGCAGGGACGTGTAGACGTGTAGAGATGTAGAGAGGTGCAATTTCCCGTCTCTACCCAAAACCTCTTGCTGTGATTCGGGAACAGTGAACAAGAATGCACACAAACCCCGTTAGAACAATACTTTTGCCAGAGGTCTATTTAGGTTCTCCGCGTCCCCCCTGCCACCAGCCTTTATCAATTTGACACACAAGAGCTAGACTTCTAGAGTATAGTTAGGCTTATTGTAGAATCCCAATTATACTTATACCTCTTGTCGAAATCGGATTTTTTCTCTGCTGATCGCTCCCTAGAAATCCACGTCGAGCTTGACCGTTTACATGAAGTCTCTCTGGGTCAAGTAGAGTTGCAGCGCGAACTCCTGCAAACCTTGATTGAGGTCATACAGGTTAACTTGGACACTATTCAATATGCTCTCGAAACTAGGGATTGTGTAACCCTAGCCCGATGTGCCCATCAGATTAAAGGGGCTTCTGCTAATGTGGGAGTTCCCTCAGTCCAAGCGATCGCTGCTGAATTAGAGTGTCGGGCAATAGCACAAAACCTTTCCGATACGGCTGATCTGTTAGCGGCTTTAAAGAATCAGGAATTGGGACTTTATGTGTTTATTGCTAATCATCTATCCGAATAGGCTATTCCGTTCTATTGGTTATGGCGAAGATTTTAGTCGTTGATGATGATTTGACCGTTCAGTTAGTTCTAAAAAACTTACTTCATAGCCAAGGTCATGATGTTACTATTGCCCAGAACGGAGAAGAAGGACTTTCCCAACTCAAGTTAGTACATCCAGATTTAATGATTTGTGATTGGATGATGCCGAACTTGGATGGGTTAGAAGTTTGTCGTCGGGTTAAGGCTGACCCAGAAGTAGCTAGTACGTTCTTAATTTTACTCACCATGCGCGATCAAATTACTGATCGCATTCAGGGACTTGATGCAGGTGCAGATGAGTTTATCTCGAAACCTATTGATGTGGAAGAATTATTAGCACGAGTACGCGCTGGATTGCGATCGTGTCGGTTAACCCAACAGTTAAATCAAGCCTTACGACAGTTACAAGACAATCAAGCCCAACTGGTGCAAACTGCAAAAATGGCTAGTTTGTGGCAGCTTGTGGCCGGAATGGCTCACGAACTCAATAATCCAGTTACCTTTATTTATAGTAACGTTTCCTATGTTGAACACTATACTAAGGATCTGATTGAATTAATTCATCTCTACCAAGCTATTACCCCTAACCCTACTCTGGAAATTATCGACAAATTAGAAACAGTAGACCTAGAATTTGTGATCAGCGATCTGCCCAAAGTCTTATCCTCTCTCCGCACAGGTGCAGAACGTATCCAGAAGGTCGTTCAATCTTTACAAAACTTTTCTCAGCAAAATCGCTACGGCTTGAAACCGATTGATATTCATCAAGAAATCGACAACACTCTATCACTCTTGCAGCACCGCTTAGAATCAGGTAATGGCAAATGCAAGATTGAAGTGATTAAAAACTATGGAAACTTACCCTTAGTAGAATGTTATGCTAGCCAGTTGAATCAAGTCTTTTTAAATATTCTGAACAATGCTATTGATGCCCTCGAACGAAGTTACAGTTGCCCTAGTCGAATTACCATCCGAACTGAACTGTTAGATAGCGATCGCATCGTTATTGGCATTGCTAACAATGGTCCAGAAATTCAACCCAATGTTAAAGCGAGAATTTTCGATCCGTTCTTCACGACTAAACCTGTAGGGACGGGTACGGGTTTAGGATTAGCAATTAGTTATCAAATCGTTGTTGGACAGCATAAAGGGTCTCTCAAATGTGTATCGGATTCCGAAGTGGGTACTGAGTTTCGGATTGAACTGCCTTATCGTTTAAGTCCTTTAAGTATTGGCGATCAAGAGATTTTACAAGGTTCTAAGTAGGTCGGCGCAAAAAAAGCCAAGTATGTAAAGATAAGTAAATAGTCTGGATTGCATTTACTAGGTTAGAACTCATCACTTCTTTTGTCTCTCCCACTCCCCACTCCCTCTAACTCAACTACTTTCCACCACAGCGGCTTCACCCACAGGTACAGAAATCGGAATTTCCTCAACTTCTGGCAACTTCTCTATTTCCAAACGAGAGGAAGACGTACCACCGGATAAACGCTTCAAAAGTTTGGGTCTCGGATCGTGCAAGACATAAATAATTTCATCGCCTGCTTGCCAATTTTCATTCGCACCCGCAACTTGTAAACTCTCGTCCCGTTCGATGAGTAGAGGCACTAATTCTCCCGAACGAATTAAGGCTTGCAGGTGCGATCGCTGAAATTCCAATCCCGGTTCTCGTAATGTCGTTTTACCTAACTTGACTTGTCCATCACTAATATATTGATTCCACGATTTAATCGATAATTGGGGAATAAATGCCTGATTAACTTTAGTTTTATTATTCGTCGAATTCGTTTGAGGGTCACGCGGAAATACAGCCAAAACTCGTGGAGGAGCAAACTCTTCAACCGCGCGTTGCGCCAAAACCAAGTTAACCTCACCATTCTTAGTCATTGCCAAGAACGTTCCCACCGATTCAATTCCCGCCTCTTCCAACACATCAATATCTAAACCACTACTTTGGAAAACCCGTAAATTTTCCTCCTGGGCTTTTTTTACCGCTTCCGCATCAGTATCGATCAGAACTACCGATTCTCCCCGTTCTTGAAATAACCGCGCAATCAACCGACTCAACGGATTACACCCAATAATTACCGCACCTGTGGCATTTTCTTGAGGATTAATTTTGAGCCATTTCGCCACCCAACCAGCCGTTAACCCTTGTAAAAATACCGTCATTATAATCGTCAGAAACACGATCGCCTTAATCGAATCCCCACCATTAATCCCTCGCTGAGTTAGCAAAATCGCAAACAACGAAGCCACCGACGCACTAACAATTCCCCTAGGAGCAATCCAAGATAAAAATAATTTTTGTCGCCAGTTCAATTCACTCGTCCAGGTACACAAACTAACACTAAACGGGCGTACCAGAAACATCAGTGCCAAAACCGTAAAAACGCTGCCCCAACCCAACGCCACCACACTCGCTATCGAAAGATCGGCTGAGAGGAGGACAAATAACACGGAAACCCCAAGCACCGTTAATTGCCCTTTAAATCGTCGTAAAAGGCGTTCTTCCGGCAAAGAAGACGCTCCTACTACGATTCCCGCCACTACCGTTGCCATGAGTCCTGATTCAGAGCGAATCATTTGCGCTAAACCAAACAAACCCCACATTCCTGCTAAGACAACGAGGTTTTTCAGGTCTTCGGAAATAAAATTGGCACGTTTGATAAATAACCCCAACAACCACCCGCCTACACCGCCAATAATCCCACCAATACCGAGGCGCAAACTCAAACCAATAATGGCAGCTAACGGGGTAGCATCACTGTTCAAAATCGTATCTAACACCACAACCGCCAGAATTGCCCCCACTGGGTCAATTAAAACCCCCTCGCCTTCGAGAATGGTTGCCACCCGCCGATCCACTTTCACCTGTTTGAGTAACGGACCAATCACCGTTGGACCAGTCACCACGACTAATGAGGCATAGAGAAAGGCAATCTGCCACGGAAATTCTCCCAGCCAATGAGCCGCCATACCACCCCCCAGTAACGTGATCAGGGTTCCGAGTGTCACCAGATTTCTTAAAGAACCGGAAACTTTCCCCAAATCCCGTAAATCCAGGCTTAACCCGCCTTCAAATAGAATCACAGCTACCGAGAGGGCAACAATGACTTCTAAGCCAACTCCCAGTTGTTGGGGATGCAACAAACCCACGCCATCGGGACCCAGTAACACCCCAAAGCTTAATAAAAAGACAATGCTAGGAACTTTGAAGTACTCCGCGATCACCTGGGCACTGATCCCGGCAAAGACGGCAATCACCATCTGTAGGGTTAGTTGAAATGAGCCTTCCATAGGCGTAACTCGCAGGCGATCAATTTAGGTTGTTATTGGTTGTTGGTTGTTGGTTGTTGGTCATTAGTCATTGGTTATTGGTAAGAGTATTATGTTCTGTAACCTCGTAGGGTGGGCAGTACTCACCATCCTTAAGTCAGTGCCATTCAACCTAAGTTGGGTTGAGTTGCGTCTACGAACTTACCACAATTGAGAAAGCTGCCAATGCCAAAATAGCCTTTATTCTCCTTGAGAAAATACTTCTTACAAATCAGCAGGGTTGTAGTTGTTGCGCTGGTGGTGAGCTATCCCTTATCCTACTTATCCAATCAATTTTCTTTATACGTTGTAGGACTGTCACTGAATTAGCGGAAATGCCTCCGTAATAATGGATTGGGAGAGACTACTGATTGTGCCAATTTGCCAACAATTTTTACAAAAGGGCTGGGAATTTGAAGAAAAGGTTAAAAAGTTATCCATTCCAGGTATTTTAACATCTAGATGTTACAAGGGAAGCTGTTGCTACTGACGACTGACCACTGACACGTAACCAACGTTTATAGTGTGCAGTTTAGGGGCACAGCCGCTGGTTTGGTAGTGTAGGTTTCTTATTGATAACTGGAAAAGCCATAATTGGAAAGTCACCGTTTGATTGCCTCCGGCAATGGGGTAAATCACGCGATAACGCGCTCAGTCAGGCGGATTGCCACTCCTGAGTGCGATCGCCAATGAACAGCAATCTGAATTGTTAGTTAAAGATGGATCATCAAACATTTACTTCGGGACGCTCGGCAAGTAGAATTCGCAAAACTCAACGTTGGATTGAGCGGCTGTGGCTCTTAGGATTACTCTTAGGCGCGCTGCTACTATTTTGCATTAATCTGGATAGCCTGCCTTTATTAAACGGGGGCGAAAAAATGATCGCTAAGGTGGCTGGTGAAATTAGCAGAATACCAGTCGGGTCTTGGCAGTGGTTGTACCCTACGGTTGATAGTCAAGTTTATTTTGAAAAGCCACCCTTACTGTATTGGTTGATTGGTGGTGCTTATCAAATTGCCAATATCAATGAGTGGACAACTCGTTTACCGGGTGCTATTTTAACGGCTTTTTCTGTATCTCTCCTCTATGGCATGGGGCGCGAAATTTTCCCCTCCCGTCACAGTGCGATTTTCTCTAGTTTGATTTATTTAACGTTATTCCCGGTGGTGCTTTATGGGCGTTTGGGGATGGGAGATGGGGCGACGTTATGTTTTGTAATGTTAATGATGTGGTGTGTGTTGCGATCGCGTCGTGATTTCCGCTGGGCTTTAGGCATTGGGATGGGTTTGGGGTTGCTTTGCCTCACGAAAGGAGTTGTACTGGGAGTTTTCTTATTTGCGATCGCTTTATTATTTTTGGGTTGGGATACGCCGAGATTACTGACTTCTGGTTATTGGTGGTTGGGCTGGTTATTGGGTTTAGCACCGGGCTTGGCTTGGTATATTCTGCCTTTAGTAGAGGGTCATACTGTCACCACAACAATTGTTAAACAATCTCTACAGTCCCTTTGGACACCTGTTAAAGGGTATAAAGAAAATCCCTGGTACTATTTAGTGGAACTTGTAAAATTTTCCGGTCCCTGGTTACTATTCTGGTCTTATGGATTGGGGCTGGCTTGGCGGAATCGCAATTGGGGTTGGGCAAAGTTAGTACTCATTTGGGTTGGGGTTTATTTTGTAGCAATTTCCTTAATGGCTACTAAAATGTCTTGGTATCTCTTGCCTATTTATCCAGCTTTAGCCTTAGCAGGTGGGGCGCAGCTAGCGGAAGTTTGGAATTTGCCCACTAGCAAGTCTTTTCCTCGTATTTGGACGATTGGTTTGAGTTTGATGTCTTTAGCAGCGCTAGTTGGGGTTGTTTATTTGGCGATGGAAGAGGGACACTATTCTTGGGCAGTGGTTTTGATTTCCCTGGCTTTAACAACAGCCGTTAGTGCCAGTCTAGTTGCTCGACGGGACTTGCAATTTATTTTGATTTTGTTCTGGGGAATGTATATTTCGTTACTGCTTTTTATGACATCTCCCCACTGGATTTGGGAGCCACTAAAAGCTGTCCCTCTTGAATCAGTAGCGACGTTTCTTAAGTAGAACACACCTCAATATCTTCAGGGAATATAACTTAAGACTTAGCGATTGGAAATCACAACTACACAAACGTAGGGGAAGCCTTCCCGTTCGGATAGCGCTCTCCGAAGGAGTAGGGTAGTCCCCCTAGGCAGACTCTCTCAAAAAATCAAGGAGGTGTAAAACCTTCTCCTGACAGGTTTCGTTTGTTTAGCTGTGGTTTCAATCGCCAAGCTTAAAACATTGATGACACTCTGTTTCCTTGACTCATTCGCTTAGGCTTCTTCATCCTCAACCGCATCATCTGAGCCAATTTGTTTGAGGTGAATATGCTTGCGTCCCAAGGTGATTTCAAATTCATCCCCTGGCAGTAAGCCCATTTGTTTAGTGTAAGCAGAGCCAATCAGTAAGTTGCCGTTAGATTGTACCGAAATGCGGTAACTAGCACTTCGTCCACCCCGTCCATTTCCATTGGCTTTGCTGTCTAACTCAATGCCTTCAGCATCAATCAGGGCATTGAGAAATTTCATCATATTGACTCGCTCTACTCCGTTCTTTGTGACGGTGTAGTAGCCACAGGCTCTAGCTTTTTCTTCTTTGCTGAGGTTGCCCAGGTCTTTGACTTTCTCAAGCAGTTCCTGACCCTCTAAGGGATCTGTTTTTTTCTTTTTAGCCATCAACTTGAATCTAAAACTAAGCAGTTAACTGGTAGGCAGCGGTTTCGCTATTCTGACGGTCAACCAAGATAAAAAAATCTTGGTGTTATATCAGCCTATAAAACTATATTACACGGATACTGTCAACTAAGTTAGCTATATTTGTTTCATCAAGGTTTGTAAATCACTCTTTCTTGAGCAAAGGCTTGTAAACAACTCATAGAGTGAGATAATGTGAAAGCTTCAACACACGATGTCATCTCCAAAAAGCAACACTCGTCAAAAAAGAAAGAGGGAAAGGGGAAGGGAGAAGGAAATCCCTTTACCCTTTCTTCGGTTGCGGCATCAAGTAACATCAAAGGACAAGGACGTAAATAGGATACGCCATGTACTTCTTACCCAATAAAGGATGAAAATCTATATCCCGATGCTCCATTCCCCATGACTAAAGCTAATGAGGGTATCCGGCAACAAGGTATCTCTAAGGCGAGGTATTTTAAATCTGTATGAAGCTCACAACTCGCGGACATTATAGTGTTAAAGCGCTGTTAGATCTAAGTTTACAGCCCGGTTATGGGCCAACATCTGTAAAAGCGATCGCTCACCGACAAGACTTACCTGCACCTTATTTAGAAAAACTGCTCATTGAAATGCGTCGTGCTAAGTTAGTTAACTCAGTACGAGGCGCTCAAGGCGGTTATCAATTAGCTCGTTCCCCTACAGAAATTTCTCTAGGTCATATCTTAGAAGCGGTTGGTGAGACAATTGAACCCTTACCTCGCCATAGTCCCGATGCGGATCAAGCTGAAGATTGGGTGACGTTTACTCTTTGGCAACGATTACACCAAAAGCTCAAAGAAGCGTTGTACAGTATAACCCTTGCAGACCTTTACTATGATGCTCGTAGTTGGCAAGCCGCCCAAGGGGAGACGAATAGTTTCGTTGTTTAAATACAGCAGTATTCACCGAGTCAGTATTCACCGAGTCAGAAGTACAACAGGCTTTATCTCTAACTTTAATACGTAGGGGTGTACCTGATTAAGTTAAAAACTATTGTATGTTTTGCGAGAATCATGACAAAACTTAACGAACCTGTTACTTATGAAGGAGGTTGCCACTGTGGTGCGGTTCGCTTCCGTGTCTTTGTTGACAAACACGAGGCGATTGATTGTAATTGTTCGATTTGCTTAAAAAAGGGCTTCTTACACCTAATTGTTCCTTCTGAACAATTTACCTTACTCAGTGGGGCTGATAGTTTAACCACCTACACCTTTAATACCCATACTGCTAAACATACATTTTGCCGAATTTGTGGTATTCATCCCTTTTATCGCCCCCGTTCTCATCCCAATGGCATAGATGTTAATGTTCGTTGTCTTGATGGCAACGTACTCTCTCAATTTCAGATAGTCCCGTTCGATGGTGCGAATTGGGAAGAGAATATCGACAAGCTGAATGATTAGTATGACTCCTATTGGTATCGACAAGCTGAATGATTAGTATGACTCCTATTGGTGAGGTGTGGGGAACGTAAAGAAGTCAGCACTTACGCAAGTGTCACACTAAAATCAACTAGTAGGGTGCGTCAGACAATAAAACCTTGATTATCTCGATCTATATCTTGGTCTGACGCACCCTACTCTATGTGCCAGTTGACTCTATGTGCCAGTTGCGTAAGTCCTGGAAGTGCAGAGTTGAGCAATTAAGGACTTTCTTTAATTGAAAACTCAAAACTCAAAACTCAAAACTCTTCCCCATTTTCATGACTTTGACGATAGATAGCGTTGTTTTATTGCTAGCTGCCATTTTGGATTACTTAATTGGCGATCCTTGGGGTTGGCCTCATCCTGTACGAGTGATGGGTTGGGTGATTTCTCGCTACACTCAGTTGGTTATTCACTATTGCACTCAAAAGTGGACACGCCGTTTAGTAGGAATTGGATTGGGTGTCGGATTAATCCTGAGTAGTGGACTGGTAGGATGGTTAATCGTTAAAGGTGCAAGCTGGCTGCATCCGTTAGTTGGTATTGGGGTAGAAGGTATTCTTTTAGCAAGCTGTTTTGCAGGTCGGAGTTTGCGAACAGCCGCAGTTGATGTTTTACAACCCTTAATTGCTGGACAGTTAGAGGAAGCGCGTGGGAAATTAAGTCAATATGTAGGTCGAGATACAGAAAAATTATCGGAACCAGAAATTCTTCGCGCTGTCTTGGAAACGGTGACAGAAAATGCGACCGATGGAGTAACAGCTCCCTTATTTTATGCCATTATTGGCGCATTTTTTCCCATTGTGGGTAGTGTTCCTTTGGCATTAGGGTATAAAGCTGTTAGTACTCTTGATTCTATGGTGGGTTATCGGCATGAACCTTATAATGATTTGGGTTGGTTTAGTGCCCAACTTGAAGACCGTTTGACTTGGTTGCCTTGTCGGTTAACGGTGATTACTTTGGCACTTTTTTCAGGAAAACCCCAAACCGTTTTTAGTGTATGCCGTCGGGATGCTGTTAAAGATCCTAGTCCAAATTCGGGTTGGAGTGAGTGTGCTTATGCGGCAATTTTAGGAGTTCAGGTGGGAGGGACGAACTGGTATCAAGGTGTTGCGAAAGAAAAACCTCGTTTGGGAAATCCAGTCAACCCAATTACACCCGAAAAAATTGACCAAGCTTTACAGTTAACCCGATATTGTTGTTTGATTTGGTTGGGGATAGCGATCGCTCTATTAAACCTACCTTATGTTAAATAAAGGATAAATAGTAAGCTGATGTGCGCTTAAATTGCACAGCTTGGCGATGAGAAAAAAACTCTCTTTCCTTTTGCCATCTGCCCTCTGCCTTACTTCCTCTATAATGCAACTTAAATGCCGATTAGCTTATGACCAACGTCAGAGAACAACTCATTCAAGAACTTGACCAGACTCCTGATTTCGTCATTCAGGAGGTCTTAGACTTTCTGCTATTCATTAAAGTTCGTCTGAAGCACAGAATCACAGAAAACCAAACCACTGATTCCCAACCATCTCCCAGCCTTCCACCCTTTCTACAGTTTGTTGAAGAAATTAGCGCCCAAATTCCCAGAGAAGAATGGGAAAAACTCCCTAAAGATCTTTCTAAGAATCTAGATCATTATTTGTATGGCTTACCCAAGGATGATGTTGCCCGTATCTAAATCATCTATATATATAGAATATTATAGATATTCTTGCTCGACTTAGCTGCCAACACAAGCGTCTGCCTTGAGATTGAGTTTTGAGCAAAAATTTCTTTGGATACGAAATTTACTTCAACAATTTTGTAGTTATCGGGAGATTACAGCGAATTCTAGAGGAAAATTATGGAAACCCTAGCATACTTTGATTTAGCCGCCACTTATGAGAACACCACCAACGTTGAGTCAGATCCTGATCCATTAAAATTCTTCGATGAATTCAACTGGAAGCCACCCAGTTCAGCTTGGATTCGTTTGCTATCCACGATGATAGCTATTTTAATTCTAAGCATGACCAATGGTGTTTTTGCGGCTGGTACAATCTCTGCTCGTGTCAACACAAATGGTAGTGAACTTCATGTTCGATCTAGTCCTGGTGGTCGTGTTGTTGGCAGTTTACGGAATGGCAGCCAAATTAGTTTAACAGGTCGCAATGTCAATGGCTGGTTACAGCTTGCAAATGGGAACTATGTATCATCTCTTTGGGTACGCCGGGGTAGTTCTAATAATTCGGATGGGACGACTACTCCATCCAAAGGTCTATTAAAAGTTGGCGATCGCGGTTCAGAAGTGACTCGCCTACAAAATAGTCTCAAAAATAGAAACTTTTACAACGGCCCAATTACAGGATACTATGGAGACTTAACTGAGGTCGCTGTCAGAAAGTTTCAAGCCTCAAAAGGATTGCGAGTTGATGGAATTGCTGGACCGCAAACTCTGAGTACACTAGCTGGAAATTCTTCGGGTTCTGGGAACGCGCGTGTTGCAACTCGTGGTAGCAGTTTGAATATTCGCTCAGGCCCAGGTACAGGTTATCGTGTAATTGGTAGCTTAAATAATGGTTCTTCAGTTAGTATTTATGCTACTAGTAACGGGTGGCATAAGATTGGGAATAATCAGTGGGTATCGTCTGCCTGGGTTAATAGCTAATTGAGTTAAAGTTAGCAAATTGTTGGGTTTCAGATCTCTACTTCTTAGAGAAGCTGGGGATCTGATCGTCATGAATACACCTCTTGCAAAAGTATTTTTTATGCTGGGGTGTGCGTCAATTGTTGTCCTCTATTCCCTATTCCCTGTTCAGAGTTCCCGAATAAGAGCAAGAAGTCTAATCATTTAGAGGGGGTATTAACCCCCACTCTCCCCAATGACCGATATCATGAGACTATCATAATCGGTGAGTAAACAACTTTTATACAATGCCTAATCAAATTATTGAAATTCTATCAGCCGAAGAATTACGCCGCACGGTTACTCGTTTAGCATCTCAGGTGATTGAACAGTCGGGAGACTTATCAGAACTTGTGCTAATCGGCATTTACACAAGAGGTGTGGCTTTAGCTAAGATGTTAGGTCGTCAGATTGAAGTGTTAGAGCAACTATCGGTATTGATGGGAGCAATAGATATTACATTTTACCGCGATGATTTGGATCGAATTGGTATCCGAACACCTGCGAGAACGGATATTTCTTGCGATCTTTCGGGTAAAACGGTTGTGTTAGTTGATGATGTGATTTACAGTGGACGTACTATTCGGGCTGCACTAAATGCCGTGACAGAATACGGTAGACCTGAAGTAATTCGCTTATTAGTTTTAGTAGATCGAGGGCATCGACAACTACCGATTTGTCCCGATTTTACAGGTAAGTTGCTACCTACGTCTAGAGAAGAACAAGTGAAGGTTTATTTACAAGATGTAGACGGACGAGATGCGGTAGAGTTAATTAAAGCTATTAACTCTTAAGTAGAGGGATCTAAAAAAAG
>DNGI01000492.1 GCA_003486645.1 Cyanobacteria bacterium UBA11370 | reverse complement strand
CTCTCCCCCTCCCCCACTCCCCCTTTCAATCTCGATTAAACTCATTCAACCCGACATAATCTGACCCGCATCGCTATCCAAAAGCCACAAAAGTTCTCCTTGAGGCTGAATTAATCGCGCTGGATAAGTGATTGGATCGGCATCAGCGGCAAAGATTTGAGCTAAAGCGGGTTGTTTACTTGCACCAGCGACGAGAAAAATAACACAGTGAGCCTGATTAATTAGAGATGCTGTAAACGTAATCCTAGGCTGACCATCTTTGTTTCCAACAGTAACGAGGTGGTCTTTAACGTGCAATGCTTCCGTATGAGGAAATAAAGACGCAGTATGAGCATCATCACCAATGCCCAATAAAATAATGTCAAATGGGGGAAACTCTCCTACGGCTGTGCCAAAAAATTCTTGCAATTGGGCTTCATGTTTAGACGCGTCATCCTGCGGACTTGCCCCATCTGTAGGCATCGGATGAATATTACTAGGGGGTATATTTACTTTATCTAACCAGGCGCGACGAGCCATCCCTTCGTTACTATCGGGGTGATCGGGTGGGACATAACGTTCATCGCCCCAGAAAACATGAATTTTATCCCAAGGCAGGTCTTGAGTGGCGATCGCTTCATACAACGGTTTTGGCGTACCGCCGCCTGCTAGGGCGATCGTACACCGTCCCCGTTGCTCAATTGCCTCCTGCATCTTGGCAAGTACGAGATCGAGCGATCGCTCAATCAGCGCCCCTTTATCTGGCAAAACTTCAACAATTTTGTTCATCCAGCCGTTCACTCCCTTTTAAGTTTCTAGGCAACTTCCCGCTACTCCGAGAAGCCAAATTCTTTTAGCAAAAACTCTACATCAGTTGCCAATAATTTTACAAATTTTTATAGGTCTGCAATAGAATGTTGCTTGGTAAGCGCTCCAATGTAATGAGTTAATATGAGCAAGTCACCCTAGTTGAGTCATTATTTACATTACTTTACCGGGTACGCCCCAATTGGGGGTCTAACAGTACATTTAAGTGAGCTTCCCCAGTAAAGTGGAAAGTGGCTCATTATACTCGTTACAGCCATAACCTATGAAAAGTAGTTCTATCTATTCCCCCTTTACAGCCCTATCCCTCAAGATTGTAGGGTTGATCATGATTGTGTCTTCCTTGTTGGATTACATCATTCTGGCAATCCCTTTTAAAGCCTTAGATGAGGCATGGATGGCAAACTTTACAACCCAAATCGTTGACCGTGGCATTATCCCGATGGTAGGGATTGCGTTATTGTTGGCAGGATATTGGATTGGCAGCAGTCTGAGTGGTGGATCATCGGAGCCACGATCTCTGGTACAAGACTTACGGTTTTGGGCGCTGATCCTTTCGAGCATTTTAGGATTAATTTTTCTGTTGCTCATTCCCTTGTATGCCAGAAATATTCAAGTCCAAAGCACCAAGGCTCTCCAACGCATTGACGAACAAGCCAAGGTAGCAGAAACTCAACTCGAAAGCCAAGCTCAACAATTTGATGCACTGCTGAAAAATCCTGACCAGCTAGGACAGGTAGAACAACGGCTCACTCAGCAGCTTCAAGCCGCAACTCAAAGCGGTCAAGTTCCCCCAGAGCAACTCGCTCAAGCGCAAGACTTCATGCAACAATTAGAGGCTCTTAAGAAAAACCCGAAAGCACTTACTCAACGGGTCGCAGAACGTCAAACTGAAATTCGCAGCAAACAACTAGAAGCGAAGAACCAGGCACAAACGGAAGCTTTGAAATTAGGAATTAGAACAGGTTTGAGCAGCTTGCTTTTAG
The DNA here is from genome assembly GCA_003486645.1 of Cyanobacteria bacterium UBA11370. Taxonomy (GTDB): domain Bacteria; phylum Cyanobacteriota; class Cyanobacteriia; order Cyanobacteriales; family Coleofasciculaceae; genus UBA11370. The sequence goes on along the minus strand of DNGI01000492.1, from coordinate 1,426 downwards.
CCATTGGTTACAGCCTCATTGGTTGGATGGGATTGCGTAGTTTAGGCAATTAAGCCGTTAGCCTTCCCTAAACTTAGCCGCCTAAAATCGTGATTAAGAGTCGTCCGAACTGCCAGTGAAAGCCCTCTCCTTCCTTCATTCCCCTTACCTCTACTCGTACTCTGTCAAAGCCAGTTTGACGGATTACTTTTATCTCCATGTCCGCCGCGTCAGCCTCAATCCGTCAATTGAACGTTGACCGCCCACGACGGCATCCTGGTTCCCTATAACTGACCCGTTTTCAGATCGCCTTCTAGCCCCTAACCCCTAGTGCCAACGTCGTTGATTAGGAGTCTCTAATTGAGAAAGTATCGAATATTAGGGTTCTCTAGTTGAGAAAGCATCGAATTTGACGATTTTTTTTATGCCGAGCTTAAAATGTTCTCGATCTATATCCTGACCTACAACGAAGAACTTGATATTGCGGCTTGTATTGAGTCAGCGCAGCTCTCGGACGACATTATTGTAGTAGATTCCTACAGTAGCGATCGCACCGTAGAAATTGCCCGTCGCTATCCGGTGCGAGTCGTGCAGCACGCCTTTGAAAGTCATGGTCGTCAACGGACTTGGATGATTCAGGAGGTGCCCACTCAGCACGAGTGGGTTTACATCCTGGAAGCGGATGAACGGATGACTCCCCAGTTATTTGCTGAATGCCTCGAAGCCATCAAGACCTCGGAGTATGTGGGGTATTATGCGGCTGAACGGGTGATGTTCATGAACCGATGGATTCGCCACTCGACTCAATACCCCCGTTACCAACTTCGCTTGTTCCACAAAGCCAAAGTTTGGTACACCGATTATGGTCATACTGAACGAGAAGTTTGTGATGGTCCGACGGGTTTTCTCAAGGAGACTTACCCTCATTACACCTGTAGTAAAGGGTTGACGCGCTGGATTGAAAAGCATAACCGCTACTCGACGGATGAAGCAACAGAAACCTTACGTCAACTTGAAAGCGGAACGGTGAGTTGGAAAACCTTGTTGTGGGGACGTTCGGAAGTCGAACGGCGGCGGGCGCTTAAGGATTTGTCCCTACGCTTACCCTGGCGACCTGGGTTACGTTTTGTCTATATGTACGTCTTCTTGGGCGGTTTCTTGGATGGACAGGCAGGGTTTGCTTGGTGTACCTTACAGGCATTTTATGAGTATCTGATCTTGATCAAGGTCTGGGAACTTAAGTATCAGCCTGTACCCTCCATTGAGAATGTCAATTCTGACATTTCCTCGGATGAAAAAGAGGTTGAAGCCGCAATTACTTCAACATCCCCTTAAATCCAGACGGATAGGGAGTGGGAAGTGGGGAGTGGGGAGTGGGGAGTGGGGAGTGGGGAGTAGGGGAAGAGAGGTGTTAATAATAACGTAAGTTGCTAGTTATAAATTCATG
>DNGI01000429.1:36887-40841 GCA_003486645.1 Cyanobacteria bacterium UBA11370 | reverse complement strand
TAATGACAACCAACAACCAACAACCAACAACTAACAACCAACAACCAACAACCAACAACCAACAACCAACAAATGAATATTAAATTAAAATTAGGGCAACTTGAAGAATTGCCAATCATGGTATTAGCCATTTCCCCGTTAATGTTAATACCCCCGTTAGCATCGGCACAAACCTCATCAAGCCCGATTCCGGCTTTGCCACCGTTACAGATAGAATTATTACAGCCAGATGCGCCACCTCCACCACCGGGGGTTATAACGGCACATACCATCTCCCAAAGTGGAATTGCAACCCCTAGTCTTTGGTGGGCAGAAGACCAATTTGATGAGTTTGGGGGTAAACTGCTGACAAACTGGATAGCCTATCCAGACACAAACCGTATTGATTTAGTTGTTAGCCGTCAACCTTGGACTCTTCTAGACTATTTGGCAAGGTACAGTTTTGTTAATCGGTTTGGTACTGTTGCCAGAGGATACAAGTATGATGTCAGAGTGTTTAACGATCAGGCAGGGCTTTTAGCAACGTACACTTGTAATTACACTCAAGATCAACCCGATTGTCAACTTTTCATCTTTGACACGTTAGGTCAGGACAGTTTGCCAGTCCCTCGCTGAGTAGCTTTGGTGGGAAGCTACTGAAAGAGTCGAATATGACAGATACACGTGAAGTGAAAGTGATCCGCTTTAACGGAGGCGAAACTCAATCACATCGTCTTTGATGTTAATATCATAACCTTCATAAAAATCTTGCCCCAGTAATCCCATTGCCCGATTTTGGGGTGCGATCGCTACTTCCATCTTTCGCTCAATACGACCGTCGGCTTCTACAGTGTTGATAGTTGTTAGACCAAAGAAAACGTCTGATCCATCAGCAATAGTTGCTACCGTCAATCCTGTAGGCTTCAGTTTTAAGGCAGAAGCCATTATGGGAGTGATTACAGTTCCCGTCGCCCCCGTATCAAAAAGCATATCAAATTTCTGGGTATCATTGAACGTGATCTCAACGACGGGAGTTCCACCTCGTCGTCCTTTGATGGGAATCGAGAAAAATTTGGGTTTGATGTCGCCAGGTGCAGTTTTTGGGGATTGGGGCGGTGCTGATCTCAGTTTTGCATCCCCTAGCAGGTTCTGGTATTGAGATAACTTGCTTTGGGCGGTTTTATAGTTCTTGCTGGAATTGGGGACAGCTTTCAATAATTTAATTGCCTCTTGCCACTGACTAGCGACTAAGTTCCAATCATCACGAGTTACAGCCGATTGACTGATTGTCACTGCGCCGGAAGCGACATCTATGGCTTGTTGGTAGGTGTCAGGTGCATTAGGGTTGGGAGGTGTAGAAGCGGATGGGCTTTTTTTGGGTTGAGGCTTGGAAGAAGTAGACGTTGATACTGTTTTAACTTGAGTGGACTTTTGTGGGGTAGGAGTCGGTGACGTTTTCACTGAACTCGGTGTTGGTGAAGGGGGCGTTTTTGGTGTTGGTGTTGATGTTGGTGTTGGGGAAGGGGAAGTTGCCACTGTTTTTGCGGCAGTTGGTGTTGGACTCGTTGTGCTTTCTGGTTCAGTTTTAGTGCAAGCTGTAGTTGTAACAGCTAAAGTGCCTAATACAACAATCAACGTATTGCGATTTAGAAAAGTTGACCACATAATAAACCTCAAGGCAGTAGTTGCAAATTGGATAACTTTAAAAATCTACTAGTCGCCGAGAATTGGGATTATTAAATTCTGACTTAAGATTGCTTAACCGTTTCTCCTCAAGACGCGATCGCCGTTTAAATAGTTTTCAAATTAGCTTTTAGTAGCCTCCACTACAGAAGTGGGTAAGGGGCATTTGCTCAGTCACAATGTCAATCCCAACAAGGTTACTAAAGCCCCAATAGTCTTTAATTTATAACCCAAAAGCCCCTTTAGCGATGTCTAAACTCGATAACATTCTCCTTAATAGTTACGTCGTAATTCCCAAAAAAGCCATTACCTAAGAGTCCGATATCGAGGTATTGATTAATCGTCACTTCCAGATTGCTGACTTTCACTCCTCCAACTTCGACCGAATTTACACGACCAATCGGAACTTCAATTCTTCCCCCTGCTGTGTCCGAAATCGCTATCCCTTCGGGTTGGATTCGCAAAGCGGCTGCCATTTGTCGAGTAATGGCTATACCCGATGCCCCCGTATCGAATAACATTTCAAAGGTTTGATTGTCATTAAACTTAACATCAATTACGGGAATTCTAGCATCTCGACGTTTGATCCGAACTTGAAATACATCTGGAAGAGAGGGCGATCCGACCCCGCAAAGGGAACCGAGATCGAGAACATTCCCGTTAGCATCTTGTAGGAAACAGGGCAAATCTGTCTGCGCCTGGGAAGCAGCAGTTGGGACAGTAAAAATGGCGATCGCAATTCCTAGTGTGACGACTCGGTTGGGTAAATAGCGTTTCATCGTTGTTGTTGGTGAAAAATTCAATATCTTGCTATCAGGAGTCAGCAGTCAGTATTCAGTATTCAGATTCTCCGCGTCCCCCACTCCCTTTCTCTCTTTCAAGCAAAACTAGATTCTACATTAGAGGGCAACTCTAGGCTTCTAACTATTACTCAGCATTCAGACCTTGTTTTTCTTCAAGGGAGCAGTTTTTGTAAAAATTCTTCACAAAAGTGAGCCTTGAATTAGTGGAGCATGGCACAAATAAGTAACCAGCTAAAATGTCCCCCTTGTCCCCCTTGTCTCCCTTGTCCCCTATCCCCTCCCCCTCATCCCCCCTTTAAAGCCAACCCCGTAGGCGATAAATTAATGTACCAATATATTCCTTAAACGCGCGAGTCGTTTTATCTAACCGCTGAGTATCAGGTAAAATACTCAATACTAGTGCTTCAAAACTGCTATTGGGTTCTGCAAGTTCTTGTTGAGTAACCTGAAAATCGGTGGGTGCTGGAATTGTCTCAATTCCCTGACGTTTAAAAATACGAAGCGATCGCGGCATGTGCATTGCTGAGGTTACTAATAATATCCGATGGATACCTCGTTGAGCCAAAATTTGCCGCACATTCACAGCATTTTGATAGGTATTGAGAGAGGTTGGGTCTTGCAGGATAGCCGACGCTGGAACTCCCATCATTTCTAGGAGTATTGTCATATCTTGCGATTCGGGTGATCCCCCACCACGCCAAGCCACGCGACCTCCAGAAGCAATGATAACAGGAGCTTTCCCTTCACGGTACAATTGAGCGGCATAGAGAATGCGATCGCCTTCTTCATTCAAATCCGGCGCAGGTCTTGGTGAAAATGCTGATTGGGTTGCCCCTCCCAAGAGTACGATCGCGTCTACGTTTGGCAATTCAGTAGTTGGGATATGTTGCGATTCTAAGGATTGCACAACCCAATTTGTTACCCAAGCATTACTGGCTAGCAACAGAACAATTAAGGCTAATCCTACTGGTACAGCTACCCCACGGGGACGTTTCCAGGACATCACTAAAGCTACAACCATTAAAACACAAGCGAGTCCCAATGGATACAAAAATAATGGCAGTAGCTTTGAGAGAAATAAAAACATTGGTTAAATATAAGCTTAATTCATAAGTGCCATGGTCATTTCTTGAAAAATCCACTTAACGGGTTTGCGCGTCTTGGAGTGCGTTTTTTTGTTCTAGCTTCTTTCCGCTGTTTGGCTAAACTTAACCCTTTAGCTTTAACCGGAATTTCCTCTACCTTCTCTTCATCCTCAGATGTTGAGGCAAGAGGACCTTCTTTGCTTTTCCACCAAGTAAACACCCACCCACCTGCAAACCCTCCAACTGCGCTAACCAAGATACTGAAGGGGACGGGGTATTGTAGAAGAACAAGGCAAATTAGAAAAAATAACCAAAGTTTTAGGGCAAAGGCAAATCCATCAGAGAAACCGGGTAAGATTTGATTCATAGATTTTTTTAGTCTTTTGTTGGTTGTTGGTTGTTGG
>DNGI01000429.1:34118-36589 GCA_003486645.1 Cyanobacteria bacterium UBA11370 | reverse complement strand
ACTAATGACCAATCTTGAGTTGTGTCTAATTCAGTGACTAGGGATTGTTCTATATCCGTGAAAGGTTCAAATGACTAATGACCAATCTTGAGTTGTGTCTAATTCGGTAACTAGGGATTGTTCTATATCCGTGAAAGGTTCAGTGGTGGCTTGCTGGTGAGTCAATAAATCGGCTGTAGCATCGGAAACATCACCTGTACGAGATGATAGGCGATCGCGCAATACTTCAGTCGGTGCAGTACAGTATAGAATTTTTAGGGGCAATTGGTGAGTTTGGGCTTGTGCGATCGCGTCTGCTCTGAATGATTGTCGGTCATACTTAGCATCTAGGATAACTGGAAATCCTTTTCTGGCTAATAGGATACCAAGTTGTAATAAGCGATCGTAAGTTTTTTGGTTCATTGCTGGTGTATAAAGTTCATTTCCCCCGGACTGATCTAAGGGAATTCCAGCTAGATGTTTTCGCACGGCATCCGATCGCAAATGAATTGCGCCTAGGTGTCGCGCTAGGTATCGTGCTACTGTACTTTTACCAGAACCTGATAATCCGGACATTAAAATAATCTGACCTTGATTGGTTTTAGTGTACTCCCAAGCGAGTCGATAATACGCGGCTGCGGTTGTTGCTGCTTCCTGTTTTGCTGCTTCTGGAACGGCGGGATCATCCAATAAGAAAGAAGTTACTTTTGCTCGTACATAAGCTTGCCGACTTAAGTATAACGGTAATACTTGCAATCCCTCCCAATCCCCTGTTTGTTCAATATAGGTATTCAAAAAAGCGTTTCCTAAATCTTTACGTTCCCGCGCTTCTAAATCCATTACCGCAAAAGCGATATCGTACATCACATCCACAAACCGGAAGGGTTCATTAAATTCAATCCGGTCAAATAACTGAATTTTGTCATTCCACAGGCAAATATTTCTGAGGTGTAAATCTCCATGACATTCCCGAATCCAGTTATTTTCTCGACGTGTTGCTAATAACTCTTGCTGCTGTTCAAAGAATGTATCGGTAAACTGCTTTGTTTCTTCATATTGTTGTTGAGTTTGCGACTTGCCAATATAGGCTTCAGTTTGCTGATAATTTTGGTCAAAGGCTTCGCGGATTTTCTCAACTTCTCCAAAACTACGAATATAATCATTGGTCTGTGCCTTAGCGTGAAAGTGAGCAACAATTCGTCCTAATTCCTCCATGTGATTTGTTGTCAGCTTCCCCTGTTCAAACATCGTAATAAATAGTGTTTCTTGGGGGAATTGACACATTTTTAAGGCATATTCTACAGGTTCTCCTGTTCCTTGTAAGATATATTGGTTAGCGGTTTGTGTGATAGGTAAAACCTCCAGGTAAATCTCTGGCGCAATGGGTTGATTCATTCGCAGTTCTTCTAAACAGAAATGCTGTCGCCGTTCCAAGGTAGAAAAATCTAAGAAGCCAAAGTTAACCGATTTTTTGACTTTGTACGCATAATTTCCGGTGAGTAGAACGTAGGAAACATGAGTCTGAATCATCTGAATGGGTTCAGTGACTGGGTGGGGATAAAACCCCGGTTGCATCATTTGTTCAATGAGAGGAGAATTAATCGTTTTATCTATCATTGGTTGTTGGTTGTTGGTTGTTGGTGATGGGTTGTTGGTGATGGGTTGTTGGTTTAAAAACTATAGCAGTCAGCATTCAGCTCAATCTTTTTTATTGATATAAATTTATTGATATGATATAAATTTATTGATATAAAAGGGTGAGGAGCTGAACCACTAATAACAAAAAAACCAGGGACGGCATTCGACCCTGGCGTGAGAAGGTTCAATAACCCTTAAGCTTCTGCTAACTCTTCAGCTGTTTCTCCCGTGTGTGAACCGGGTGGAACGATGCTGACAATGATTGTCTCTGGATCATCCATAACTGTAATACCCGCTGGCAAGACTAGCTCATGAACGTGCAGACTCCCTCCTAAATCAAGCTTAGAGATATCAACCTCAATCGATTCTGGGATATTATCAGGGGCGCATTTTACCTGAAGTTCGGTGCTAGGGTGTTCTAAGACTCCACCTTGTTTTAGTCCCGATGCCTGACCCACAAGCTTTAGGGGTACAACAACATCAATACTATCCTGAGCTGCTACTGAGAAAAAGCTAAGGTGGTAAAGAGCTTTTTTCCAAGGGTGAGTTTGCACTTCCCGCAACAGTGCTTTCCCACTCCAGGAAAGGTCAGGAATGTTCACAGCAATTAAGGTGTTATTCACTACTGCTTTTTTGAGCAAGGTTTCTGCGGTTTTAGCATTCACCGTTAGGGAAACTGATTCTGCTCCCTTGTGACCGTAGAGAGTGGCGGGGATTAAACCTGAACGACGTAAGGCTTTTGGCTTACTCCCTTCGGGTCGCTTTTGACATTCTACTGTAACTTCCATTTCTGTTGCTTTTGGTTATTGGTTATTGGTTGTTGGTTGTTGGTTATTGGTTATTGGGTGTTGGTT
>DNGI01000429.1:23517-33785 GCA_003486645.1 Cyanobacteria bacterium UBA11370 | reverse complement strand
ACAACTAACTACAAACAACTAACCACAAACAACTAACCACAAACAACAAAACTAACAAGACGTTACTGGGATACCGTTAGCATCCAATAACGCACGCTTGGGGCCGTGAATTGGGTCTTCTACGATGATAGTCTGGTCTCGGCTAGCTCCTAACGAAACTAGGGCAATGGGAACTGCCATCAGTTCGGCTAGGAATTTGAGATAATCGAGTGCTTGCTTGGGCAAATCATCTAAAGACCGACAGTTCTCTGTAGATTGTTGCCAACCCGGTAGGGTTTTGTATATGGGTTGACATCGGGCAAATCGACGAGCATTACTGGGGAAGTCTTGGCAGCGTTGGCTATCGATTTCGTAGGCGACACAGACTTTGATTTCTTCTAGGGTATCGAGAACATCAAGTTTGGTGATTGCCAGACAGTCGATCCCATTGATCCGAACCGCGTAGCGACCAATCACGGCATCAAACCACCCACACCGACGGCGACGACCTGTCGTTGTACCAAATTCTGCGCCGCGATCGCACAAGATTTGTCCCAGTTCTCCATGCAGTTCGGTGGGAAATGGACCTTCTCCCACACGGGTAGTATAGGCTTTGGCAACTCCAATCACACGATCAATCATCGTTGGACCTACCCCAGCACCCACACAAGCACCGCCAGCTACGGGGTTAGAAGAGGTGACGTAGGGATAAGTCCCATGGTCTAAGTCTAGCAATGTGCCTTGAGCGCCTTCAAATAAAATGTTTCGTTTCTGTTGAATTGCGTCGTATATTTTTAAGGAGCAATCCACAACATGAGGGCGTAGGCGTTCGGCATAGTTTAGATACTGATCGATCACCGTTGCTGGATCTAAGGGCGGTAAATTATAAAGCTTTTCTAGAATGGCGTTTTTATAATTAATCGTCCAGTTCAACTGCTTTCGCAGCACCTCTGCATCCATCAAATCGACAACGCGAATCCCAATCCGTTCGGATTTATCGGCGTAAGTGGGGCCAATTCCCCGACCTGTTGTACCGATTTTATGGGTTCCTCGCCGTTCTTCCGATGCCTGGTCAATTAACCGATGGTAAGGCATGGTGACATGGGCGGTTTCCGAAATCATCAGCTTTTCGGTGGAAATGCCCAAGGTATCGAGTTGGTCGAGTTCGGCAATTAAAACCGCTGGGTCGATAACCGTACCCGAACCAATAATGCACTCCGTATCAGGATATAAAATTCCCGATGGGATGAGATGGAGTTTAAAGGTTTGCCCCTGAACGACAACGGTATGCCCAGCATTGACACCCCCCTGGTAACGGACGACGACATCTGCGGACTTGCTTAGTAAATCAGTAACTTTGCCTTTTCCTTCATCGCCCCACTGGGCACCAATTACAATAACGTTAGCCAAGGGTTTATTAAACGCGCTACAGTTTACACAAACTCTCATTATGTGCAGAGGTTGCGATCGCTGTCAACCTTCGTCTCTAGATCACTGTTAATCCCAAGTTGCATTCAAACCGATAACTTGCTCTCCCCCTCATTTTTTTAGGGTTATTCAACTGGACATTATATTATCTGTTCCTCTGGCAATTTCCGTTCTAAGATTTCTCAGAACTTGACTGCTACCTTGTTTCAGGCATTGCTTAACAAGTTTTGGGATTAAGTCAGTAATGGGTAAGTTAGGAAACGTCGGGCTAGTGGTCGATTCAATATATGTTCCCTCCTGTAGCAGGTGTATCTTTAGTTTGCCCTGGTCATAGACCCAAACCTCTGGCACTCCAATTGCTTCATAAGCCTCTAGGGTTGTTTTAGAGGTTACATCGGTTTCGATAGCTAAATCCGGTGGTGGAACAGTAGTCAAGTCCATGCTCTCCATACAGTCCCGCACTTGTTGAGCATTTTGGATATACAAGCAAGTATCGGGTTCCAGTCCGGCTTTTTTGTCTTTACGCCTTAAGGTCGTAGAGCCAAAATCTTCCCAATCCCGCTCTTGCCCATCGAGAAGCAATTTTACTAAGTCAGCGATAATTCGGTTAGGTCGTTCATGGGCAGGTAGGGGAGACATAATCTCCAGAGTTCCTTTGATATAGGCAAGGCGGGTACTTCGTTTTTCGGTTATTTCTTTGAGAATGGCTTCAAATTGCTCCCAGCTTACATCAGAAATAGTTACTAAGCTGCCGGGAGTTAGGTGAATCTGTTTGATTGGGATAGTGACCGGGGTTGCAGTAGTCATTGAGCCTCTAATCTGTCTCTAGTCTTTTTAGGAGTGTGATGTACCTGTTGAGTTCCGCTTATGCACTAGTTCATACCAAGTTGCGTTCATACGTAGTACACTCTTTCCCCCTTGTCCCCCTTGTCCCCCTTGTCTACTATCTTTGACTGCAACTTGGTATCAGTATGCTACTCATTTGAAGCGATCGCCTATATCCCCTCTTTTGATAAACTCATGCGTCGCTCATCTTTTTTGCTGCCCTTCTATCTAAAAATGAAAGGGCGGGATTTTGTTGATTTTTCGTACAATTTGGGATATTTTTATATAATTGGAATCTGTACCGTCATGTAAATCCTCTTAAAAAGGAATCATAACATAGTATTTAGATATACCAAACTCCCTCAAAGAACGCAAGTACGTAGACTAAATGAGTTCTGAGAGCGATCGCACACCCGATAAATATCAAGAAACCTTAACTTAAAACCTTGACAACTTAACCCAAAATCTATCTTAAGAGTAAAATTAAACAAATTTAAAGCCCCAGATGGATACGGATCAAGGCAGATATTCATATCACGTTTAGAGTGACTATCATCGCTCCCAATCCTTCCATCCAAACTTTAAACTCTAAAATCGGAGAAATTCTATGACCTTATATGCGGACTTACACCGTCATCTTGGCGGTTCAGTTGTACCTCGTATTTTATGGCGATATTTCCAACGACAAACAACGGATTTAGCCCAGCGATTTCCCCACTATCCTGAGTTTGAGGAATTTTATACGCGATCGCGCAATACGCTGGATGAGTATCTCGAATTGCACACATTAGTAGAAAGGGTACAAACAGCAAAAACCTTACCTTATTTTATTTATCGGCTCATTCGGGGAGCTTATATCTTTGAGAATTTAGCCTATTTGGAATTACGCTATACTCCCTATTTACGAACCCCTGAACATTTGAGCCAATCTGAACGGATCAAACAGATGGCACAAATTGTAGAAATTGTTGGTCAAGCCAGTCAGGTAAAAGACTATCCGATTGTGACCTGTCAGATTCTGTGTATGCACTCCCGCCTTCCCTACGAAGTGAATAAGGCAATTGTTGACCTAGCGGCTGAGAAAAAAGAGTATGTTTGTGGGATAGATTTAGCGGGTGGAGATACTCACTACGCCGAACGCTTAGAAGAATTTGTGGGATTGTATAAGTATGCGCGATCGCTGGGTTTGAAAACAACGGGTCATCTCTACGAAACTCCTCAAGGTTGTTACCCTGAACTACTACCTTATTTAATGAGAATTGGTCATGGGATTCACATTCCCTTACTGTATCCAGAATTATTAAAAGATGTGCAGCAACAGCAGCAATGTTTAGAAATTTGTCCCACAACTTACTTAAAAACAGGCACTTTAGAAGATTTACATCAACTGAAAGTTGTTTTTGATCGGTGTTTTGAAGCAGGTGTAGATATTGCCATTTGTACAGATAATGCCGGATTGCATAATGTGCGCCTACCGTTTGAATATGAAAATTTGCTGACTCAAGATGTGATTGATTTTCAGCAGTTACAAGCTTGTCAAGATGCAGCATTTCATCATGCCTTTGCTTGGCCTCACAACCAGCGTCCAGCTTCATTATTAACCGGATTGTTACAAGGTAATTCTTCTCAAGAGAGTGGGAAAATAAGTTGTCACGCTGTTTAATGGGTTGTTGAGATAGAGGGGGGGGAGAAATATCGAAGACAGACTTTTGAACAATGAGCAATGAGCAATGAGCAATGAGCAATGAGCAATGAGCAATGAGCAATGAGCCATTAGCCATTAGCCATTAGCCATTAGCCATTAGCCATTAGCCATTAGCCATTAGCCATTAGCCATTAGCATTACCAATCCCTTAGTTTATAACTAGCAACTTACGTTAATAAAATTTCTCCCCCCTCTCCCCCTCTCCCTACTCCCCCTCAATCTTTTTTAGGCTTATTCAACCGGACAGGATATGACTCCTGACTCCTAGCTTAATACTTATTAATTTTCCTTAGATGTATCAAAACATTCAACGCTAGCATAGGGAGTCAACCCCTACTAACAATCTTAAGCTATCGTGATATTGAACTGGCAACTTGATACCCAATAGGTTTCCTAGGAGATATAGCATTTCCATAGAAAAAGTGAAAACTTTACCCCTCCCAAACCCTACCTTTAGCAAGGAGAGGGTAGGGATAGGATGAATAACTCAAAGGAAATTACTATAAGTATCTTACCCATCTAAATTATCCTTTCTTAAAGGTACAGTAGCTGACTTTCGACCGTAGCAGGGGTTACTTATTTGTGAAACTTGAGAGGAAAATAGTGATGAGAACGAAATTACCCGTACGATCCAGCCAACCCTTAGCAGGATTGTACGTCAAAATCAATCAACAACAGTTTACCTGTCCCCTAAAACATACCAAAGTTCAGGCTAAAATTGCTGGCAATCTAGCGCGAGTGGAGGTAAAACAGACCTTTGAAAATCCCTTCACCGAATCGTTAGAAGCAATTTATATCTTCCCGTTGCCGGATGAAGCAGCGGTGGATACCATGGAAATTAAAATTGGCGATCGCACGATTAAAGGTAACATTAAACAACGAGAGGAAGCCCAATTTATCTACGAAAAAGCGCGTTCCCAAGGGCGAACCGCTGGACTATTAGAACAAGAGAGAGATAATATTTTTACCCAATCTCTAACCAATATTAAACCCGGGGAAGGGATTGAGGTAACGATTCGCTATACGGATAGTCTAAAGTTTATCGGCGGTAACTATGAATTAATCATTCCCATGGTTATTGGTCCTCGCTTCATCCCCGGTATTCCAATTGATAGGAGTGGTGATAGCGATCGCGTTCCTGATGCTTCGCGCCTTACTCCTCGAATTATCTCCCCAGCGACTCGTTCAGGGCATGATATTAACGTAATTGTAGAGATTGATGCAGGCGTACCTATTTCTGAGGTGCGATCGCCATCTCATCAGATTGTTATTGAACCCGATGGGAGACTTGTACAAGTAAAATTAGGTGTAGAAGATACAATCCCCAACAAAGATTTAATTTTACGCTATCGAGTCGCAGGCGATCGCACCTCTGCCACAGTACTCACCCAATCCAATGAACAAGGCAATCATTTTGCCCTTTATCTTATCCCCGCCTTGGACTATTCTCCGGATAAAATTGTACCCAAGGATGTAGTCTTTCTCATGGATACATCCGGTTCTCAAAAAGGCGATCCCCTACGGAAATCTCAGGAATTAATGCGTCGGTTTATTAATGAACTAAATCCCGATGATACGTTTACGATTATTGATTTTTCTGATATCACCACTCAACTCTCTCCTAAACCCCTACCCAATACCCTAGAAAATCGCACTAAGGCAATTAACTATATTAATCAATTACAAGCCAATGGGGGTACTTATCTACTTAATGGTATTCGAGCGGTGTTAAATTTTCCCGTTGTATCACCCGAACGTTTGCGGAGTATTGTACTGCTGACGGATGGCTATATTGGGAATGATCATGAAATCCTAGCAGAGGTACAGCAACATTTACAACTAGGAAATCGCCTTTACAGTTTTGGCGTGGGGAGTTCTCCCAATCGATTCTTACTCAATCGTTTGGCTGAAATTGGACGGGGAACCTGTCAAATTGTGCGCCAAGATGAACCCACAGAAGAAGTAGCCGAAAAATTCTTTTACCAAATTAATTATCCGGTACTCACCCATATTCAAGTGAACTGGGAAGGTTCTGGAGAGGCGGTGATTTATCCCTCAACTCCCCCAGATTTGTTTACCCAACAACCCTTAGTTCTGTGTGGACGTATTTCTCCGATTAATGAGGACGATCATTGTACCGTTGGCACTCTCCGAATTACTGGCATGACCGCAGGTGGTACGATCTATGAAAAACGGTTTAATCTTACGTTTGAGGAGGAAAGTAATCCCCCTATTGCTCAGTTGTGGGGTAGAGCAAGGATTAAGGATTTAATCAATCAGATGTTTCGCTATGAAAAGAAGGTTCAGGTTGAAGCAGTAACTGAGACTGCGTTGAGGTATCAACTCCTGTCCCCCTATACGGCTTTTGTAGCGGTGAGTGAAGAAGTGCGGGTCGATCCCCAAGGCAATCGGATCTCGCTGAAAGTCCCTGTGGAAATGCCAGAGGGTGTTAGCTATGAGGGTATTTTTAGTGATTCTAGGATTAAGGGTATGCTTCAAACTAAGCTTAGACCCTCCGTATCCCGTTCGTCAGGATCGAGAACTGAAAAGGCGGGTTACAGGATCATTGACAACGCACCGAGTATGGAAAATCCCCTACTAACTCAGGTGCAAGAACGGGAGTTGTATGAACTGAAATTGATTTTGAAAGCTGATATTCAAGGGTCTATAGAGACTATTTTACAAGCGCTCAAGCAACTCCCCCAGAATGACGCGATCGTTCGGATACTGTTTGCCACCTGTGGAGAAATTACCGAAACAGACGTTGATTTAGCGGCGGTTAGTGGTGCTACAATTATTGGGTTTAATACGGCGTGCGCCAGCCAAATTCGTTTAGCCGCAAATCAAGCAAGTGTAGATATACGGGAATACAATATTATTTATCCCCTGTTGGATGATATTCAGGCGGAGTTGTCTCGTTTGATATCAACGCCTTCTCATTCCCCGGTACAAGTCGTTAACGGAATTGGCTTAGACAATCTAGCTATAGCCAATCTAAAGCAACATTTCCAACAACTCCATTTGCCTGCTGGATGCAGGGGGACAATTGTCTTTGAGTCAAGTTTACGTCAGGGACGTGTAGTTAGGGTAATTGTGGATGAGGATGCTTCAACGCTTAAGGAAGAAGTTGTCATTGATTTAGTGAAGCGATCGCTGTTAACATGGCGGGTTCCTCAATCGATCAGTGGTATTGTAGAGTTAAGTTTGCTGATTCAAACCTGAAGGGTCTTTGATCTACATTAATTCTCAATATGATTAAGGCAGGAAAAATTTTAATAATTATTGTTTTGTTGTTAGGTATTTTTTTTCGATTCGCCAATCTGGATCAAAAAGTTTATAGCGCTGATGAAGTTAGAAAGATATTACGACTTTCAGGTTACACAAGTCAAGGATTTATTGAGCGAGTTTTTACGGGAGATGCAGTTAGTGTTGAAGAGATACAACGTTATCAACGTCCTACTCCAGAAAAGAATTTAAGCGATACCATAAAAGCGTTAACAGGAAATCCCGAACATCCTCCATTATATTTCTTAATAACACGATTTTGGATGCAATTATTTAACGCTACAATATCAGCTAGAGTATCATCTGTATTAATTAGTTTTATTGCTTTGCCTTGCCTCTATTGGTTATGTTTAGAGTTATTCCAATCATCCTTAGTAGGTTGGGTAGCTATTAGTTTAGTAGCAATTTCTCCCCTGCACATACTGACTGCTCAAAATGCTTCCCAGTATAGTTTATGGACGGTAGCAATTTTCTTATCTAGTGCAGCACTTCTGAAAGCCTTACGAGTAGCTACTATCCGCAGTTGGATAATTTATACTCTCACTCTAGCTATGGGGTTGTACACCCATGGTTTTTTTACACTCGTTGCTTTTGGACAGGGACTTTATGTATTCATCATTGAACAGTTGCGATTGACTCATAATTTATTGACCTATTTGTTGTCTTCGGTTGGAGGACTATTAATATTTTCACCATGGATATTGGTCGTTTTAAGCAATTTAGATAAACTTGAAAAAAATACTACATATTACAGTAAGGCTAACACAAATATACCTAAAATTCTAGAAAAATTTAGGTACAATCTAAGTAATATTTTTTTAGATTTTCAAGATACAACAAGACTTGAAAAATATCTTGATTTTCTCCTTTTTATATTAATCGCCTATTCAATCTATTTCCTTTGTCGAAATACATCTATCAAAGCATGGTTCCTTGTTTTAGTATTAATTGTTTTGACTCCAATAATCAACATTATCGCTGATTTAATTTCACCTTCTGCCCGTTCATTACAATCCCGATATTATCTTCCTTGCTTTTTGGGAATTCAGCTAGCGGTTGCCTATACCCTTGCTACTCCTTTAACTTCACTTTCTCTCAAACTGTGGCAACGTCGTTTATGGCAGATCATTTTTTTAAGTTTAATTTTAGTGGGAGTAATATCAGGTGTGTTTATATCCCAATCTAGAGATTTAGCTTTAGATGACCAAAAGGGAACAGCAAGTTCTCTAAATTTACAGTTAGCTCCCATTATAAATAAAGCTGAACGACCCTTAGTTATTAGTGAAGCAACTCATAGCTTTATTCTAGCATTGAGTTATCTTGTCGATGACAAGGTAAAATTTCAACTCGTTAAATCCAATGATGTAGCTGAATGGGATAAAAAAATCAATTTATCGGCAGTTTATAATCAGTTTAGCGATGTATTTGTATATGTTCCTGACAAGCAATTTCTCAATTTTCTTAATCAAGATAAAAATTTCCAGACGCAATTAGTTCCTACGAGTCCGGATGGCAAGCATAAAATACTTTATAAAATTATCCCTAAATAAGATTGACAGGCATAAGCTAAGACGCATTTAAATTGGATAGTGAAATTTTTGAAAGGGGTGTAGGGTGTGGGGTGTGGGAAGATGCAATTTTTCATGCCGATTAGCTTACCAAGAGAGGGAGACGAGAAATTTGACAGTTCTTGATCAGTGAGTATGCTAAAAAACAGCTATACCATTTCTCATAGTTGTGGTGTACACCTTAAATTTCTTTCCTCCTGGAGGATGTCATGTTGCCAACAAGTTTTACAATAATCTTTTGATTTCAGATTTCCAGGTCAGTAACTCTCTAAATTTAACTATGTTTCCAACCCATCGCCCTCGCCGCCTCCGCAAAACAGCCCAGCTACGCCGCATGGTACGCGAGAATCTTCTCACGACCAGCGATCTCATCTACCCTCTATTCGCCGTACCCGGTGAAGGAATTGCTCATGAAGTCCGATCCATGCCTGGAGTTTACCAATTATCGGTAGACAAAATTGTCCAAGAAGCCAAGGAAGTTTACGATCTCGGTATCCCGTCCATTATTTTATTTGGCATTCCTGAAGATAAAGATTTAGAGGCGACTGGCGCATGGCATGATTGTGGTATTGTCCAAAAAGCCGCAACAGCCGTTAAAGAAGCCGTACCCGATTTAGTAATCATTGCCGATACCTGTTTGTGTGAATATACGAGTCACGGTCACTGCGGTTATCTGCAAGTTGGTGATTTGACAGGTCGTGTCCTCAACGATCCTACCTTGGAATTACTTAAAAAAACAGCCGTATCTCAAGCGAAGGCAGGAGCTGATATTATTGCCCCATCGGGGATGATGGATGGGTTTGTGCAAGCCATTCGCGCGGGTTTGGATGAAGCGGGATTTGAGGAAACGCCGATTCTTTCCTATGCCGCTAAATATGCCTCTGCTTATTATGGCCCATTTCGAGATGCCGCAGACTCTGCCCCTCAATTTGGCGATCGCCGTACCTATCAAATGGACCCTGGCAATGCCCGTGAAGCCCTCAAGGAAATTGAACTGGATATGGCTGAGGGGGCGGATATGTTGATGGTTAAACCCGCTCTAGCCTACATGGATGTGATCTGCCGTGTCAAGGAAGCGACTAATTTGCCCGTTGCTGCTTACAATGTTTCTGGTGAATATTCCATGGTGAAAGCGGCTGCACTCAATGGCTGGATTGATGAAGAACGCGTAGTGATGGAAACATTAACCAGCTTTAAGCGGGCTGGTGCTGATTTGATTCTCACCTATCATGCCAAAGATGCTGCCCGCTGGCTACACGGGTAAATTTTCCTGTCTCTAAAAGAAGAAGAATTTTCTAATTGTTGTGTTATTTTTTACCCCGCCTCAGCGGGTTTTTTTATATAGCGGTTAGCCGTCAGCTATCAGCCATCATACCAAATCCCCTTGCTCATACCAATTGAATAACCCTAAAAAAGAGTGAGGGGGAGAGGGGGAGAGGGGGAGACTTTTTATTATGGGTGATTTGCCGGACATCATA
>DNGI01000429.1:19630-23335 GCA_003486645.1 Cyanobacteria bacterium UBA11370 | reverse complement strand
GGGGGAGACTTTTTATTATGGGTGATTTGCCGGACATCATATTAGTGGAGGTCGCCTCGCACCTAAAGCTTTCTACCGAGAAATTGTTAGATTTGTGCGATCGCTCACTTTCGGGTCAATGATCAATAGCCGAAAACTGGCAAGTACAGCAGCTACTGACAATTGGCGGAACTCAACCAACTCCCGTGAGGCGTTACTGTAGTCGGTTCGGCGGTGAGAATGATATTGCCATTAGCATCTTTATACCAGCCTTGAGCTTCAATAATTCTCCTGGGTTGATTATTAGTAATTAGTTGATTATTACTGCTTACTCGATTAGATTGTATCGGCTCAATGGGTTCAGTTTCAGAGTCAATTCGCCAATCTTCCCAAGCGGTATCTACATTGAGAGGTTCATGGGGTGGACTCGGTAAACCTCCGCGTCCTGTGACAATAAATGAACTCCCAAAAGAGGCTCGACAAAGATTATTTTGAACTAAACTAGCCACATCCACAATATCTATCGGCAATTCTATCAATCCTTTAGCAGGATCAATGGCAAAATTCAAGTCTACTTCACCCGGATTTCCAAACTGAGAACTTGCATCAATATCATTCGTCTGATTTCCGGGAATGGCTGGACGTTCTTGAATACCAAAAATACCTTGACCTGTAATTATAATTCTCCCACCATCGCCTTGCTCGGCACTAGCAATAATATCACTGCCGTTCGTTCCTTGGGGCGGTAAAACAATCAGAAATTCACTATTAATGGTAATATTACCCCCATTAGCCTCGCCTGTAGCTTGAGCAGAAATCAGGCTTTCATTATTCATAAATAGAAGATATAAATCCTGTAAACTGATATTAGCTCCACCTTGATTATCTCTACTAACTCCCGTTTCAGCAGTTAGTTTGCCTTGGTCTAATTGGAGAGAATTCGCCCGAATTGTGAGATTACCTGCTTGTCCATCAGGACTACTAACCGTGACTCGTGAACCATTAGTCACAGACATTCGTCCCGTGTTCACCGTTAAATTGCCTGCTATACCACCCTCAGTCGCTTCAACGGATAGACGACTATTTCCACTCACTTGCACCGAATTAGCCGGATCAGAGTTAGCATTAATGCTTAAGCTTCCCGCTTCACCCGTTTGAGTCGAAGCGGATATGGCACTATTATTATTAACTCTCAAGGTATCCAGACCTTCTAAAATAATACCTTCACTCTGACTGGATACATTAGATGCTAATATCTGTGCGTTATTATCTAAAGTTAACTCTTGAGAATTAACTCGCACTACCCCAGCCTTACCACTACTACTAGCAGCAGCCGATAATTCTACCCCATCAGTTAAAGTAAATTTGGGAGCATTCACTTCTATATCACCAGCATTACCTATACCCGTACTTTCTACAGCTAATCGCCCCTGTCCACTAATGGTAATTGATTCTGGGGCACTCAGAATTAAATCGCCACCTTGACCACTACCAGAGGTAGAAGCAGACACTTGAGATTGGGGCGCTAAAGTAATATTTAAATTAGCTTGATTTTGATAAGGTTTAAGAGTTAAAGTTCCCGCTGGAGTTTGTCCCTCAGTTTCAGCAAAAACACCCACAATTCCGGCTAAACGCATATTGGAGGCATTTAAAGTGATACTACCACCCCCTTCCTTATTAGTAGCGGTACTAGTGGCAGTGGCGGTGATGCGGGCGGTGTCGGAGAGGGTTAAGGTGGGGGTATTGATAATAATGCTGCCAGCTTTGCCAGCGTTACTGGTTTCTACTGAGAGAACTGGGGAAAAATCATTGACACCAAGACCGAGATTTACGGCGGTGGAGGCATTAACAGTAATGGTGCCGCTATCGCCACTGCCATTAGTCAAGGCAAAAACTTTTGCTCCCCTGGCAACGGTTAAGGTAGGTGTGTCTAGGATAATGTTTCCGGCGTTTCCAGTCCCTGTGGTTGAGGTGGAAAGTTGAGTTTGTTGTAGGTCTAAATTTCTGCTGCTAACTTGAATGTTGCCAGCTTGTCCTGCACCTGTGGTTTCTGTGGTAATAATGCCTTGTCCCTGAATTGTAATGGAGTCGGGAGCTGTAATTGTTAAGTTGCCTCCGGGTCCAAGGTTAGAAGTGGAGGCAGATATCTGCGCTCCCTCCTGGAACAATACAGATAATGTTTGTCCACCATCATAGGGTTGGAGGGTTATATCTCCAGCACGTCCGCTACCACTGGTTTCGGCAGACAACCTACTGGAAGAATCGAGCTGTAGTTCTGGTGTCTTGAGGGTGATACTTCCTGCCTGTCCTGAACTGCTGGTGTTACTGATAATTCGACTGTTATTGAAAGTGACTAGACCGGGGCTAGAGATTGTGACATTTCCTGCTGGGTCGTCGCCTTTTGTGTCACTTTGAATCGAACTGTTGGTGAATGTGAGATTGCCGGAGCTGGTGACAGATACATCTCCTGATTGACCTTTTCCATCGACATTTAAGGTGATGAATTGACCACGCCGCAATGGATTTGGTACAGTCACCTGCTTGCTCGTCAGAATGTTAGTATTTGTAAGCAATAAATCCCCTAGACCTGTTACCTGAACGGTTCCAGATTGATTGGAAGAAGATTGAGTTAAAATTTCTAGATTCCTCACGTTGTTTTTAGCTTCTAGGGCAATGTTCCCGCCATTTCCTGCGGTTCGTTGCTCAGAGACAGAAAAGGAGTTAAGAGCTAAAGGAATTCCTACAATATCTCCAGTTTTAGCGATGAGGGAAATCGCACCTCCCTGACCTGCCGTGCCTTCCCTAGAGAACGAGTAAGAGGACAAATTGCCAGTGAGATTGATGTCGTTGGCAGCTTCAAGGCGAATTGCACCCCCTGAACCTGCATTGCCACCCCTAGAGAACGAGGAAGAGGACAAATCGCCAGTGATATAGATGTCGTTAGTAGCTTCAAGGCGAATTGCACCCCCTGAACCTGCTTTGCCTGAATCAGAGTACGAGGAAGAGGACAAATTGCCAGTAAGATTGATGTCGTTGGCAGCTTCAAGGCGAATTGCACCCCCTGAACCTGTATTGCCCTCATTAGAGAACGAGTAAGAGTTCAAAAAGCCATCAATATTGATGTCGTTGGCAGCTTCGAGGCGAATTGCACCCCCTGAACCTGCATTGCGTGACTCAGAGGACGAGGAAGAGTCCAAATTGCCAGCGATATTGATGTCGTTGCTAGCTTCAAGGCTAATTGCACCCCCCTGACTTGCATTGCCATAAAAAGAGAACGAGTGAGAGAACAAAACGCCATCAATATTGATGTCGTTGGCAGCTTTAAGGCGAATTGCACCTCCCTCACCTGCTTTGCCTGACTCAGAGGACGAGTAAGAGTACAAAAAGCTATTGATAATATTGATGTCGTTGGCAGCTTCGAGGCTAATTGCACCCCCTGAACCTGCATTGCCATAAAGAGAGTACGAGTAAGAGTACAAACTGCGACTGCCATTGATAATATTGATAATATTGATGTCGTTGGCAGCTTCGAGGCTAATTGCACCCCCTGAACCTGCATTGCCAGCATAAGAGTACGAGGAAGAGTCCAAATCGCCAGTGATTTTGATATCGTGGGCAGCTTTAAGGCGAATTGCACCCCCCTCACCCCCCTCACCCCCCTCACCATCATCAGAGTACGAGTAAGAGAGCAAAGAGCCATTAATAATATTGATGTCGTGGGCAGCT
>DNGI01000429.1:19368-19494 GCA_003486645.1 Cyanobacteria bacterium UBA11370 | reverse complement strand
TTGATAATATTGATAATATTGATAATAGTGTTGAAGTTGAGGTAATAAAACTCGAAGAAGAACCGAATTATTAATACCATGAAACTGACTGTTATAGGCTCGGGGAGCAAGGGCAATTGTTATATT
>DNGI01000429.1:17363-19262 GCA_003486645.1 Cyanobacteria bacterium UBA11370 | reverse complement strand
CAAATTGCCAGTAATATTGATGTTGTTGGCGGCACTGATGGTAATTGCACCCCCAATGGCGTTACTCCCAGAGAGACGAGTTTGCAGTCCATTAGTGCTAATTAATCCGGTACTCACATTCCCCGATGCCGCCGTCAGGTTAACTATCCCTCCCACTCCATTAAACGGCTGTACAACAACATCTCCACCTAGGGTAATTCCAGCAGGTACAGCTCCATTACCATAGATAGGCACATTACCTGAATTGACACCCCCATAAGCCAGACTACTCTGCCCCGATCGCATGATTAATGCCGAAGTTGTACTCAGTGTTGCTGTATCCGGTCCTGGTGGCAACCCGCTCGTATCTGGCCCGGTGATGTTAATATCGCCCTGAAAGCGAATATTACCCCTTGCTTCCACTAACAATGATGTCCCGGTATAGTTAGCCGCCACATCCACATCGCCCGAAGCACTAATAATCGGGTCATAATAGCTTACAAAATTTGCCAATCCTCCCGATACACTTTTAATTGAAAAACCGCCCCCACTACTAAAACGAGCATCACCAGAAATAATCCCATCACTCATTAAACTGAGATTACCCCCGCTTTGAAAGGCGAACCCCCCTGGAGAGAGGAGAGAAAGTGCCAGGATATCAATCCCGTTAGTTCCCTTAATGGTGAGATTCCCACCCGCAACAGCCGCAAACGGAGTCCTTACCTCCTCGCGCACTTTCACGGTATCCTGTGCCCATAGCGTTAAATCTCCTCCAGCCGAAAGCTGTCCTTGCAAATCGAGCCGATCAGCTACTAGCGTTAGGTCTTGCCTTGGTGCTAAATTTCCCCTATTGGTAATGGTTGCCCCTGGTTGAGAAGTTCCCCATTGCAACCCAGGTGTGACATTAATCCTCAGTAGTGGCGGTGCTTGTGGATTGGTAGCACTAAACTCACTCCCATCTGGAAACTTCAAAGTATTCGCTGTCGAAGCAAAAAACGAACCTCTAATATCTAACCGGGCATTCTCCCCAAAAATAATTCCATTCGGATTAATTAAAAACAAATTTGCTGTTCCATTGGCACGAAGCAATCCATCAATATGAGAGAGGTTTGCACCCGTCACCCGCCCAAAAATATTCTCAATCTGCAATCCATTATTGAAAAATGCCTCACCTCCCGTAGGCACTCCAAACTCCTGGAAACTATGGAACAAGTTAACTCCCCGTACCGTTCCTCCTTCAATCGTGCAAACCGGACACCCTGTAACTTTAGAGTTTACCGGAAGTGTATTATCGGGCACAATTTGTGCGTGAGCGGGGTTGAGCGTTGCCAGAAATCCCAGGGCAATGCTGCTAGCATTCCACAGGTAGCGGGTAACTTGGTTCATTCCAGTTTTCCTGACTGTTGAGTGATAAGAAGGTTAACTGAGTTAGGATGTTTTTGAATGATTCATTGTTTTCATTTAATAGTATGCCATCTTATTTCAGGAAAACCAAACTATGAAACTAGCTAACTTATCAACAAACACTCTCGAAAAAATTAAATCAGTCCGCTGGGACAGGATTATTGAAAAGCACGAAGGTCCGGAAAAGTGGGAATCAGTTCTCAGATATTACGAACCCGAATTTATGGAAATTGAGGGACGTTGGGTGCTATTACCTGTCGAACGAGAGCATCATCCTAATATCACAATCCTGCGTTCAATTTGGAGTGCCGATGGTAATTCCCTAACCCTGTTTCTCAAAGATACCACCTATGAGGATGACCCCTTTTTCTCTGGTTTTATCGCTGTTTGCGACAAGATACGAGATGAAAATTTCTTTCTAGCAATTTTATATCACGAATGGTTTGTTATTGAACCAGCAGACGTTTTTAACAAATGAGCAATAAGCTGTTGTGCCTTTAAATTGGGTATCAGTAG
>DNGI01000429.1:7758-17105 GCA_003486645.1 Cyanobacteria bacterium UBA11370 | reverse complement strand
TTAAATGACGAACAGCTTATCTCCTCTTATGTAATGGAATTCGCTCTCCCTTTACCCTGAACTCTCCTAAAAATAAAATTAACCATGCTACTCCTCGACCCTAAAACCCTCCAACCGACCGAAGAACAACGTATAATTCTTGATGGCATAACCTGGCAACATTATATCAACCTTGCCGATATGTTTGTCGATGCTTTCCCTCGCCTCACTTACCTGGAAGGCAAACTCGAAATTATTATGACAACCTCCCCCGAACACGAACGCCTCAAGAAAATTATCGCCCGATTAATTGAAGCCTATGCTGAGGAACGGGACATCGAACTCAATGGTTATGGCAATGCTACCTTCCGTCGAGAAACCGTAGCTAGAGGTGCAGAACCGGATGAATGTTATTGCTTGGGTGAACTAGGAGAAGTTCCTGATATCGCTATAGAAATTGCCCTCACCAGCGGCGGAATTGATAAACTTGAAGTCTATCAAGGGTTAGGTGTAAGAGAAGTTTGGTTTTGGCAAAATAATCAGTTATCGTTTCAGATTTTACAGCCAGAAACAGGAACATATACACAAAGCGATCGCTCTGTTTTACTCCCTGATTTAGACCCAGTTTTGTTAGTCAGTTATGTCAATTATTCTAACCAAACCCAAGCCATAAGAGTGTATCGGCAAGCGTTACAGAATAGCCACTGTATTTGAGTTGTGATATGCCAGCAGTTCAGCTCACTAACTTCTTAGAGATGTCAGCGAACTCGCCTTTCTTAATCGTTTAGAACTAAGCTATTAATGTTGACATTAACGTCCAATAGCAAGCGGTTGCCTTCGGGAAACTGCATTGCCTGTCTGCACATCAAACCAGTGAGTATCTTGGGGAGGCAATGTTAGTGTAACATCTTCACCGCCCCAACTTTGATCAGTCGGAACTAGGGCACGTATTGTAATAGGTTCTGTTCGAGAACCTTCAACATTTACGCTAATTAACTTGTGCATTCCTAAGTTTTCTACTAAATATACTCGACCCCTAACCAGGTTTTTATCTTCTGATTCAGCAATGCGAACATTTTCCGGACGGATACCTAATATAATCTGAGGCGGTGCAGTTGGAAGTTCCGGCAAAGCTATTCTGAAATGACCGAGTATTGCAGAATTTCCCTCACAAGGTAGGGTTAATAAATTCATCTGGGGACTACCAACAAATCCAGCGACAAATAGATTGGCTGGATGATTATAAATGCGATCAGGCGGGTCAAGTTGTTGAACGCAACCTTTATCGAGTACAGCTACTTTGCTCGATAATGTCATGGCTTCTGTTTGGTCGTGAGTAACATAAACCACTGGAACTTGTTGAGCATCAAAGAGTTGTTTAATTTCTGCCCTAACTTTTTCCCGCAACAGTGCATCTAAGTTACTAAGAGGTTCATCTAATAAGAATACATCAGGGCGACGTACTAAGGCACGTGCTAAAGCAACCCGTTGTCGTTGTCCGCCAGACATTTGACCCGGTTTGCGATTCATTAATTCGTCTAATCCTAATACTCTGGATGCTTCTGCAACTCGCTGTTTGATTTCTGCGGATGGTGTTTTTTGTAACCTTAATCCCGATGCAATGTTCTCGTAAACACTTAAGTGAGGATAAAGCGCATAGCTTTGAAATACCATCGCAATATTGCGATCGCCTGGTCTTCGATTTGTGACATTTATATTCCCAATCCTAACTTGACCCCGTGTGGGTTCTTCTAAACCTGCTATGAGTCGCAGGATAGTAGATTTTCCACATCCGGAAGGACCTAGTAAGGTGAGAAATTCATGATCTTCTACGGTTAAACTAACATCTTTAACCGGAATGACTTTGGGAGTATAGGTCTTATTTAAGTTTCTGAGTTCTAGTTTAGCCATCTTTCGATTTTGGATTTTGGATTTTGGATTTTGGATTTTGGATTTTGGATTAAAACTATTAGTTAAGAGTTAGGAGTAAGAGTTAGTAATTGAAAACTCAAAACTCAAAACTCTATCCTTTAACAGCACCAGCCGTTAACCCTTGAACGATCTTGCGCTGGAAGAATAAAACTAGTAAAACAAGGGGTAGCGTTCCTAATACTGTAGCCGCTGCAATAGGGCCATAGGGAATTTCAAATAGGGAAGCACCGCCTAGTTGAGCCGCAGCAACAGGAATGGTTTTCATGGTTTCACGAGTGATAAACGTGAGGGCAAAAATAAACTCGTTCCAGGCAAAAATAAAGGTCAGAATACCCGTAGTAACTAACGCAGGAAGTGTCATAGGCAAGATGATTTTTAGTAGCATTTGAAAGGTGTTATAACCATCAACTCTCGCTGCATCTTCTAGGTCTTTTGGCAATTGTTCAAAAAAGCTTCGTAGCACCAGAATAGTTAGGGGTAGATTCATCGCTGTGTAGGGAATAATCAGTGCTAGATAGTTATTTGCGAGGTGCAGATTTTGAATAATTTCTAACAGTCCCAGGAATAACAAAATCCCAGGAAATAACGTAACAATGAGGATACTGGCAAGGATAACTTTTCCGCCCCAAGGACGTAATCGAGCCAGTGCGTAGGCGGCAGGCGCTCCAATCGCTAACGCTAAAGCGGTGGAAGTAATTGACACCAAGGCACTATTAAAGATGTAACGTAAAAATGGGCGACGGACGAACAACTCAATGTAGTGATTGAGCGTGTATCGAGTGGGAAAATAGACGGTAGGAAGAGCAGAAATATCCTGATTAACCTTGAATGAGGTTAGTAATTGCCACAAGGCTGGTGCGAGGCAAAAAAGCATGACTAAGGCAATTGCCAAGGGCATTAATATCTTTTTCCAAGGGATATTAATTCCTCCGGTTGGAGATGGAGTATTTGAGTATTGCTGTACATTTATAGTCATAATTAGTTCCCATTTTTAAGTTCAAGATTAAAACAATTAACTTCTTAATAATTTAAACAGCTCCTGATGTTTTAGTCCGAGTTCGACTGAGCAGAAAACTAGCGATCGCAACGGCTAAAATCAACAACAAAAATGTCACTACAACCAGGGCTGCACCATAACCAAAATCTAAATAGCGCATCACAGTAGAGTAAATATAAAGAGACACAACTTCAGTTGCACCCCCAGGTCCTCCCCCAGTCATAACCGCAATTAAGTCAAAAATTCCGAATGCTTGTGCAAAGCGAAATAGCACGGCAATTAGAATTTGTGGCATTAATAAAGGCAGTGTAATTCGAGTAAAGTTTTGCCAAGGTGTTGCACCATCAATTGAATGGGCTTCATAGAGATCCGGGGAGATTGACTGCAAGCCAGCCAACAGTAAAATACTAATAAAGGGTGTCGTTTTCCAAACATCCGCCAAAATTACAGCGATTAACGCTAGGGTGGGGTTTCCTAGCCAGTTAATTCCCGTTTCAATTAGACCTAAACGGAGCAATATATCGTTTACAACCCCAAATTGATCATTAAAAATCCATGCCCAAGCCAGACCAATTAGAGCTGTTGGTAAAGCCCAAGGAATGATAGCACTGGTTCGCACTAAACCCCGTCCTAAGAACTTCTGATTGAGAACTAATGCAATTCCCATTCCTAATACTAACTCCAGCAAAACAGAGGCAGATGTAAACATAACTGTTACCCCAAAACTCTGCCAGAAGCGACCATCTCCCACCATGCGTCCGTAATTTTCCAAACCAGAGAAAACGGGTTGTAACTCTGTGCCTAAATTTTTAGTAAACAAACTCAACCAAAAGGCTCGTACAATTGGGTAAGCAAAGACCAATAAAAGTAGTACTAGAGCGGGTACTAATAAGATCCAAGCTGTGCGTTGTTCTCGACTTCGGATTGTATGTGGATTCATCATTATCGGTTATTCATTATTGGTTATTGGTCATACAAGTTTTACGTTTGCTCGGCTACATAAACTCTCCGATTTGCCCAACACGATCTAGAAAATCTTGAGTTTATGTAGACTGTTCCCCTTGACCTGTCTTTAGCAATCGCCGTGTTTCATTAGCAGCAGCTTTCATTGCTCGTTCAGGACTCATTCGATTGGTTAGGGCGGCACTGAGATAGCGTTGTAAAATATCAGAGGCTTGGGCATATTGAGCGATCGGCGGACGTAAAACCGCCTGTTCTACTACTTCTAAAAGCTGGGGAAAGTGAGGGTATTTAGCCACAATTTCTGGATCGGTAAATAATTCTATTCGACTTGGCACATAGCCTTCTTGTAAAATGAATTCTCGTTGAGCGTCTTGACTTGTAAAGTATTGAATCGCTTTCCAAGCTTCTTCAGGATGTCTCGAAGATTTAGCAATACCTAAACCCCAACCCCCTAAGCAAGCTCCAGAATTTTGGTTAGGTGCATGAACCATTGGTTTAATAGCAATTTTTCCTTCAATTGGTGAACCTTTTTGATTAGCAATCGTCCAAACATAAGGCCAACTTCTTAAAAACGCGGCTTGCCCATTGTGAAAGAAACGTCGAGTATCTTCTTCGTGATAGGTTGTGACTCCAGGTGGAGAAATTTCTTCTTTAATAGTGGTGCGTAGAAACTCAATCGCGTTTAAAGCTTCTGGTCGATCCACTCCTACTTCAAGGGTGTTAGGATTCACCCAGAAACCGCCAAAACCTTCGAGAACTTCGACAAACATTGCCACGGCACCTTCATATTGGCGACCCTGCCAAACGTAACCCCAATTAATTGTCCCGTCCTGTTGCAATGCTTGAGAAATTTTAATTAAATCTTGAAAGGTTTCTGGTGGTTCAAATCCGGCTTCTTTTAGTAAGTCTTCCCGATAGTAGAGCATTCCCACATCAGAACGTATGGGAAGGCGGTACAGGTTGCCTTCGTAAAATCCGGCTTCTATATCTTTATCTAAAAATGCTTCTAATTCTTGGGGTTTAACTCGGTCAGTGAGGTCTAGTAACCACCCAGCAGCTGCAAATTTGGGTGTCCAGATCACGTCCATATTAACTAGGTCATACGGAGAATCTCCTAAGAGGAAAGAGGATGTATAAAGGTCTTCAATTAAGTTAGTGCTATTAGGACCCTCAATAATATTAATGCGAATACCTGGATTCTTCGCTTCAAAGTTCTCGATCATCTTCTGCAAAGGTGGAGCGTCAGGTGCAGGAAGCAATAAGTTAAGAGTAACGGGTTGTTGAGCTTTGACGATCCAACTTAACAAAATAGTGCCCAAAAAAAGGCTAAAGAAGATACTGATACGGCGCAATAATTTGGAGATTTGTGGAATTTTTGTTAGTGAATTTTGCGTCTTCTGGAAAAACATAGGTAATGCCGGAATTAGAGGTTTAATTAACCGTTACAGCGGCTTGCAGCACTACACTACACCTTGGCAAAGGCTTTGGAGTTCAGATAGCGTTCTAGCAGGGTTGTGCTTCCCTCCACTGAAAACGGCTTTCAATCTATTTATTTCAAAGTATTAACCGCTACAGATTGTTTTATATCGTATTAAGTTTCTTTTCCAAATTTGTTAAGAGAAAAAACTGAGTAGCGATGTATTCAAAATGCCTGTTAGACCTATAGGTTAATTTTTTATTTCGTAGGAGGGCAACTATCTAAAGGCATAACAAGCTTGAAAAATTTAGCTTTCTTTTAGTTGAGGAATCAATCCCGGCAAGAGTGGTATAATAGATAGAATTACTCATATTTTGTAAAGATTTAGATCAAAGACTTGACAAGAAGGACAGGAGAGATAACTCAGAACCTTCTATATCTCTCCCGCAATGAAGTGCTATGCGATTTTGGGCAGCTAGAGTACTTTTTAGGACTAGTAGGATTTCAAATTGCTGATTGATTAAGAATCAGTTGGTTGGAGAGATTCCATGGTAGAGCCATATAGCTCAACAAATCTTTTAAAAAGCCGCATCGTTTCATGATTTGAAACCCTATTTAAGTTAAGTAAACACGATAGATTTCTTTGGGAAAGTTTATATAAGTAGGGAAGATCCTCAAATAGGGTTAAACATGAAGCCATATGCAAAAGTATTTGCAATAGGGGTTTAGGCCATTTCAAATCGGTATAAATATCAATCAATAACTGATGTTCCTTATTACTTATAGGAACTACATTAAAGATGACAATTATCTTTTTGTCGTTGTAAGCCGGAATGCACAGTTCAACCGTATAGGGAGCATGAAGAGTTAAGATCACTTCGACTATTGGAAGTCTCCAAATTCTGAGAATATTGAGTGGAGAATCTAAGGTTGTTTGAAATTTAATGATACCGCCAACGGCTGTTGGTTGGAAATGAGTAACCTGAATAACTTTTAAATTGTTTAAGCTGAAGGCGTGAATGGTTTCCAAATGGCTTAAATTTAATAAATGATAAATTTGGCACATCGACGAAAACGGTAAAATATATTCCTGACTAACTGTGTGATAAGCCTGTAACTCATACATTCTGGCTTTACCTGGGCATAAAAACCCTTGGCTGTGATCAGAATTTCCCTTGGATTGCTGGCTACTATTTACGCTGTTAAAACTTTCCTCTGGCTTGCAAGACAACCACGTTATAAATAAGAAAGAGGCGATAAATAACTGTGCTAGATCTAGGGCAGATAGATAGCCATCAGCAAATGAAACCATCGTTCTATTGGTAATCCCAAATACGCCCGAAGGGATACCTAGGAGCCAAATGCCGTTTTTTAAATGGGTCATAATAACAGCGGCGTTTAGAGGCTGATTGCTATTCATAATTTTGCAAATTTTGATAGAAAGGAATTGAATAAATTAATGCGTTAATGAAGTGTCTCTCTTAATAAAAGAACTTCTTCAATCCTTCCTACCTCTACCTTAAGATTGGAATTTAGATAAATAAAATCAGCCTTGATAATTCGGTAATTTATAATCCTACAGACAGAGGGCAACTCTAGGAATGATTCAGTAAACTACGAGGCATGACAGTGTTGATAAGATTATGTTTAGAACTATGTGACCTATTTCAATAGACACAATAAATTTGGATAAAACCGCCTCTATAGCTAGGAGAAAGTTGCTTTTATGGAGGTTTATAATGGCATATCCTAAAACTCCTTGGTTTCTCCAAGGGTATGGTTTTCAAACCTTACATTTGCTGGATATTAAGAAGGTGCGTCAATTTATTCCTTCTGACTTAGACATTATTCCTATCTTGCCGGGTAAAACATTAGGTGGAATTTATGTAGCATTCTACGGCTTAGGTTCAACCTTAATGTATAACGAGCTAATTATTATTAGTGCTTTAACTCGTTATGGTAGTAAAGTGGGTGCTTGGATTTCTCATATTTATGTTGATAATGCTGATTCTATGGCGGGTGGTCGTGAGGTTTGGGGACTACCCAAAGAACTGGCACAATTTACATGGAACTTAGGGACAAATCCTGGTGTTTGTGTGCATCAAGAAAACCAATTACTTTGTAGCATCAGTTCTGATTGGCAACTCCCCCAATGGCGACTGCCGTTAACTATTCCAGCGTTTAGTACTCTTGATTCTAAACTGCTCTCGTTTGAGGGGCAAGGTGAAATAAGTTTGTGTTTAAGCGGTGCTAATTTGCAAGTTCCTGTAACGAGTCCTTTCTCGATGTTGGGAATTGGTCAACCTTGGCTCAGTTTTTATTACAATCAGCTACATCTATTGGTGAGTGAACCAAAAGTAATTAGAGAGAGCGCGATCGCCTTTACTTAACTGTAGCTATCAACTTCTTTTTAATCGCGTTAATGAATAATTTATGACTCAAACTATATCGGTTAAAAGTTAAGCCATTCCACATTTAAATTGCATCAATGGGATGATAAAAAATCATCCCACCAAAGTTTTAACAATACTGATACGGCAAACTCGATGTGGAACAGCTTAATAGCTACTAGCTAACTGTTATTACCACCAAATCCGATTTCCGTTCTCATCCACTCGTGCTTGCCGAATAACATCAGAAATTTGTTGAGCATCCTTAACATGGTGAAGTGCCTTTTTCTCACCATCGGGATATTCGACAATAAAGTAGGTTGGAACAGTGATGCGATCGCCCGTAATATCGGGTACATCTACAGCAACTTGCTTGGCTTTTTCTTCAACAGTTTGAGGCTCATCGGCAATCCTATCTCCTGGATTTGCCGTTAAATTTCTTTCCTTAACAGTTGGCTCATCTTGGGAATGCCAATCAACACTGACGGGTTGGCGAATTGGACGTTCTGCACTCTTAGTCATGGTCGTTTCAGTTCCTACAAGATTTCAATTCCTAATTTCACTCTAGAAACTAAAACATCTAACTTGCTCTTTCAAAGGACGGAGTTTCTTAAGCACCAAGGAGGTACATTTTTATTTAAGGATGGTTAGGTAAAATGAGACAGAGAAATTCTCTAACGGTGGAGTTATTAAACCGATATTGTTCGCTTAATTCTATAACTTACGACAGGATTTATCTTCTATCTAAAGGCTTGAATTGATGTTAAGTATTTCTGTGTAATCCATAACATAGAACGAATACCTTTATAGTATTCACAACCCGACAGTTTTATGGAAACTAAGCACCCTAGCTCAGATAGAATTAAATGTGCTATTAATCATTCTTTGGGTAGATATAAATTTTTTAAGGGTCAGTTGAATAGGAAGTAGGTCTTCTCTCACGCTTCAACTGAATCTGATTGATTCTTTTCTGAAGATGACTCGGCTGACTTACAGCATATTGCAGGTGAATGAAGTGCAAAATTTAGGTCGTCTCCCTATGCAGCAAGCTGCTTTTAGGGCTGATGACTGAAAACTGCTGTAACAGTTCTGAGAGAAGAAACTGTAAGCCAAGATTTGCAAACAAAAATGAGGAATAACATTATGAGACAGCGTTACTGTGCCCTAACTCTAGGCATCCTTTTTACGCTTTTAGGTATTGCGGGATTTATTCCAAATTTTCTTTCCATGCCTAGTGGTGCATCCCATATTGCAATTAACGATTCCACTAGCATTTATACGGCGGGCTTTAGCTATATATTCGGGCTATTTCCAACCAATCTAATGCATAATATCGTACACCTAATCGTTGGTATCTTAGGGATTGTCTGGTATGCCAGCGAGGATAGCGCACGCCTCTATAATCGGGGTTTTGCAATTGCCTATGCTGCGATCGCCCTAATGGGATTAATTCCGATCGCACAAACCACTTTCGGCTTAATGCCAATCTACGGTAATAATGTTTGGTTCAATGCCCTAACAGCAGCGATCGCGGCATATTTTGGTTTCTTCAGTCCGACAGAGGCAAGAGATATGAGTCCAGCCCGCAATATGTAGAATATCAGTTCTTACTTGACAGGATTTACGCAAGTGTCACACTAAAATCAACTTGTAGGGTGCGTCAGACCAA
>DNGI01000429.1:0-7476 GCA_003486645.1 Cyanobacteria bacterium UBA11370 | reverse complement strand
GTGCCAGTTGCGTAAGTCCTAACCAAGAATTCCTTTGCCCTAATCGATGTGTCTACTGCTATAACTAATCCGTAAACTAGGGTAGAGGGACTTGATCGCCTTCTACCCTTTCGCTTTCAATTGTCCCAGACCGAGAGCAGGGCAAGCTAGGGCAATTGACATACTCCTTAACATATCGAGGTATTTGTTTACGAAGTTTTACATATAAAAACTATCGGAAATTTTGATTAACGATTAAACTTTTAGTAGCACAAATTACATATTTTTTTTAGAATTTGGGGTGTCTACGCCTCCTTCAATTCAATCAACCCAGTACCTCTAAATTGATTTCCCGTTGTACTCCAACGACAAAATGGACATGGGAACGCCACGATACGGAGAGTTTTGAACAGAAGTCTCCATCTTTTTCTCTTTCCGGATCAATCCCTGCAACTAGTGAATCTATTTTGGGAGGAAACTCAACCTCATCGAGATACTCTCTCAACTCAATTGGGTCAGTTCTAATTGACCTTCTTAACAACCGATAGTAAAAACGTTCACGGCTATGTGCATTGCAGGTTCCCTGACTGACTTTTCCTTACCCGAAATTTGTCGCTTACTTGACCAAGGACATCACACTGGGTTGCTCACACTTCATACTGACTCGTCTAGTCAACCAACTAAGAGTAATGTTGATTATATCTGGGTGCATCAGGGTCATATCGTCGCTATAACAAATCGGTTAGAAGGTCAAGGTTTAGCCAAGCTACTTATCAAAAATCACTGGATTGATGAATGTCAGTTAACTAAACTTGTGAAATTATGCCCTCGCAATCAACCCCTGGGTTTATGGCTAAAACAGAAAGGTATTCTAACGGCTAACCAACTCAAATTTCTATTCCAGGTTCAAGCGTTACAACCGATCTATGCTTTATTTCAAGTCCAAGCAGGTTACTTTAAATTTGAGCATAATGTGCCCATCCCAATCACAGAACTAACAGGTTTACGCCTAAGCTTGACAATATCAACATTGATGGGGTTAAGAACGCTGCCAAACTGGGGTGCTTTAGCGGATAAATTACCCGCTTCAAATTCAGGTTTAGTGAGTATTATTTCAGGTCAACCTCCCTATCGATTAGACCCT
Source organism: Cyanobacteria bacterium UBA11370 (assembly GCA_003486645.1). Taxonomy (GTDB): domain Bacteria; phylum Cyanobacteriota; class Cyanobacteriia; order Cyanobacteriales; family Coleofasciculaceae; genus UBA11370. The sequence goes on along the minus strand of DNGI01000429.1, from coordinate 6,353 downwards.
CTAGAGTGGCAGATTTGGGAGTACACAAAGGGTACTGTTTCCCTGTTAGCGATCGCCAAGCAACTCAGACTTCCACTTACTCAAGTGCGGCAAATTGCCTTTCGGTTAATCGCTGTAGGTTTAGCCGAAGAAGTTCCCTTAATGGCTGACTCTCCCCGTACCCAAACGGTAGACCCTCTTCCTAAACTTTTGGGAAAAGAAGCAGAAAAACGGCATTTAAGCCACTCCTTTTTACAAAACTTAGCGGGTTTCTTGGCAGCTAAGTCTAAAAAAACCGTGGAACAGCTTGGTTAACAACCAAAGGATGTAGATGTGCCAGTGGGTTTTCCTAGAGTGGGATTAATTTTCAAACTTCAACTAAGGGAAACTAAAAAATAGAACGATTTTCATTCTCTTAATTGAAAGAGATTGTGTAAATAAAAAGTTACAATTTTCGAGTAATAAACCGGACAGGAATTGCCAACGACTCAGCAAGTTTGGTTCGGGTATTTGGCTCTGATTCTACTCCAATAAAAATTAGGATAGCAGACCCAATTTATTAACAAAGAGACACTTAAAATGATATAGTCCTCTCAGTAATCAAATTGTTGATCAGTTTGCATCAATTCAGAGAGGTAGGTATAGTAATGAGTCGGATGAATGGGTTCGTTGGTCGTCGCAATTTCTTGAAACTGGTCGGTGTCGGAAGTGCTGGAATTGCGGCGGGTGCGGCTGGTGGTAGTTTTCTTTGGGACGCGCAGCAAGCTGTTGCTCAAGAATCTCCTACTACTCCTTCACAACGACCTCAACCCGTTAGTCCTGATGACTCGCTGAAACGGTTAATCGAAGGGAATCAACGCTTTGTGAATGGGACGCGTGAAAACCCCCATCAATCTCGATTGCGTTTGGAAGAGACGGCTGTGGCTCAATTTCCGTTTGCTTCTATACTCGGTTGTGCCGATTCAAGAGTGCCTGCGGAAATTGTTTTTGATCAGGGACTGGGGGATTTATTTGTCGTTCGTGTTGCTGGTAATGTTGCGAGTCAAACGGCGATTGGTAGTTTGGAATTTGCCTCAGCCGTGTTAGGTTCTCAGCTTATCATTGTTTTGGGTCATAGTCGATGTGGTGCGGTACAAGCAGCGATCGCCAATCAGCCCCTTCCAGGTCGAATTGGCGTTTTTGTTGAGGAAATCAAACCGGCGGTGGAACGGGTTAAATTTAAAACGGGCGATCTTGAAGAGAATTCCATCACGGCTAACGTGCAATATCAAGTGGAACAGTTGACAGAAAGCTCAACAATTTTGGGAGGTTTAATTCGGGATAGCAAACTCAAAATTGTAGGGGGTCGTTACGATTTGGCCAGTGGGAAAGTCACTCTTGTTACTTGATTTGGGGTGCGATCGCTATTGATCCTTCATCCCAAAATGCGCGGATGGGTAGGTGTTTTTTTGAGGCGGTTCGGAAAATTGGCTGAACCGCTTTCTGTTTGAGGGTTTGAGGTGCATTGTCCTAAAATCTCAGCCGCGCATTTTTTCAAAGCATTGGTGTGCTAAAATTTCTCGTACCACAACCAAATTGAAATCAACTTAAATCCCTGATAGGGATTTGTTTTTCTTTTTGTAAGCTGTCCAAGCTAACTCCATCGCCTCAGAAGGGGTGGATAAATTAGAGATTAACTACCATAGCATAGCAGTTCTAAGTTGATTGCAATAGCGTAGTAGCAGTAATTGAAATCTACGCGATCATAGATAAGTGGGAAGAAACAGAAAGTTAAATGGCAACAGGGATACCAAGCAAACTTAAACGCAATGGCACTTCAAAGCATACCAGTGGAATGTCTTTCAGACTGGAGTATGAAGGGAAAATCCCCATTGAAGAAATTTTTAACATCTCTCCAGCAAACTTGCGCTGCGTTGCGAGTGTAGAGAAACAGCCTAAGAATCGATTGATTTACGGTGAAAATTTACGGGTTATTAGAGCTTTATTGGATGATGTTAATGTGGCTAGAAACGTTAGGCTAATTTATATTGATCCGCCCTATGCGACAGGTGCTGGCTTTGAATCTAGAAAACAGAACCATGCGTATAATGATTTGGTCAATGGTGCTGATTACCTAGAGTTTTTACGCCAAAGGTTGATTCTGCTTAGAGAATTGTTGGCTGATGATGGTTCTATTTATGTTCATCTGGATGAGAACATGGCTTTTCCTGTTAAAGTTTTGATGGACGAGATTTTTGGAGGTAAAAATTTTCGGAATTGGATAACCCGGAAAAAATGCAATCCTAAGAACTATACGCGGAACCAGTATGGCAATGTTTCAGATTACATTTTGTTTTACACAAAAAGCACAAATTATATATGGAATCAACCCTTTGAATCTTGGACAGATATTACGGCTAACAAAGAATATCAATATGTAGAGGAAGGAACAGGAAGACGTTATAAAAAAGTTCCTCTTCATGCTCCAGGGGTAAGGAATGGTGCAACAGGTCAACTGTGGAGAGGGATGCTTCCACCTCCTGGTAAACATTGGCAATATACGCCTGAAACCTTAGATGAAATGGATGCAAGAGGCGAAATTTACTGGTCACCAACGGGTAATCCTAGACGGAAAGTGTATTTAGATCATAGTAAGGGAATTCCAGTTCAAGATATTTGGCTTGATTTCAAGGATGCCCATAATCAAAATATCAAGATTACGGGTTATCCCACTGAAAAAAATTCAGAGATGATTAAGCGCATTATTCTTGCTTCTTCTAATAAAGGAGATCTAGTTTTAGATGCTTTTTCTGGAAGTGGGACAACAGCCGCTGTTGCAGAAGAATTAGAAAGACAATGGATCGCTATAGATAATTCTCCTCTGGCAATAGAGACTACAGTTCATCGCCTAGCTAAAGGAAGTGAAGCAATGGGAGATTTTGTTAGTAATAATGGAACTCAGATCAGGCAAAATTCCCTATTAGATACAACTAGAGTGCTGCACAGTGGACTTGATTTATATTTAGAGATGGTATCAGACTTGCCAAGTATTCCAGAAGCTTCAATCAATGAATGGAGCAACAAACTTAACTTTCAAGCCAATCTTTGGTGAATCTCTCATCCAGCATCTTGAGAGTACATACCATCACTCTTCCTTGTCCATACTCTTCCAAGGCTGCATAATCATTCCACATTGAGCCAAGAGTTAGCCCTGGGCCATCGTTTAGGAAAAAGACTTTTAGAGGTAAATTATACGTTTCAGCATATCGCAGAATGTCCGTTACTTTAGCTTTATTGGCGCTTGTTCGATCATCTTCCTGCGCTCCTCCTCGATCTGTATCGTAACGAGCAAAACCCACAACTAGAGGAGTACGATCACAACGGGAAATAAATATATCTGCTGGAGTTTGAGATTTCCAGTTCTTTAAAACTTTATTAAGTAGAACATCTTTTCCAGCGCGTATTGGGCCTTGAATCAGATAGTCTGAACCGAAATGTGTCTCAAACCATAGAAAAAAAGCTTCCGTTAATTCATACCCTTTTTTGCCACTCTGGGTATTTTCCCCAAGTGGAATGTACCCAAGAAACATCTAAGTCACCCGCTGTAACATCGTTCGTTGTGGGTCAAGAATTTTTTGTCCCAAACCTGGAAACATCACCGCAATACTAATTTTATTACCCGATCCAAACACATGAGTAACTTGTCCAGTTCCGAAGGTGTCGTGAATTAGCACATCTCCCTTTTTCCAATCCTGAGATTGCATTTTTTGACCTTTACTTTTACTGCCATGAAGGGTATTATCAAAATTTTCAACCTTCAACCGTTTTACTTTTAATTTATCCGTACTATTGATTAATTCTTCAGGTAATTCTCCTAAAAACTGAGAACGAACAGCGGGTTCACGATTACCATAAAGACGGCGTTCACGAGCGTGAGAAAGAAATAATTGTTCTTGAGCGCGGGTAATTCCCACATAACAAAGACGACGTTCTTCTTCCAACGCTACAGGATCATTTAAACTGCGACCATGGGGAAATAATCCCTGTTCTAAACCCACAAGAAACACAACCGGAAACTCTAATCCTTTAGCCGAGTGTAAGGTCATTAAAGACACGGCTTTTTGTCCTTCTTCAAGATTATCTAACTCAGAAGCAAGAGAAGCATTTCCCAGAAAACCTTCTAAGCTAGTATCCTCGTTTTCTTCCTGAAATTGCAGGACAGCGTTATAGAGTTCAGAAATATTTTCTAGTCGGTTCTCAGCTTCATCAGTTCCCTGTTCTTGCAAGTCCTTAATATAACCTGATTCTTGCATAACAAGTTTGACAATTTCAGCCGCTGATAGAGTTTCAATTTTTTCTTGACACTGCTGAATGAGTTGAGCAAACTTATTAACCGATTTAGCTGAACGTCCAGCGATAGTATTAACTGACGTTTCATCAGTGAGAATTTCCCAAAGGGGAATGCCTAATTCTTGGGACGCAACCACTAAATTATCAATTGTCGCTTGACCAATACCGCGTCGGGGTGTATTTATAATTCGGAGTAAACTAACGGTATCAGATGGATTAGCGATCGCACGTAAATAAGCCAAAGCATCTTTAATTTCTTTGCGATCATAAAACTTCAATCCACCCACAATATTGTAAGGAATGTTAGGCAAGAGCGCTTCTTCAAACGGTCGAGATTGGGCATTCGTGCGGTAAAGGATTGCAAAACTTCCCCAGTTAAGCTCTGGATTTTGTTTGACTAATTGGCGAATTTTACTGACGACAAACTCAGCTTCTGCTAACTCATCATCAGCTTTGTGGCAATAAATTTGTTCGCCAAAACCGCGTGTTGGTCTAAGAATTTTATCGATACGCTGAGTATTATTTTCAATTAAATGATTCGCGGCTTGAAGAATATTTTCCCTAGACCGATAGTTCTCTTCCAGTTTGACCATAGTGCGGGTATCTTCATCCAGTAACCCGTCACCAAAATCCTTTTGAAATTCCAATAAAATCGTATAGTCTGCTCCCCGAAACGCATAAATACTTTGATCCACATCCCCCACCACAAAAACCGAGCGATTTTGCCAATTCCATTCACTCTTTTTAGTTTCACCGTTAGTGGTTAACAAACGAATGAGTTCGTACTGAATTCGGTTTGTATCCTGATATTCATCCACTAAAATATGTTGAAATTGCCCGTGCCAATATCCTAAAATTGATTCATTTTGCTGGAATAGTTTGACGGGAACTAAGATTAAATCATCAAAATCGACCGAATTATTAGCAGCTAGCCGATCTTGATAATGGCTGTAGACTTGGGCAATGGCTCGACCTTTATAATGCGTTTGTTCTTGCTCAAATTCTTGGGGAGATAAGCCTTGGTTCTTGGCACTGCTGATCGCGTAGCGGACTTGGCGGGGTTCAAATTTCTTATCGTCTAGGTTTAATTGTTTGGTGACAATATTTTTAACCAGAGTCTGAGCATCGGATTCATCGAAGATGGAAAAATTGCGATTCCACTGATGTCCTTTTTCATCTTGATATTTATTGATGTCGTAGCGGAGAATCCGAGAAAATAGGCTATGAAACGTACCAATCCATAGAGGTTTAATGTATTTTTTATAAACGCGCGATCGCAACTGTCGCTGTTCCTCTTCTGAGAGTAATTCTAATCGCTGACCGTATTTTTGTTCAGCAAGCTGCTGGGCAAATATGATCTCAATCCTGGATTTCATCTCCCGCGCGGCTTTATTCGTAAAGGTAACAGCTAAAATATTTTCTGGATCAACCTTATGAGTGAGAATTAAATTGGCAATTCGATAGGTTAACGCCCTAGTTTTGCCGGAACCAGCACCAGCGACGACGAGTAGGGGACCACAGAAATGTTCGACAGCGCGACGTTGGGAGGGGTTGAGGTGAGAGAGGAAGTCAGGAGTTTGAGTCATGGCAAGCAAAAACGACAAGGAATTTTGGATTTTGGATTGGGAGATCTTAGTACTAATTCAGCGTATCCTATCTTTGGGGAAGACTGTCTGATCTAACTGAAAAAACGGGTATTTTTAGAATTGAAGATTACATTTCTACAACCCGTCTACAGAAAGGTTCAGTATGACTACTACAACTCCTATCCGGATGACAATTGATTTGACCGATGCAGATTTAGATTTAGACCCAGAAGCGATGGAAGAGTTGACGAGTCACGTTGTAGAGGAAATGATCGAACTGGTAGACAATGCTCGATTAATGAGAGAGTCAGATAGGCCAGAACACGGAAAACCAGCATTAGCCGGATTTATTTTAGGAGTGTTGCAAGCTGAAGTCAACCTCCAGAATGCAAAAGCCGTTCTGGATTTTTTGGGAGAACGCTTCTATGGCAAAACTCTCATACTAAATCCGGGTTGATT
>DNGI01000125.1 GCA_003486645.1 Cyanobacteria bacterium UBA11370 | reverse complement strand
ATCCGTTACATCCGTTACCAAATCCGCTGCCAAAATTAGATTTGAAGTAGAAGATACGGGTATTGGCATGACACCGGAGCAATTGACAAAAATCTTCTTGCCTTTCGAGCAAGTGGGCGATAATTCCCGCCGCAATGAAGGGACTGGTTTAGGACTTGCTATTACCCAGAAGATTATTTCAATTATGGGAAGTAAAATTTTTGTGGAGAGTACTCCCGAAGTCGGTAGCCGATTTTGGTTTGATTTAAATTTACCCATTGCCTCAAGCTGGATGGAACCTACATCTATCAAATCAAGTACCCCTATTATTGGTTATGAAGGTGAAAGACGAAAACTCCTAATTGTTGATGACCGCTGGGAAAATCGTTCTATTCTGATCAAGATGTTAGAACCTATTGGGTTTGAATTGATCGAGGCGGTGAATGGACAAGACGGGTTAGAAAAAGCGATTGAGGTTCAACCCGATTTAATTATTGCTGATTTAGTCATGCCCGTCATGAATGGCTGGGAGATGGCGCGACGACTCCGCGAGTTACCACAGTTTCAGTCTATAACGATCATTGCTATCTCGGCGAATGCTTTTGAAGTTGATCGACAAAAAAGCTTGGAAGCTGGCTGTAATGATTTTCTCCCTAAGCCTGTCCAAGCTGAAGACTTGCTCAATCAAATCAAGAATAGTTTAAATTTATCATGGATTTATGATTCTACTTATCAATATCAACTTAAACAATTTAGCAATGAGTCGAGTTACTCCCAGCGAGCTACGCAATCCGAAATCGTGATACCTCCCAGTTCTGAACTGGTTAAGTTATATCAAGCTGCCCAAAGTGGGAAGGTTCAGGGTGTTGAACACGAAATCATGCGACTCCAACAGTTAAACCCTGAGTATATTGCTTTTGCGATCCGAATAATGGAACTGGCTGTCGATTTTGAATATGAAGAAATTGCTCAGATACTTGAACCTTATTTATCCTAGACGATTAGATAAATCAGAATATAATAGTATTATTTTTTAGTGACTCTGCATTAACCCATGCAAGTTTATCAAGAATCTACAGTTAATAAAAACCTGAAAGAAAACGTATTGGAAGGAAATAAACCAACCAATAAAGGTTCCTCAAAAGAGCAAATTTTGATCGTTGATGATACCCCTGCTAATCTGAAAGTAGTCTCGGATTTTTTGAGAGAGTCTGGCTTGGACGTTTTGATATCTAAGAGCGGTTTTCAAGCCCTTAAAATTCTGGAATTCAATTCCCCCGATCTTATTCTTCTGGATATTATTATGCCAGAGATGGACGGTTTTGAAACCTGCTCTCGCCTCAAAGCATGGGATAAGACTAAAGATATTCCAGTAATTTTTATGACAGCGATCGCGGATTCGGCTAATCCAAGTTATAAAATTAAAGGGTTGACCTTGGGAGCAGTGGATTACATTAGCAAACCTATTCACCTTGAAGAAGTTTTAGCTCGGATCAAAATTCATCTCAATCTCCACTGTCTAACTAAGCAGCTTCAAACGCAAAACGATTTACTTGAATCTATTTTTAATGAATCGGCTGATGCAATTTTTCTAGTCAGTATTGAAACGGGTTTGATTACAGACTGTAATCGACGAGCTGTAGAATTGTTTGAAGCCGACAGCAAAGATGAATTACTCAATATTGAGGGACAGACTCTTCAAGAAGAACGTTTTACACCCGAAGAATTGAGTTCGATTTGGAATGAGATCGATAGTCAGGGATTATGGAGTAGAGAATTAAAATATGTTACCAAAAAAGGTAAGCTATTTTGGGGGAATTTAGCTGCCAAGCAAATTCAAGTTGCTGGGCAAAAAATGAATCTTGTACGCGTTACAGATATTACTGAACGCAAGCAACGCGAAGAGACATTGAAGTTAATTGTTGAGGGAACAACCTCTACCATTGGTAATGCCTTTATGCGCTCTTGTGTTCGTTATCTTGCTCAGATTCTACAAGCTCGCTATGCTGGGATTACTCAGTGTATCGATGAAACACAAACCAAAGGGCGAACCTTAGCCTTTTGGACAGGGGAAACTTGGGGTGAAAATTTTGAGTACTCTTTAGCAGGCACTCCCTGCGAAACTCTGGTTGCTGACAAAGTGTCTCTTTATCCCAAAGATGTTCAAACTTTATTCCCTCATGCTCCAGCCTTAGTTGAATTAAATGCGACTAGCTACTTAGGCATCTCAATTGTTGGCTCCCAACACAATAGTTTAGGTCATTTATTTGTGTTGGATACCAAGCCAATGGAGTTAAACCTAAACAAAGAGTTAATTTTAAAAATTTTCGCAGCTCGTGCTGGGGCTGAACTAGAACGCCTTCAAGCGGAGGAAGCCTTGCAACAAAGTGAAGTACGAGAACGAGAAAAATCACAAGCCCTAGAACGAACCTTAAATGAATTGAAATACACCCAAGCCCAATTAATTCAAACTGAAAAAATGTCGAGTTTAGGGCGAATTGTAGCAGGCGTTGCTCATGAAATTAACAATCCCATCAGCTTTATTTACGGTAATCTTACTCCTGCCCGTTACTACTTCCAAGACTTACTAAAATTGATTGAAATCTACCAACAAAGTTACCCTTGTCCTCCCTCAGAAATTGAGACGTTGCGTCAGGAGATAGACTTAGAATTTGTGCTAGACGATTGGTCAAAAATGATGAATTCAATGCAGGTAGGGGCTGAACGCATCCAGCAAATTGTGTGTAGCTTACGAAACTTTTCCAGGCTCGATGAGCAAGACCTCAAAGATGTGGATCTTCATGAAGGTATCGATAGTACACTAATGATTTTGAACCATCGACTGAGGGCAGAAGGCGATCGCCCAGAAATTCAAGTACTCAAAAACTACGAACACTTGCCAAACGTCACCTGTTATGCCAATCAGTTAAATCAGGTGTTTATGAATCTCTTGAGTAATGCGATTGACGCTCTAGAAACTCAAGAACCTCCACGGGTAATTAGGATTAGTACGTCATTAGTTAGCCGCCAAAACCAACAACCAACCAACAATCAACAACCAATAACCAACTCTGTTGTCATTCGGATTGCCGATAATGGTTCAGGAATGAGCGAGGAGGTGAAAAAGAAAATATTTGACCCTTTTTTTACTACCAAACCTGTAGGAAGTGGCACGGGATTAGGGTTAGCGATTAGTCATCAAATTATTGTGGAAAAACATAACGGTCAAATTCGTTGTATTTCTACTTTAGGCAAAGGGACAGAATTCATTGTTCAGATTCCGGTAAACCTCGCAGCTTTATCCTGTGATCTCGCAATTCTCATTTAAGTGATACTATTTGAGATTGTGAATTGTGAATTTTGGATTTTAGATTTTCACCCCTGCCCCCTGCCCCCCACTTTTCAACGCAGAATCAAACATCTCCCCCTCCCCCCTTCCCCCCTACTCCCACTCCCTCTCTTTAAACAGCCAATTTAAAAGCACACCATGATATCCTGATGGCAAGCGACCTGCTCCCGCCGTATTCTCAGTAACGAAGGTTGGCAGTTTCTTTATACCCTTTGAGCCTTGATAGCACTAGAATCTAAATGTTCTCATCTGAATTTCCTCAAGAAAATGGACAATCCAACAACGGTAACGTCACGCTGACGGATGAAACTGGGCGCAGCTTGAGTTGCTACATTGAGCATTCCCTGGATATCGAAGGGAGTGAGTATCTCCTCCTCATGCCTGTTGACGCGCCTGTAGAAATCGTTGCCTGGGACGAAGATGAAGAGGAGGATGCCGACGCTACTCTGGTGGAAGACGATGAGGAGATTGATGCGATCTTCTCCGATGCTAAAGCGGTTCTGGCTGAACAAAATCTAACTCTCAAGCGTACCGCTTATACCCTTACCGTAGCTGGCGAACTTCCACCTGTGGATGATGACGAGGTTCTGACGATAGAAATTGAGGAGGATAATGTTGAACTTGAACCCGAAGAGTTTCAGTTCATCGCTAGCTTCTATCACGAAGAACAGGAGTATGGGATTTACACTCCCCTTGATCCCCTGCTATTTTTAGCTCGGAGGAATGCAGCAGGACACCCTGAACTGCTTTCCCCAGAAGAATTTAAAAAATTGCAGCCTTACCTAGAAGACTTGTTATTTGATGAAGTAGAATAGCTAATTTGGTTGTTGGTTGTTGGTTGTTTTGGCTAATGACCAATGACCGATGACTAATGACCCCTGACTACTGACCCAAAAAACTGGGTCTCAAGCCCCGCCCTAGAAGGGCGGCTTTTTCAGATGTGTG
>DNGI01000265.1:8647-9086 GCA_003486645.1 Cyanobacteria bacterium UBA11370 | reverse complement strand
GATGGTCGAGTGGTCAGCAATTTTATCGTCCAAGCCCTTAAAGGCGAACCCTTAACCGTGTATGGGGACGGTTCCCAAACCCGCAGCTTCTGCTACGTTTCCGACTTAGTTGATGGTTTAATCCGGTTGATGAATAACGACCATACTGGACCCATCAATTTAGGGAATCCCGACGAATATACCATTTTACAACTCGCTCAAGCTGTACAGCAGATGATCGATCCCGATGCCGAGATTATCTTTAAACCTCTCCCTACCGATGATCCCCGCCGCCGCCAACCCGATATTACCAAAGCCAAAACCTTATTAGGTTGGGAACCCTCCGTACCCTTACAAGACGGATTAAAACGGACAGTAGAGGATTTTCGCGATCGCCTAGCCTCTGGTTAACGTGATTACCTCTCCTCAATTGGTAATCATACCCAGTTGCGTTCATACG
>DNGI01000265.1:0-8402 GCA_003486645.1 Cyanobacteria bacterium UBA11370 | reverse complement strand
CCCTTGTCCCCCTTGTCCCCCTATCTACTAATATGAGCTGCAACTTGGTATCAATCTTCACTCAGGGTACCTTACACGAAGGATAATAAATTTAAGAAGTAAAATTTCCCTGAGCCGTAACTTCTATTGGTGAGGATCAGCCCCATGCGTGTTTGTGTTATTGGTACTGGATATGTTGGCTTAGTCACGGGTGTTTGCCTAGCCCATATCGGACATCATGTTATTTGCGTCGATAACAATGAAGAAAAAGTTAAATTAATGAAATCTGGGCAGTCTCCAATCTATGAACCAGGACTCTCAGAACTCATGCAAGCCACCAGTCAGGCGGGAAATCTAGAGTTTACCTCGGATTTGGCCGCAGGTGTCGCTCATGGCGAAATTTTATTTATTGCCGTAGGCACACCCGCACTCCCAAATGGGGAAAGCGATACCCGTTACGTTGAAGCCGTTGCGCGTGGTATTGGCAACCATCTCAATGGTGGCTATAAGGTCATTGTCAACAAATCAACTGTACCGATTGGGTCTGGGGATTGGGTACGAATGATCGTATTGGATGGCGTAGCAGAACGTCAACCGTCTTTAGTCACTGTCGGTGGCGATGGATGTGAAGCCGTAAAAGTTGACACTAGCACGGAGTTTGATGTTGTTAGTAATCCAGAGTTTTTGCGCGAAGGTTCAGCGATTTACGATACCTTTAACCCCGATCGGATTGTGTTAGGCAGCAATAGCGATCGCGCGATCGCTATGATGCAAGAACTCTATGCCCCCATTGTCAACCGGGTCGTGGCAGACAACAAATCCTTACCCCCAGTTTCGGTTGTGGTGACAGATATCAGTTCGGCCGAGATGGTAAAATATGCCTCGAATTCCTTTTTGGCAACCAAAATTAGCTTTATTAATGAAATTGCCAATATTTGCGATCGCGTCGGTGCGGATGTGACTCAAGTGGCTAGAGGAATTGGCTTAGATTCCCGGATTGGCAGCAAGTTCCTGCAAGCGGGAATTGGCTGGGGGGGTTCCTGTTTCCCGAAAGATGTCTCGGCATTAATTCATACTGCTGATGATTATGGCTGCGAAGCCCAACTCCTGAAAGCTGCTGTCAGCGTTAACCAGCGTCAGCGCTTAATTGCTGTTGAAAAACTCCAGCAAGAACTCAAAATTCTTAAAGGAAAAACGGTTGGGTTACTCGGTCTGACCTTTAAACCTGATACCGATGATCTCCGAGATGCTCCCGCCTTAAATATTATCGAGCAACTCAATCGGTTGGGTGCAAAAGTTAAGGCTTATGACCCGATTATTTCCCAAACTGGAATGCGTCATGGGTTATCGGGTGTCATAGTGGAAACTGATCCAGAACGCCTAGCCGATAGCTGTGATGCGTTGGTACTCATTACAGACTGGGAACAATTCCGAAAACTAGATTATCACAAGATGGCAGAACTCATGAACAATCCTGTGATGATTGATGGTCGTAATTTTCTAGAACCCAAAGAACTCGAAAGTGCTGGCTTCCGGTATGTGGGAATTGGTCGTTAAATCAGGAACCCGTGACAGGAACCACTGACCAAGGGTCCACGACAGAAAATTTGGGGTTGAGTATTGTTCGTTGTTTTGTGTATGATCTAATAAATAACTAACAACAAATAATTCACATACCAAGTGGCGGTTCTTCCCACTCCTTCTCAGGAGAGTAGATATCGCCACTTTTTTTTACTCCCAGAATATAAAGATTTGTAACAATGTTCACGATTATTCGTAAAACCGCCGATCCCAAACCAGAGTGATTAGTGAGAGGTTAAGCTGCTGCTGTTCAGTTAAAGTGAACGCAATACGGCTTGGGTTTTGGGAGAAAGGGAAAAGGAAAAAACCAACGACGTTTCCCCATTGTCCTTGGAAATTGAGAACTTCATATGTCTAGTCATCAAAAAATCGACGTACTCAAACTAATACTGGATGCTAAACAGCAGCCATTCGGAAATGAGGAACGACAGAAAACCTTAGAAAAACTGGTTGATGAAATGCTGCGATCGCGCAAAATTTGTCGTCCACTCAAAGGTCAATCCCTCTCCGGTGTTTGTCTAGAAATTTATCAGGAAGCCAAAAAACAACTCTTACACACTATTGACGAAGATATTAATAGTTATAATCCCCGACGTGAATCCGTGAGGCAATGGATTAATGAACAGCTAGATTCTATCTTTAAACAGGTACTCAATGATACTCGACTGAAAACTCTCGCCTTAGAAGCCCAAACGCACTTACCCAGAACACAGCAGCGGCAGTATTTATTAACCGAACTCGTAAACTCCATTCAATTATCAGGCAAACTTTTTTATCCGCCGTCAGAAAAGATGCCTAGGGATATTTATCAACTGATTTATGACGATGCGGTGAATAGAACTCTACTTTATGTCTTTCAAAAAATTGACTTGTATGACCCTACTCGCGGAAATGGAAAATTTATGACTTGGGTGAATTTTAGATTAGATAAAATCTTTAAAGAAATCAAACTGCTTAACCAACTTCCTAAAGAAACAACAATTAACGAACAAACTCTTGATAGCTTAGGGCAACCAGAACCCAGTACATCAGTCTTTGAAATTTTGCGAGAATTTATTGAAAATGATCCTGAAGGACTATTTAAAAATGAAGCAATCCGCACCCATCCCACTGCCAACTTTCAAGCCATATTTTTGGCAAAACGAGTTAATGGACAAAGCTGGCAAGAAATTTCAGAAAATTTGGGAGTTCCCATGACAACCCTCAGTAGCTTTTATTGGCGTTGCATCCAAAGGTTTGCACCCAAAATCAGACAGTATGTACAAGAATGTGCCTAGAAGATGGAGAAATTGATCATGAACCATACCCCTCAATTATCAACCGTTAAAATCCAGTTAGGTAGGGAAGTGCATCAACAAGCCAAACACTTTTCTCAGCACCAATCCAATTTTTATAATGCTCAACAAATTTATTTAAATACTCTGGCAGTCTATGCCGTGAATGAATACCTAAAGCATCAAAAAATTAAGACAAACCTAGGTGCGAGTAATAGTTGGGACATTGTGATGCAGTCTCTCATGGATATTGCTGACTTGGATGTCAACGGTATCGGCAAATTAGAGTGTCGTTCTGTGTTACAGGATACAGAGATAGTTTACATTCCAGCCGAAGTTTGGGAAGATCGAATTGCCTACGTTGTTGTTCAAATGAACGAATCCTTGACAGAAGCAACACTGCTGGGATTTGCTCAAAAGGTGACGACAGAGGAGTTCCCAATCAGTCAGTTGCAACCGTTGGAGGGTTTGGTCAAGCATCTAAAACATCAAACTAAACCTCTAGTCAATCTAAGTGAGTGGTTTCAGAATATCGTTGATACAGGGTGGCAAACGATTGAGGAATTATTAGGAACGCCAGAATTAAGTTTAGCATTTCGAGATGCTAGTTCAATTCGTGTTCAAAGAGCTAAGATTGTTGAATTACCGAAGCAAGGGGTAGGCTGTGTAGTTGCTCTAGTTTTAGACCTAACTCACGAAACGGAAGGAACGACTCGTATTCGTGTACAAGTTCGTTCCTTTAATGAAGAGATCGTTTTGCCAGACAATCTTAGACTCTTGGTACTTGATGAAGAGGGAAAGATGTTTATAGAAGTTTCAGCAACCCACTCTGATCGTTTAATTCAAACCAAGCTGTTTCGCGGTCAACCTGGAGAAAAATTTACAGTAAAAGTGGTATTAGGTGAAGAGAGTGTGACGGAAAAGTTTCTTATATGAGAGTATAGATTTTGGTACAAACATAAGTATGGGTAAAGTAGTTATACTCGATCTGGAACAGGGAAATTTTGAACAGGGTTTTCAGGTAAACTTGGAAATTGGTGAAGATGGCAAACCGTTTCATATCAGGGAAAGTGGTAGCCGTTTACCCAAAGCCTTAAAAGTCGCGTTGAATTACGATAAATGGCGAGAAAAGTATCGTCGTTTAGAGGCTCATTACCGCTTAGAATTAATCGATGAAGAGCCAGAACAAATAACATCTGAAGAGAAAACTATTCGGATTGGAGAATGCCGTGAATCCTTAGAAAGTTTAAAGAAAATTTTAAATCAATGGCTGGCAACAGAAGGATTTCGTCCCATTGAAAAGGAGTTACTCACGGCATTAAATCCTTCAGATGAAATTCGAGTTATTATTCGCGCTAAAGACTCAAAATTGCGGCAATTACCCTGGGATGCTTGGGAATTTTTCTATCGCTTCCCTAATGCCGCCGTTGCCATCAGTACCCCCGACTGGAAAAAAATTGAGTCGATTAACCGTAAAGATCGGGTTAAGATTTTAGCTATTCTCGGTCATAGTGGTGGCATCAATATTGAAGAAGATCGAAATGTTATCGAGCATTTACCCCAGGCAGATGTTACCTTCTTGAAGGAGCCTCAACGTAAGGAACTAGAACACCTTTGGCAACAACATTGGGATATTCTATTTTTTGCAGGTCATAGCCATAGCAAAGAGGGAGAACAAGGGTTTATTTACCTTAATAAAACTGAAAAATTATCGATTAGTGAATTAAAAGAAGCGTTAGAAGAAGCCATTAAAAATGGGTTACAACTGGCGATATTTAATTCCTGTGATGGTTTGGGTATTGGCTATGAGTTACGAAAGTTAAATATACCCCAAGTTATCGCCATGCGCGAACCCGTTCCAGACGAATTCGCACAAAAGTTTTTGAGATACTTTCTTGAGTCATTATCTCGTGGAAAATCCCTCTATGCCGCTGTACGACAAGCACGAGGAATGCTACATGAATTATCAGATATAGAGAAGAAGTTTCCAGGTGCAAGCTTGTTACCTGTAATTTTCCAAAATCCCGGCGTATTACCTGTAAAGTGGCAAGACTTTTTGCAAGAACAAACGATTTTGCCATCGATTGAACCACTACTACCCTTACCTCAATCCCGTCCAAAATTCCCCCTGGGAAAAATAGTTATAGGTGGGGTAGGTAGTGCTATTTTCTTATCCCTGATTGGTTACTGGTGGTTCACAAAACCCCTATGTTCGTTTAGCGATATTCGCGCCAAATGGCAGATTGATATTCCTCAAGGACAACGATTTAAATATGGTGGCAGTACTAGTGTACCTCCATTTTCTGACCCATTTCATGACGCTATTCAGCAAAAATTACCAACATTTGATCTCGATAAACCAAACTATCCTGGCTCCGTTGAGGGTATTGAAAAAGTACTTCAAGGCACTTTAGATTTTAGTTTATCTTCAACACCTCCCTCAGACCTGCAATTACAAAAGGCTCAACAACAAGGCTACACGCTTAGTAAACAATCTGTTGCCATTGATGCTATAGCTGTAGGAGTGAATCCTCAACTGAATATTAGGGGGTTAACCTTAACTCAACTCAAAGGAATTTATACCGGAAGAATTCGGAATTGGCAAGAACTAGGTGGTTCAAATTTACCTATTATTCCCTATTCGCGCAAACCTGAAGTTGGCGGAACCGTACAATATTTTATTAATGATGTTCTCAACAATGAATTTTTCAATCCTAAAGTCGTTCAATTCGTTGATTCAACAACTAGAGGATTGAACAATGTAGGCGCTAATCTAGGAGGTATTTACTACGCCTCAGCATCCGAACTTGTCCCCCAATGTGAGATTAAACCTTTGCCTCTCAAAGGTCAACAAGGAGATTTTATTTCTCCGTATCAGGGTAATTATGTTCCCTCTGAGTCCTGTCCCAAGCAGCGCAATCAAATTAATTTAAAAGCTTTTGAAAGTGGAGACTACCCTATAACTCGCAATATATTTGTGATTATCAAAGACTTTGAAGGCGAAAAAAATCCTGATGAAAAAGCAGGGAAAACCTATGCTGAGTTGCTATTAACAGGAAAAGGTCAAGCAATAGTTAAAAATGCTGGGTTTGTCCCGGTTAGGTATGCCTGTCCTTCGCCTTAGTGTAATGAGGGGAAAATCAAAAATCCAAAATTGAATGATACCAAATCCGCTTTAACAATCCCTTTTTATAGCATTTTCATTTGGAATGTAAACACACTTATTCAGGAAAAGGCAACAGGCAACAGGCAACAGGGGAAAGAGATACAGAGTTTTTAAGTAAAACAAGAAAAGACTTTTTCTGTTTACAACTCATTTGAAAACGCTATATGACCAATGGTAGAGACGTTGCATCTGCCAGTCGGGGGTATATTAACCGGATTGGGGATGACTCCTTTTACCTAACACCTAAACCCAAAATCATAAACAACCAACCCGCTAAACCGCCTCCCAAAACTAGCCAAGCCGAATTGATATTAAAGCGAATGGTTAAAACTCCTGCGATCGCAGCAATCAAACAAGCCAACCCATCAATACCTTCAGGTAAAAGAATAGTCGCTTTTGCTAAATTAAAAGTAACCACCCCCATCAAGGCAACCGCACTAACATTAACCGCATCTAAAAAAGCCGATGTCCATTTCGAGGTACGTAACCGAGGAACGATGGGATTTAGAATCGCAACAAACAAAAAAGAAGGGATAAAAATTGCTAACGTAGCAATAATAGCTCCCGGCCAATTCCCAATAATATAACCAATAAACGTAGCCGTAGAAAGCACCGGACCAGGGGTAAATTGACCAATTGCGATCGCATCCAAAAGTTGTTGTTGAGTCAGCCAGCCATACTCATCAACGAGTCCACCTTCTAAAAATGCAACTAATACATAGCCACTCCCAAATAGAACGCTACCGACTTTAAGAAAAAACCAACCCAGTTGCCATAACGACACGGAAGTCGCTGTTATTCCGGTTGCGGCTGTGGCTTTCAGCGTCATCCCCGCCGTTAATCCAGTGATGAAAATTGCTGTCGTTTGTTCAGATGGGGGTTTGTTGGAATCCGATAAATGCAACCAAATCATACCCAAGATACCACCCAAAAACAAAGCAATAATCTCGTTAATTCCCAAAAACAATAATACTGAAACCCCCAAACCAATAATTAACAATTTGTAGGTTTTAACCGCCTTTTTCCCCAAACGCCAAACCGCCCCTAAAATAACAGCTAGAACCGCTGGCTTGATGCCGTAAATTAAAGGCGCTACCTGGGGTAATGTTCCGAATTTGACATAAATCCAGGCAAAAATAGCCGTGATACAAACAGCCGGGAAAATAAAACAAACTCCAGCAATAATCAGTCCTAACCATCCCCCATAGGTATATCCCACATGAATAGCCATTTCTGTAGAATTAGGACCAGGAATTAGATTCGTCGCACCGACCAAATCCAGGAAATGCGATCGCGTTAGCCATTGTCGTCGCTTAACCACTTCCTCTTCCATCATGGCAATATGTGCGGCTGGCCCTCCAAAACCAATTAACCCCAATTTTAAAAACACTTTTGCGAGTTCACCGAGTCGATCAAAGTTGTGGTCATTCATACAGCAGAATTCAGAATTCACCGAGTCAGGAGTAGAACAGGCTTTATTTCTAAAATCATACTTTAGATAGATGTCAATACTTAAATCTTATAGATAACTTTGAAAAAATCAATTTTTTAACATTTTTTTCTAGATTATAAGCCTCAATAATCCCAAGATTAGTTTAATCTTATGCTCTTTCAAATTAGGTTAAATAATTATGCCTACTCAAGGGTCGTTAGAGGATTTTTCTTTCATCGAGATTATTCAGTTCATTGCCAATGGTAATAAAACAGGTTTGCTGACCTTATATTTCTCCCCTAACGCTCAAACCATACTCCAGAACGCCTATTACATTTGGGTCTATCAGGGTTATATTGTGGCAATAGCAAACCGATTAGATCGAGAAGGGTTAGTTTCGCTGATTGAACATCACCACTGGGTTAACCCCCATATCCTTGCACGACTCAAGCAGTTTTGTCCAAACGACAGATCATTAGGATGGTATCTTAAAACGCAAGGAGTTTTAAAAAATGAACACCTAAAACATTTATTTTACCATCAAGTTATTCAGCAACTATGGGTCTTATGCCAAGCCAAAGACGGTCAGTTCAAATTTGAACCGAATGCCCCCATGCCGACCCAAGAAATGACGGGATTAAGCGTACCAGCAATAGAACTAAAAGGGCTGATTAATATTCTTAGATACGTCCAGACCAGTTTAGATAATTTATTGTTAGTTTAATTTAACTAAAAACGTTGATCCCAAACGTTCCGGATTAAATCGATATCCCTAGCAAAAAGGAAGCAAGTTACAAGGGTTTTCAACGAAGGCGAGAAATAACCTCATCTGCACCTAAATGATCGTCCTTGAAATCATTCAACAGGTCTAAGGTATAAGAATATACAAATTAGATCTGGTCAGAAAACTGCTTTTCCCCTTTCGCTTTAACCCATTCCCTCTCCCCCTCCCCCCCCTCTCCCCCTCTCC
>DNGI01000433.1 GCA_003486645.1 Cyanobacteria bacterium UBA11370 | reverse complement strand
TTTTATCTGGGGGAGTCGTCAATTAGGGTTGGTTTAACACCGATGCAAGCGTAAGTTCTGACAGTTTTGAGTCTTGATAAGTTGCTAGTTATAAACTAAGAGATGGCTAATGGCTAATGGCTAATTGCTAATGGCTAATTGCTAATGGCTAATGCAAGACAGGCTATATCGTTAATCGAAAACAGGCTTTTAAACAATGAGCCATTAGCCATTAGCCATCCTGATCAGGTAACTAGCAACTTGAGTTAGCAGTGCAGTAGGTTTAGGAATTATAGTATGGCGCTCACCCCTTCAACCATGTTGCCCTTGGGCACTAAAGCCCCGGATTTCCAGTTAGTGGATGTTGTCTCTGGCGAAACGATTTCGTTAGAAACTTTTTCGGGTAAGCAGGCATTATTAGTGATGTTTATCTGTCGTCACTGTCCATTTGTTAAGTATGTCCAGGAGGAACTTGCACGAATGGGAAAAGATTACGCGAATACTAATCTAGGAATTGTGGCAATTAGTGCTAATGATGCGGCGAATTACCCGGATGACGCTCCTGACAAACTTAAAGAAATGGCGCAACAGTTAGGATTTACTTTTCCCTTTTGCTATGACGAAAGTCAAGAAACAGCAAAAGCTTATACCGCCGCTTGTACCCCAGATTTCTTTCTGTTTGATGCTAACCAACAACTGGTATATCGAGGACAATTGGATAGTAGCCGTCCCAGTAACAATCAACCTGTCACAGGTCAGGATCTACGATTAGCAATAGAGGCTGTACTGGCTCAAACTCCGGTTAACCCGGATCAAAAGCCAAGTATTGGCTGTAATATCAAGTGGAAGCCAGGGAATGAACCTGCATAAACCATTCAACATTCAAAATCAGTTACGCCCCGCTACGCTAACACCATTCAAAATTTCGTTTACTCTAGTTTATTTGATTCTCGGAACTTACCTAACTGGGTGTAGCGATCGCCCCACCGATGCTGAACTTGAACGCCAACGTCAGGAGGCAATTGTGATGAATGCGGAGGCGATCGCTACTCAAAAAACGGGTCGAAACCAGAAAGAATGGGAACTGGTGATTGGGGGACAAACGACTACAGGCAAATCGGTACGCTTGAGTTGGTCGGAACTTGAGGCGCTGGCAACAACATCAATCTGGACACAAGACCCCCATAATACCAACGACCCGGATGCGATTGTTCACTTTCACGGCATTGCTGTATCCCGATTGCTTAATCAGCTTGGCGTTGCACCACACGTCAAGGAGGTGACATTTGTTGCCGATGATGCTTACCGATCAACAGTCAATGTGGCGGATTTGTACCAATATCCTATTATTATTGCCCTAGAGCGCAATACTCAAAAGATTTCCCGGAGTGAAGGGGGTCCCCTTTACCTGGTGTTTCCTCATACGGAGTTTCCCCAGCTTCAATCCAAGTATCCGGATCGCTTCTGGGCATTTTACGTTACTGACATCGTAATTGGCACTGAACCTATTCAATTACGCTTGGGTAAGCGTGTATTGGACGCATCGGCGCTGGAAAAACTCCCACCTGTCACCCTAGAAGAAACCGTTGGCTACCCCCTAGGTTGGCCTGCTAGCAAAGTCAAGCTTCATGGTGTACTGATCCGGGATGTTCTCGCGGCTGCCGGACTTCAAATCCCGAACAACAGTTATGTTATCGTGCGAGGGAAGTCGCCTATCTACCGTGACCCGAATAATCCTGTTCGCATTAAGGCATCTGATATTCGGAATTGCGATATTCTGCTAGCAACTCGCTGGGGTGATGATCGCATACCGATTTCGGCAACGATGGGGGGACCTGTGACCCTGGCAATATCTTCTAGCTGTCAAACTCAATTGGATAATCGGCGCTGGGTGACGTTTGTAGAGGAACTGGAGGTGGCAGATTAAGAACGGATGCAATAATTTTGGATGCAAGGATTTTGGATTTAACTTTTGAGGAACTTAGAAAAGGAAGAGAGATTTACTGCCAAACTTAAAACGCCAAACTTAAAAATCAAAACTTAATGAAGGTTGCTCTATTCCATTCTATTCGCACTCGAATTATGACCGCCACTACCTTGTTAATTGTGGCGATTGTAAGCGCTGTCGTTTGGAGTTGGGCTAGAAATGAGAGTGATGTCTACCGCAAGCAGAAATGGGAGGAAGCTGAGACTCTGGCGATCGCTCTATCCCATGCTTGGACGAATGAACTTATAGACCAGAATTGGAGTCAAATTCGCTTAGGGCTGAATCAGTTAGTAGAAAGCAACCCGGAGTTTATTTATATTCTAATTTCTGATACTCGTTTATCGAATCAAATTATCGCGTCTGTTCCGAATGATTTTCAGGAACAATACTTTCCTGATATCGTATCGGTAGCCACTACAAAAATGGCGTTGCAAGTGTATGATAGCACTCATATTGCCGAAACATTCCTGCTACGAGACGTGGATTTTCCGATGGGAAAGCTACGAGCGAATCGTGGAGAACGCATTATTGAAGCGGCTGCGGATATGCGTAATTCTTCGGGTGAAAAAATTGGTACGCTACGGATTGGAATTTCATTGCGACAGGTCAATATTGCGGTTAACAATGCCATCAATAAGGCGTTATTAGTAGGAGCAATAGGGCTTACATTTGGACTGATTGGGGCTTATATTTTAGCGCAGCAATTGAGTCATCCGGTACAGCGTCTTCAGATCAGTGCGGCCAAGATTGCGGCTGGAGATTGGCATCATCGTGCGGATATCCATTTATCGGATGAAATTGGGGCGTTAGCCAAAGCGTTTAATGAAATGTCTACTGTTCTACAAGCCTCGTTTAACCGACTTCAGAAAACGTTAGAATCTTTTGAACGCTTCGTTCCTGAAAAATTTCTGGCTGTTATTGCTTCGGATGGGATTGAAAATATCCAAGTTGGTGTAGCAGCGACTCGCTTAATTACTATTTTATTTGCTGATATTCGGGGTTATACATCCATGGCGGAACAGATGACACCCTTAGAAACGTTTTATTTATTAAATGATTATCTAGCTCGGATGGGACAGGTGATTAATGATGCGGGTGGTTTCATTGATAAGTATATTGGTGATGCAATTATGGCGCTGTTCGATGATGAAATGACGGGTGGTGCTTTGTACGCAGCACTCGCCATGCAAGAAGCACTTAACATGTTGAATGAAGAGCGTTCTAAAAAAGGGCAACCCACACTAAATGTTGGGATTGGTATTCATCGCGGAGAGGTGGTTATGGGTACTGTTGGTTTTACCTCTCGGATCGAGTCTACCGTAATCGGAGATGCCGTTAATGTAGCGGCGCGAGTTGAACGTCTTACCCGGAAATATGATTGTCCTATTTTGGTAACAGAATCTGTTGTTGTTGCACTAGATTATCCAGAGGCTTTTAAGTTGCGTTTAGTGGATGAATCGGTAAAAGTTAAAGGCAAAAATGAGCTTGTGGCAATTTATCAGTTGATTGGGGTTTAGTTTGGAATTTTGCGATCAACTCCCTCTCAAATCGGAATTTATCTAACTCTGGCAACTTCTGCAATTTATTAGTCTTTAGCTCCTCAACTTCGGCAACTTTTGATTATATTATACGTTATACCAAATCCAGTTCATATATCCCCTTTAATCAGAGTTGCCAAAAACCTGTAGAGACGTTGCAATGCAACGTCTCTAACATTAGTCGTAAAAAAGAGGTTTTAAAATCGGATTTGGTATTATGCTAGCGTCAGAGGTCTATAATTAGGAGTAAAGATGGCTGAGAACACGGAAACTTACCGACCTATTGCTGTTGATTTATTTGCTGGAGCAGGAGGGATGACGCTTGGGTTTGAGCAAGCTGGATTTAATGTGCTTGCATCGGTTGAAATCGACCCAATTCATTGTGCAACGCATGAGTTTAATTTTCCCTTTTGGTCAATTTTATGTCAAAGCATTACGGAGACAACAGGAGAGGAAATTCGACATTCTTCTTCTATTGGTGAAAGAGAAATTGATGTCGTGTTTGGAGGTCCACCTTGCCAAGGGTTTTCCTTAATCGGAAAACGAGTTTTAGATGATCCAAGAAATTCGCTAGTTTTTCATTTTGCTCGGCTCGTTTTAGAGTTACAGCCTAAGTTCTTCGTTATGGAGAATGTGCGGGGAATGGCATCGGGTAAATCCCAAGAATTGCTGTTAGAATTAATTGATAAATTTATAGTAAACGGCTACGCTGTAGAGGAAAATTATAAAATTCTAAATGCAGCTTGGTATGGGGTTCCCCAAAACAGGGAGCGATTATTTTTGTTAGGGTGTAGAAAGGAATTAACATTACCAATCTATCCTCAACCATTTAGCAAGCCAGCTAAATCAAAAGGTGTTGTTTCTAAATTAGAATTACCCGATAGTCCTACCGTTTGGGACGCGATCCAAGATTTACCAGAAGTAGAGCAATATTCAGAGTTATACCAAAGAGATTGGATAGTAGCAGAATTTGGAAAACCCAGTAAGTATGGGGAACAACTGCGAGAGCTTAATTTAATTCCAAATAATTATGCCTATCCTCGCCAATATGATCCAAGAATCCTTACCTCCAGTTTGAGAACTAAACATAATGTGGAATCGATTCAACGATTTGAGTCTACACAACCTGGCAAAACAGAACCCATCAGTCGCTTTTTTAAACTCGATCCGAATGGGATTTGTAATACCCTGAGAGCAGGAACCGCTAGCAATAGAGGTGCTTTTACATCTCCTAGACCTATTCATCCTTTCTCTCCACGATGTATCACAGTTCGTGAAGCAGCACGTTTACATTCATACCCCGATTGGTTCAGATTTCACGCGACAAAATGGCATGGATTTCGGCAAATAGGAAACTCAGTACCGCCACTCCTAGCTAAGGCAGTTGCTTCAGAAATTATTAAAACTCTGGGTATTTGTCCATCGAAGCCTAAAGTTATACAAGAACTAGGTGATGAAAAGTTGCTAAGGGTTAATATTTCACAAGCAGCTAAACATTATGATATCGATCCACACGTTATCGAACTTAAAGCAAGAAAATATAAGAAACAATAAAAAAGTTATAGAGCAATTAAAAAGTCACAGAAGACTATATAGTGCTATTATTAAGGGGTTTAAGTAAAAAACTTCATTCCGATCAAATTATCAATAGAATTTAGAGAATTAGAGAAACTAAAAATAAAAAAGACAATCTCTTTCCAGAAGCGTGATCGTTAAAACAAAACCCATATCATCTAAAATAATAAAATAACCTCTATGTCTATCCTAAATACCCCAGCGATCGCCTCCAGTCAATTCCTCAAACGCCAAGCGGCATCCTTACTCCTCTATCAATCTGTTTTAAGCGGTGACGTTGGACAAGCGTTTCTCCAACTCTTACAAACTCTCCGCCAAGGTGAGGAGGATGGACTGGCTTGCCTGATTGCTTATGGCAACTGGTTTAAAACATTAGCCGCTAGAAAGCAAAGTTGGCAAGATTATCTGATTTGGCAAATTCTGCAAGATGATAATCCCTTTACTCAACAAGTTCAACGGACATCGATACAGGATTTACCACCCGCTTTGGTAGCCGCTGCCCAGCAGGATTTACAATCCTTACAGAACCTCTATAAATGCAGTACTGAACAACTTAGCCAATGGGTGCAAAAGGCATCCCAGTTAACTGTACAACCCGTGGCTTGGAATGTTCAGGAAGTGCAACCCACCTTTCTGCACCACCATGATAACTGGGCGAATGCCTTGCATGATTTAGCCACTTACTATCGCCAACATGGAACAGGGTTATTTGCCAAATATGGGGCGTTGTGTTGGCAGTCTGGACAGTTTGTGGGAATTGCCCATCCCGATCCGGTTCAGCTAACCGAGTTGGTAGGTTATGAGTCTCAACAAGCAACGTTGCTTAAGAATACAGAGTTTTTGTTAGCTGGATATCCAGCTTTACACGTCTTACTGTATGGCAGTCGCGGTTCAGGAAAATCCTCTTTAGTGAAAGGGTTGTTACAAAAGTATGGCGATCGCAATTTGCGGTTGATTGAAGTAGCGAAATCGGAATTAAAAGACTTACCACAGATTGTAGAACAATTACGAGATGTCCCTCAAAAATTTATTATCTTTGTAGATGACCTTTCTTTTGAAGAAGACGACGATGCTTTTAAAGCTCTAAAAGTTGTCTTAGAAGGAAGTGTAACGGCTCGACCGCAAAATGTGGTAGTTTATGCAACATCAAATCGACGACATTTAGTTCGGGAATTATTTAGCGATCGCCCCCGTCCAATTGATAATGATGAAGTCCACGCTTGGGATACGGTTCAGGAGAAATTATCCTTTAGCGATCGCTTTGGCTTAACTCTCACATTTGAACCTACAAATCAAGATACCTATCTCAAAATTGTCCAACATCTGGCACTCCAAGCTGACATTAATCTTACTCAAGAAGATATAGAGTATCGCGCCCTTCAGTGGGCAACCCGTCATAATGGACGTTCTGGACGTAGCGCTAGGCAATTTGTAGACTTTCTCAAAGCTGAATTAGCCATTGGCTAATAGCTATTAGCAACTACCTATTAGCCATGAATAATGAACACTAAACCTCTTGCATAAATACTCGATCCGCCAGGGGTTAAAACCCCTGTCTCACAGCTCAAGTCGGTTGAAACCGACTACTGGTAATGATTTGAGTCCGTTTTAACGGACTTTAGCTATTAGGCAGTGGTTTTAACCACTGACTGACTAACTTACCAATATTGAGAATCCTTGGAATCTGCCCAATCATGGCTACCATTCGGTACAACATTTACGGCGTAACCCGTGCCACTGCTACCATCAAATCTTGGCGTACTTGCCAAATCAATACTCTGATAGCGCACTCCTAAGTTATCCAAGGTAATCTTTTTAACAGATGAATTAAAATAAAGAGATGTTGAAAAAGTCCCTTTCTCACCCGTTTTCACGCCACCATTTTGACCCCCCCGACAGTTATTATTATTATCACTAAAGCATACGTCCAAATTTGGACTATTACCCTCAAATAATTTAGCATTTAAATTTGCCTTACTAAAAAGAGGTTGAGTCGTAGCATCAATCCCAGCAATCGTTGCTGTCACCAGATCGCTACTCACATCAAAGCCAATCGCTGATGTTCTGCTTGTTACAATACTTCCCGTTGATATATTGCTAAGTTTTACCTCAAATTTTACCTGAGTAAGTTCTTTCGTTATTCCGTTAATCACTTGATTTACAGTTTCAAATCCCGCGACTTTAAATATCGCTTCCGACAAGAGTCCATCTTGATTATTTCCGTTGATTTGCCCACCAAAGGAAACCGTAAAGAATTGTCCAATATCTTGAGTCGTAATATCAGCAATGCTAGTCCCAGTAATCGTTAAAGCTGAGACAGAAGGACTTATCCCTAAGAAGGATGTGAGGATGGCTGATACAGTAGCGAATCCAAGACCTAAGCGAACACTGAAATTTAACATCTTCAAACCTTTATAAACTACGAACTGAATTTGATCGTCAGGGTTTAGCTGGTTGAGGGATCAACAGAACAACCTAATCGGTAACTAATTTAGGGTGTTATTGTTTTCAACAAAGAATTGACTAGTCAAGAACTAGAATTCATAAACTCAGGATTTTTGGCAAAGTAGTTCCTACCGACCGATACTATAAATATCCGATCAGCTAACTACAGTAATTTCAGCAATAAATGCCTTAATACCTAGTAAATTACTGGGATATAGACCCCAAATTAAAAGCTCAATTAACTGTGTAAGCTAAATAAAAAATCAAACTTGAATCAAGGATAAAACAGGAAAGAATCTAGGCTTGGATTAGGCCTTTAATCATTGACCAATTAGAGTATATCCGAGTCCTTACAGAGATAGAGCAGGGTATTGTAAAGTCAAGATAAATTTTGCCGGGAAATAATATAAAGTTTCTATGAATTTCAGTAAAGACACTCTCTTTATTGACATTTGCCAAGAATATTGATATTAAATTGTACTTAAATATAAGCTATTCCCCATTTAAATTGCCTAAATTGGACGGGCAAGATGCCCATCCCACGTATAGTTTTCAGTCGCATTCCTCCCATTCTCCCCTCTCTCCAGCAGGGCTGTTTCATTCTCGGTT
>DNGI01000457.1 GCA_003486645.1 Cyanobacteria bacterium UBA11370 | reverse complement strand
TACATGGTCGGCAAGGTTTGCCGGGGGGAAATGGGGGGGTTAGATTGAGTGGGAAGGTGAGTCATATTGATGGGGAGTTGGGGTGAGTTTTAGAGAGAATTAATGCTAGCGTACCTATTCCAATTCTTCTGGATCAATCCCTAATTCACGTAGTCGGATTGCGAGTCGTTCTGCACGTTGTTGTGCTGAGATAGCCTGTTGCTGTGCTGAGATAGCCTGTTCTTCTGCTGAGATAGCCCGTTCTTCTGCTAAGATAGCCCGTTCTTCTGCTAAGATGGCACGGTGATTTGCCGTAGCTGCTTCTTCGTCAGGAGTTAAAATTAACTCTCCAGATAGAGTAAACCATCGTAACCATAATCGCTCGATAGTTTCATAACTTCCTTGCCATAATCCTAAACTTAATCCCAATTGGGGAATCAGCAAGCGTCCATCTGTCAGTTGTACAGGTTCATAAGCACCACCGACTAAACGAAATATCTGAATTTCATTAGTATAGCGGCTGAAAACAATATAGTAAGGAACCCGCAAAATCTGCTCGTAAACGTGCCATTTTATTGGGGGACTACCTATTTTTTGGATAGTTTGACCTAAATCTTCTTCTTCCGTACCTGGAGATAATAACTCGACCACAACAAATGGACTGACTAACTCTTGCCAGAGTACATAACTTAAACGTAAATCGCGTCCTTCGTAGAGTTGAGAAACTCCAACAACAGCAAACCAATCTGGACGTTTATACCAATTGGGATGGTGAAGATCGTAGTAAAGATTAATGTCAGCACCAATAAAAATTTCCTCTGGATTGTAGTGAGTCGGTTTAAAGGTTTGTCGTAACAACAGTGGCTGCAAGCCGTGAAATTCATCAGGCAATCCAGGTTCCTCCGGATTTTCACTAGGTAAATCGTACATGGTTGGCAAGGTTTGCCGGGGAGAAAGGGGCGGATCGGATTGAGCAGGAAGGTGAACCATAGCGTTTGGATGGGGTTAGTTGATAAAACTAGTTTAAGGGCGATCGCACAAAAGCGTGTATTGAGGATTAAGACGAAAATTACTAAAATTTAAGACGCAATGAGATTGAGCAGGATTTAGTCTAAATTATCGGTTAATTCTTGCTAAATCCTACAACTTCTATATCTCAAATCCTTGCTAATACAAAGCCTAAACTCGGCGATATAACATTCCTGGTAACTGAGATATCAATCCCTGCATTTCCAATTGCAGTAGCGCACTGGAAACTTGCCATGTCGCCAAACCGGATCGCTGTACAATAACATCAAAAAGCGTCGCTTCAGAGGTTAATACCTGCAAAACCTGTGCTAATTCGGGTTCCAAATTAGGGATGGATTTCGACTGTTCTTGTACAGACAAAGATACTTTTTTCTCGGTATCCAATTGGGGTATTGCTCCTAACATTTCCAACAAATGCCCTTCACTTAAAATGACATGGGCACCGCGACTTAATAAACCCAAACAACCGATCGCATTCGGATTATCTAACGAACCCGGTAACACATAAACATCCCGACAAAATTCATTCGCTTGATAGGCTGTAATTAATGCGCCTGACTTAGTAGGTGCTTCCATAACCACAACCGCACGACATAAACCTGCTATAATCCGATTACGCTGGGGAAAGTGTACCCGATTTGGTCCAGTTCCAGCCGGATACTCACTAATCACTAACCCCTGCTCTACAATTTCTTCGTACAGTCGTTGATTGCGCGGTGGATAAATCAGATCAACGCCAGTCCCCAAAACCGCTAGCGTTCTGCCCCCTGCATCCAAACAACCGCGATGGGCTTCAGTATCAATCCCGGCTGCCATACCTGAAACCACTGTAAAGCCATGTGCGGCTAACGCGGCGCTAATTTTCCGAGTCCAACGTTTGCCATATTCAGACGGGTCACGAGTTCCAACAATACCTACTAAAGGCTTAATTCCTTGATTTTCCTGAAGCAAAACCTGCCCACGATAGTACAATAAGGGAGGTAGGCTAGGAATCTCTACCAATAAGCGAGGATAGTCCTCATCGGCAGGTGTCCAGAAATAGGGATTTTTAGTACTATGTTGTTCGAGGAATTCTGCTGGATCGAGTTGCGATCGCCCCTGTTCAACCGCCTCCACCAACCGTACCCCAAATCCTTCCACGTCTCTCAACGCCTTAGCTGGAGTAACCCAAGCCTCCCCTAACGTTCCGAAATGCTGCTGGAGTCGTCGTAGTAAAATGGGTCCCACACCAGCGATTTGAGACCATACCAACCAGTAGGCGCGTTCGTCTAGCAATCGATTCTCCTAAAATCTCAAAACTTGCTCCAAAATGTTTTCCAGCAATTAAGAATTACTCTCATTAACGGTACAATAGCTCAGGAAATGGAGTAAGGACAAAACCCAATCGCAAATGAAAATCTCTAGACGCAGTATAATCGCTTTCTGCTCTGGGCTAGCCGTAGTCGTGGCAGTGGGATGTACCAATCAAACCCCCCCAGTAGAAGGAGACACCGCAGCCGATACCAATAACAGTCCTAGCGCCCCAGCCAATGCCGGGGAAATTAACCTCTACTCAGCCCGTCATTATGACACGGATGATGCCCTGTACAATAACTTCACCAAAGAAACCGGGATCAAGGTTAACCTGATTGAAGGCAACGCCGATGAATTGATCGAACGGATGAAAAGTGAAGGGAAAAACAGCCCTGCGGACGTATTCATTACCGTTGATGCAGGTCGTCTCTGGCGGGCACAAGAGGATGGATTTTTACAACCTATTTCCTCTGAAACATTAGAGAAAGCAATTCCTGCCAATCTGCGCGATCCTAAAGGGTACTGGTTTGGTTTTTCTAAGCGGGCACGGGTGATTGTTTACAATCTAGGGAAAGTGAAGCCAGAGGATCTATCAACCTACGAAGCACTAGCTGAACCCAAGTGGAAAGGTCGGGTTTGTATTCGTAGTTCTGATAATATTTACAACCAGTCCCTCGTCGCCTCAAAAATTGAAGATAAAGGCGTTGAGGAGGCAGAGAAATGGGTAAAAGGCTTAATTGCAAACTTCGCCCGTCCACCCGAAGGGAACGATACTGACCAAATTAAAGCCGTCGCCGCAGGTCAATGTGATGTTGCCCTTGTGAACCATTATTATCTTGCCCGACTCAAGCAAGCTACTGATGCCGAAGACCAAGACGTTGCCCAAAAAGTTGGCGTATTTTTCCCAAACCAAAAGGAAGAAGGGACGCATATCAATATTAGTGGCGGCGGTGTGGCAGTTAATTCACCAAATAAGGACAATGCCGTCAAGTTTTTGGAATATCTAGCAACTCCAGAAGCCCAAGAAATTTTTGCCAATCAGGCGAATGAATATCCTGTGGTTTCAGATGTGAAGCCAAATCCGGCTGTTGCTAGTTTTGGAGAGTTTAAAGAATCCAAACTTGATGTTGTTACCTACGGACAAAAGAATCCAGATGCTGTAAAACTGATGGATCGTGTAGGCTGGAAGTGATGAGTTAGTTGTTGGTTGTTGGTTGTTTGTTGTTGGTTATTAGTTCTTCGTTATTTGTTATCGACGATATTCGTCTCCACAGTCACCAATTAACTGATATAAATTTCTTGATTTAGTCAGTACTGCATCAATTTGGTTGTAATCCTGTGAATTGAGTTGAAAATCAAATACTCTAGCGTTGTCTTTCAAATGTTCTGATACACCTAGCCTTGCGCCAACAATTACACCTGCTACAGTAGGTTTATCAAGACTATATCGAACGGCGATATTAGAGATAGTTACACTATGTTTAGCGGCAATTTGGTTCAGTACTGAAAGGAGTTCTTGAAATAAACTCCAACCGCCCCATCCATCAATCATATTCTTATATTTTCTCAGGCTAACCGTGGCAAGTTCTGCCCCACGCGGTTCAGGTTGTCCCAAATATTTCTCACTTAACAAACCACCGCAGAGTGTCCCGTAGGTCAAAAGTTTAATATCATTTTCTTCGCAAAACTGCACCATATTCACTTCGGGACGGCGGTCAATTAGAGAATATTGCACCTGATTGGACACAATTTTAATCCCGGCATCGGTAATAATTTTTAAGTGTTCGGTATCAAAATTTGTTAAAGCCAGGTGCTTAATCTTACCCTCTTGTTGGAGTTCTACCATATAGTTGAGGGCATCAAGGTAGTTAGGATCTCGGTATTCCCACCAGTGAAATTGTAATAAGTCGAGAGTTTCTACCCCCATTCGTTTTAGAGAAATATCAATATTTTTCTCGACCAATTGTTTGGTCATGCGGGTTGGTCTGGGTACCCATTTGGTGAAGGCTTGGAGGTGAGATAATGCCTCATTTCCGCGTTGTGAGATTAGTTGACGCTTGAACTCGCCAATAAAGTCTTCGGCTGGGCCATAATGATCGGCTAAATCCCAAGTGGTGAAGCCAGCATCCATGTAATCGAACATACTCTGGATGGCGCTTTTAGGATCAATGCGTCCATGTGCGCCGGAGACTTGCCACATCCCGTTTAAGATGCGACAAATGTTTAAATCTGAGGTAAATTGCAGTCGGCTGGATGCAGGTAAGTTCATGGCTGAACTTGGGGTGAATGTCGAATTACTTTAAATTATCGCAATTTATCGCTTAAAACGTAAGGGGTATCACCCCTATTTACGTTCCCTATTTGACCCGTTAGCGTAGAAAAAGATAAAAAAGAGCCACTTCTGTGACTCTCTCGATTATCAGGGTGCATCTATTTACCACATTATAGCATTGGAAACCTAGGGGGTGTCACCCCCTATTTGTTTTGTTATTCGATTTTGGGTGCAAGGGTTGTGGGATATGGTATGTGGACTGTTGAGTATGCCAATTGGACAAAAAAAAGAGGAGAGCCACTGAGGCGACTCTCCCGATCATCAGGGTGCATCTACTTAACACACTATAGCATCTTGGGGCTGGGGGGTGTCACCCCCTAATATAATTTTTCTGTAAAGTTTGAGGAAGAGACCCTTTTCCCTGAAACAGATGCGATCGCCCCCCTGTATTTCAACCGCTAACCGTTCAGCTTCTGGTTCAAGAGTTGGTTGGTTAATTTCGGATCAGCGCGTCCACTCGTTTTCTTCATCACTTGTCCGACAAAAAAGCCTTGCAGTTTAGTTTTCCCACTACGATATTGTTCCAGTTCTTTGGGATGATTGGCAATCACTTCATCAATCATGGCTTCGAGTTGATCGCCAGAAATGACGGTTTTGTCTTTCACGAGATCTTTAACCGAACCGCCTTTAGATAGCAGTTCTGGGAGAATCTCTTTGGCAATTTTACCCGTAATTGTGCCATCTTCAATCAGGGTGATGAGTTCGGCTAAAATGAGTGGCTTGAGAGCAATTTCGGTAATTTTCAGTTTCTCGGTGTTGAGATAGGCGGCGATATCTCCCATAACCCAATTAGCCGTTTGTTTGGGATTTGCATTAGCCGCAACAGCCATCTCAAAATATTCGGCTACTAAGCGATCATCTGTCAAGACACGAGCATCATAAGGAGAAAGTCCCAATTCGCTTTCATACCGATGGCGTTTTTGGGCGGGAAGTTCGGGGAGTTCACTACGCCATTGTTCTAATTGTTCATTGGATACTTCAATGGGAGGTAAATCGGGTTCAGGGAAGTAGCGGTAGTCGCTGGAACCTTCCTTACTTCGCATACTAATTGTACGTTGACTGCCTTCTTCCCAGAGTCGAGTTTCTTGACTTATTTTTTCTCCGGATTCAATGGCTGTAATTTGCCGCTCAATTTCGTACTCAATTGCTTTTTGAATGGCGGTAAAGGAGTTCATATTTTTAATTTCAACTTTCGTCCCGAACTCCTTTTGACCAACAAGACGCACAGAAATATTCACATCACAACGCAGAGAACCTTCCTGCATATTCCCATCACTGACACCAATGTAACGCACAATTCGGCGTAATTCTTGAGCATATTCTGCCGCTTCTTGACCTGATCGTAGATCCGGTTCTGAAACAATTTCAATGAGGGGTATGCCAGCACGATTGTAATCGACAAGGGAGTAGGTAGAACCCGACAAGCGGTCGCTCCCAGCATGAACTAATTTTCCCGCATCTTCTTCCATGTGCAGGCGAGTAATCCCGATTTTTTTACGAATTGCATTGCCTTCTTTATCAGGAAGTTCAATCTCCAACCAACCGTGTTCAGCAATGGGGAAATCGTATTGAGAAATCTGATAATTTTTAGGTAGGTCAGGATAAAAATACTGTTTGCGGTCAAATTTGCTATAGGGTGAAATCTGACAATTGAGGGCTAAACCTGCTTTGACAGCGTATTCGAGTACTTTTTGATTGAGAACAGGTAAAACACCCGGTAAACCCATACAAATTGGGTCGATATTTGTATTGGGGGTAGCCCCAAATTCTGTAGAAGAATAGGAGAAAATCTTAGTGTGAGTGCTAAGTTGGCAATGGGTTTCTAGCCCGATAATCGCTTCGTATTGAGTTTTAACAGGTGCGGCAGTAGTCATAGGTGTTTAAGTTTGCTGTCTTCTTGCAACAGTTCTGGTCTATTTTAACGTTCTGTGAACAGTTCTGATGCCCAAGCCAAAGTCTAAAAAAACTTGGACAGCTAATAGCGGATAGGGAATTACGGTATCTTTAATTGATCCCATCTTTGAGAGTGAGTTCTTCAGAAGGGGAAGCGATCGCCTCCTGATATTCTTCTGCTAATCGTTTTGGTTCTAGGTAAAGATTCTCTAACAGAACCGAAGCACCTGCAATCCAAGGTGGTACAATCAACGCACCGATAATTCCTAAAACTTGAGCGCCTCCAACAACTGCTAATAGCTGATACAACGGGTGGACTTTCACCGAAGAACCCACTAAAACCGGATCAAGGACATAGGTTTCCACATTCTGAATAATCACAAATAGCAGAAACACCCATAAAAACGTCCAACCCCCTAGGCCAATTGCCACAATTAATGCCGGAATTGCACCTAATACTGGGCCAAAAAATGGAATTAAATTCGTCACACCTGCAATCACACCCAAACCTAGCGCAAATTCCGAAAGTCCTAACACTCTCAAACCGATACTAATCGCTATCCCTAAAATTCCAGAAACGAGTACTCTTCCCTGAATATAATTCCCCATCCGCTGACTTGCAGGATGTACCTGTGCAGCTAAACGATCATCCCAAGGTTTAGGAAATAAACTCACTAAACCTTTAATCAATTGTTCCGAACCCGATAGCATATACCCTGAAAGAAACACTGCCAAAATTAAACTAACGACACCCCCCAGAAAACCTCGCGTCACTCCATAAGAACGCACCACAAGTTGCTGACTCGAACGAATTACCCAATTCGTAAGTGTTTGAGTATCAAAAAATTGACTAATCAAAGGTTCATTAATTCCCACTCGTGCCGCTAAATTGTTTAATAAAGATTCCAAAATCTCCAAATAACCGGGTAATCTTCGAAAGAGACGCTGAATCTGATCAACGACGGTTGGTCCAATCACCACCCCTACACCAATCAAAAGAAACAGCAAGCCTAAATAAACCAGGAGAACAGCTAACCAACGAGGAACTCCCAATCGTTCAGCCCGATCAATAATGGGTGCTAAGGTAGCTGCTAACACGATCGCAATCATCAAAACCAGTAGCAAACTGCTTAATTGCCACAGCAGCACTAGCAGTAAGCCAACGCTAACAATTAGCAGGATATTATAGGTAGAAATCGTAATTCGCCGCTCAGACATAACAAAATTTCAAGTTGTTGGTTGTTGGTTGTTGGTTGTTAGTTGTTGGTTGTTGGTTGTTGGTTGTTGGTTGTTGGTTGTTGGTTGTTGGTTGTTGGTTGTTGGTTGTTATACAAATTTTA
>DNGI01000062.1 GCA_003486645.1 Cyanobacteria bacterium UBA11370 | reverse complement strand
TGCTGCTACAGTTGGAGCGGCTGGAGTTGCACCACCCCCACCTGCTGGAGCTACTGGAGCCGCTGGTGCAGGTTGTGGCTGGTTTCCTCCACGTTTCTCTGGATTGGGATTCTCCCGTCGTTGTATAACCTGTTTTGTCTCAGAAACGGTAATCTGTTCTTTTGCCTGTAATTTATTTGCTTTAGTTGCTACCTGCGTAATTGACTTAGCAGCAATTGCACCATTTGGCTGCACCGTATCAGTTAACTTAGAAGCTAATAACTTTTGTCTTTCTTTATTCTCAGGTTTATTTTCCCTCTGCTGGAAAGAGATATCCTTAGCACCCTTCATCTGAACAGGATCGCCTTCAGTTTCCGATTTTTGTTCTAAGTCTTCTCCTTCAACATTTTCCTCTCGTTGAATAGTCTGAGCTTTGAATAAATTAAGACTATTCTTGACTGGATCAACAGCGGAAACGTCCTTTCTCTGAATCGGCTCGTCTTCGGTTTCCGATTCCTGCTCTAATTCTTCTCCCTCAACACGTTCCTCTCGTTGAACAGTCTGAGTCTTGAGCAAATTTAGACTATTTCTTACCGGATCAACGGCAGAAACGTCCTTTTTCTGAATCAGCTCACCTTCAGTTTCGGATTCCTGCTCTAATTCTTCCGCCTCAGCACTTTCCTTTCGTTGAATAGTCTGAGCTTTGAATAAATTCAGGCTATTCCTGACCGGATCAACTACGGAAACGTCCTTTTTCTGAATCGGTTCACCTTCAGTGTCCGATTCCTGTTCTAATTCTTCCGCCTCAGCACTTTCCTTTCGTTGAATAGTCTGAGCTTTGAATAAATTCAGGCTATTTCTTACCGGATCAATAGCGGAAACGTCCTTTTTCTGAATCGGTTCACCTTCAGTGTCCGATTCCTGTTCTAGGTCTTCCCCCTCAACATTTTCCTCTCGTTGAATAGTCTGGGTTTTGAAGAGATTAAGACTATTCTTGACTGGATCGACAACTGAAACATCCTCTTGCGGATAGCTATCCCCTAAATTACTAAAATTAACCTGCCGCTGAATTGGCAATTGGGAAATCCCCAGCGCATTAACCGGAACCTCCAAAAAATTATGATTAAAACGAGAAGCCTTTTCTACTTGCGCTTGTGAGGTTTCCGATTGACGCTGGACTACTTCTGACTCTTGCTCACGATCAGAAATTTCTTGCTCTTGGTTATTATTAGCTATATTCTGATTTTCTGCTCCCTCTGCATCAGCAATCTGCTCTTGCTCAACCGTTTGTTCTTCAGCCGAGAAATCTTGCTCCTGACTTTCTCCAGGATTAGCGATCGCTATCTCTCCTTGCTCTTGATTCCCTAATCCCTCAACCTCAACTTTGGCTTGAATGGGTGGTGATGCTGGCGCTGTCTGTGAAGCCTCAACGGGAACGTCTAAAAAATTATGATTAAATTGAGATGCTCTATCGAGTTGCTCTGGAATTGAAGAAGTGTTCTGCTGTAGAGATAAGGCAGATTGAATTTGAGGTGGGGCTTTTAAACGCCGTCGCTGCAACGGATTCGGCACGGATGTCGAATTCAACGGGGAGCGAGATTTTTTCCTAATGTGTTCTCTGCCAGACATGACCAGTGCCTCAAACTCAACAGGAAATCAGCAGGAGTTGATTGAAAACTAACACACGTCTATAACTTCTGTAGGGGATTTTACCGTTGCGATCGCCTAATTGTGCAGCCTTATTACAAAATGACCTTACCCTTACGTTTGAAGAGTTTGTGCTTGAGTTTTCCAATCGTCACTCTCACTATTCTAAAGGTAGAATTTCCTCCAGTAAGTAAATACTTATTAAAGTGTTACATATAGCGTTTTTCAGATGCGTGAGGTACATTAATTTTCTTCCCCAACAACCAACAACCAACAACCAACAACCAACAACCAACAATCAATCAATCCCCTGACAAAGAGAGCGATCGCTCTCTTTCACATCTGGATTATTTTGGAGATAATCTTGTAGCCAGTTGCAGCTTTTTTGCCACAAATTGTCCAAATCTAAATTCCAGATTATCGCCGTATTATCTTCAGTTCCTATCGCTAGCGCTTTACCGTCGTTACTCCAACTTACACTTGTAATCCGACCGCGATCGCTATCCGCTTCCCAGGTTTTAATTAAGGTATCATTCAGTCGCCAAAGCTGAACTCGATTATCCCAACTCGTCGTTGCTAAAATTTTACCCATAGGACTTAATCTCGCACGCGCTACACTATCGGTTGGTCCCTTGAGAGTCGTTTTCAAGGTTCCATCTCGCTGCCAAAGTTTCACGGTATTGTCATAACTTGCAGACACAAGTAACTGGGAGTCGGGTGAAAAGCTAACATCTAATACCCAATTGCTATGACCTTGTAGTGTGTGTAGTAATTTCCCAGAACTTGTCCACACTTTTACAGTATGGTCATCACTCGCAGATGCTAATAGTTGACCATCAGGACTAAAACTAACGGCATTGACCCGCGCTTGATGTCCGGTTAAGGTTTTAATCAACATTCCTTTGCGCGTCCAAAGTTTTACGGTACCATCCCGACTTGCAGACGCTAATTGTTGGGAGTTAGGACTAAAGCTAACACTCAACACCCAATTACTATGTCCCCTTAAAACTTTTATTAACGTTCCATTTCGCTGCCAAAGCCTAACTGTACCATCTCGACTAGCTGAAGCAATAAGCTGACCATCGGGACTGAAACTAACACTATAAATTCGTTCAGTATGCCCTTTTAAAGTATGAAGAAGCTGTCCACTACGATTCCAAATTTTTACAGTTTGGTCGTTACTTGCTGTAGCAATTAACTGATTATCGGGTGAAAAGGTAATATCTCTGATTGAATCCTGATGTCCTCGCAAAATGAGGGGAGACTTTTGATGAAAATCCCAAATCTTAATCGTTTTATCATAACTCGCTGAGGCAATCAGGGGGAGTGGGGAGTGGGGAGT
>DNGI01000197.1:8866-9422 GCA_003486645.1 Cyanobacteria bacterium UBA11370 | reverse complement strand
ACTCCCCACTCCCCACTCCCTACGGCAACTTAACGCAATTCAGCATTCGGACAGTCGCTGCCGCTGCATAGTTACGCTGAGTTTGGTTATTGGGGAAAAATGCCGTACCCGTTTCGTTGAGTGGAGACGCGACTCGGCAATAACCAGACATTTGAGTAATTAAAGATGCCGCCCAATGTCCTTGGATATCTGAAAATTGCATAGCGGATTGTCTAGGAGTAACTTCCCCTTGCTTGCCTTGAAGGGTGAGTGCAAATTCTGCTGCCCGTCGTTGTACTGCCATCAATTCGGCACGAGTCACAGGCTGAGTGGGTCGAAATCTACCATCCGTATAACCACTCACAATATTATTA
Source organism: Cyanobacteria bacterium UBA11370 (assembly GCA_003486645.1). Classification (GTDB taxonomy): domain Bacteria; phylum Cyanobacteriota; class Cyanobacteriia; order Cyanobacteriales; family Coleofasciculaceae; genus UBA11370. The sequence goes on along the minus strand of DNGI01000197.1, from coordinate 9,069 downwards.
TCCCGTGCCCATTGAATTTTTGCTGCACTCCAACGGGACGCTTCAACATCCGGATAAGGTCTGCCAGAGGCTTGAGTTGGTAGGGTAAAATTAGCTCCAGGCACTTTAGTTAAGGCTTCCAACGTGATAGAAACCAGTTGTTCTCTGGTTAACACGGCTTGAGGTCTAAAGGTATTATCTTCTCTAAACCCAGCGATGAATCC
>DNGI01000197.1:8516-8638 GCA_003486645.1 Cyanobacteria bacterium UBA11370 | reverse complement strand
ATCCCAACCGCTTGTCGAATTTCTGTCGCATAGATATCGTTGGCGATATCTCGGAAAGTGACAGTACCTGTATCTGTACCTGTACCCGTACCTGTCGTCGTACCTGTACCTGTACCTGTACC
>DNGI01000197.1:0-8303 GCA_003486645.1 Cyanobacteria bacterium UBA11370 | reverse complement strand
GTACCTGTACCTGTACCTGTACCCGTTGTCGTACCTGTACCCGTACCCGTCGTTGTACCTGTACCTGTACCTGTTGTCGTACCTGTACCTGTTGTTGTACCTGTACCCGTACCCGTCGTCGTACCTGTACCCGTACCCGAAGCAATATTATCTAACGTTAAGTTAGTAGCAAGATAGATATGACCTAAAGGTTTTCCTTGAAAACTTCTTCTCGCAAACTGCCAACCCGGTTCTAGAACAATCTTCAAAAACCCATTAGCTAAACCCTGAGTTCTGCCAACAACAATCTCCCCAGCATTGCGATTTCTGCTATTAGTACCCACTAACACCAATTCCCCATTACGCGGTACGACTCTCAGCAAATAATCTAATCCTAAATCTTGATTAGCCGCACGAATCGAATAACCATTGCTGTCCGTTTTGCGATCGCAAATTCCTGTAAAGTCAAAATTCAATAGTAGCGGATCAATCATAACAGGATTACTCCCGCTTTCACTCCAGCATTGCCGTGCGTTAGTTTTTTGCTCAATAATCAGCAATTGATAAGAATTTTCGCCGAAGGGTGAAGCAACAGCAACAAATTTACTTTGATCGACAGGGATTTGGTCAAAAGTAGCCGCTGTAACGAATTTTCCTACGATCACGGTTGATAGGGCAAGAGTGGCAAGAGCCGCCACTTTCCCAAAAAATGCACTCTTCATTGTCTTGTGAATGTCTTGTAACAACTGGCGAAGGAATTAAGATCCCTGTGAAACCCATACTACTCGGTTAAAGGGGCAAGCGGAAAGGGGGAAGGGTTATTAAAAAACGCCTTTTCCCTTAATGTTTAACCTTTCTCCCAACTAAGCGTCAGGTCAATCAAGTACTTAACCAAGGTGTATTAGGTGTGAAACTGGGAAAAGTATCACAACCCTCTAGGCTATTGGTTTAACCCCTAAGCATTATAGGGGAACAGTTTCAAAAGCTAGAGGTTGTTTTCATGTTGTTTAACTTTATCGGATTAAGTGCCATCTTGGGAATCTTAACCCTATTGACGTTTGGATTACTGCAATGGTTGCATATCAGCGCGGGTCATTTTTTAGATTGGGTGATTGGTGTAGCGAGTTTTTGGTGGCTGTTAGTGGTTGTGACAGTTCCTTGGAATGTCCACTTTGAAGCTAAACAAGTTTTAGCGGATGCGGCGCAGTCTACAGATAAGGGAATTGTCATTGATGAAAGACAAGTTAATTATGCCAACGTTGTCGCCAAGCGATCGCTCCTCGTTGCGATTATTTTACACTTGCTCTCTGCTGTTGGACTTTACACGCTAGCGGCTACGGGTATTAGTGCGGTAGGCTATGTTAGTTCGGGTGCAGCGTTGTTGTTAACTATTTTACGTCCTAGTGTGCGACTGTATGAATATTTAGCAGTACGATTGGCAATGATTCGGCAAGAGTTTCAGTATCCTCGTGAAGATATTATGGAACTGCGTGAGCGGTTTAGTATCTTAGAAAGTAGTGTTAAACGCATTCAAGAACAACTTGATCCAGAAGAAGCTTATTCTTGGGTTGCAACTCAACAGCGTTATTGGGAAGAAACTCGTAAAGATTTAGCACGTTTAGGTGCATCTTTAGAACAATTAAATGCTAATAATGAGGCTGAACATCGGCGGTTATCACGGGAAGCTCAACAAGCTATTTCTCAGTTAAGCACTGATGGGCAATTTCTGGATCATGTGCGGGAAATTATTCGGTTTTTCAAGACAGCTTAAGAGTTATAGCGAGTCTATTTGATTCGTAAACAAGGAAAGACAAGGGAGGCAAGGGGGAGGTGTTTTACAAATCATTTAGACTGGCTATAGGATCAGGCTTAGTCAAAGTCAAGTTGTTGAACTATCGCCGTTCTCAATTCGATGAGGTACAAATTTTTAGGTTAGGACTTATGCTGGCATTGCTGTTTAACCTTGGTAGGGGTGCATCGATATGCGCCCTCATTATGCGCTATAAGTTCAGTGAAAGTTAGAGGCGCGATCGCTTAAGCTGTTGTGTATCTAAATTGCCTATTTTGCAGTTAAGAGACAAGCCGTTAAACTCTCCCCATCTCTCCCTCTATTGAAACAGGTAATTTAAAAGCACAGGCGGCTTAACCGTTCCTCTAATTCAACAGTGAGGTGTTCAATCCGCTGATCATCACTTAAGATCGGACGTGTTGTTTGAGCAATCTGAATTAGCTGTGTGGAAATTAATTTATATTTATCTCTCCCAAGCAGATTGAATGGAATAAATGGGTCTTGTTTAAAACAATTCAGCCAATAACGACTAGCATTAATTGATGAACGAATACCCTGGGCTATTGGAGGATAACTATCAAAGAGTGGCATGAGATAGTTAGGTTGATATTCTACCTCAATGGATGAACACCAATCGTGCCACTTAAACGCTAAAATTCGGGCACTGGTACAGATTGGAATCCAAGGAACGCGCAGCGCATCAGCAACAATAGCACCGTGCATCGCTTCCGCTAGAAGTATTTCTGTCTCACTAATGGCAGATAAAACTTGCTCAACATTCCAACGAGGATCGATATAGTTAAAGCCAATTTTAGAGCAAATCGATTCCCATAGTTTACTCGCATAATTAGCATGATGAATATGGGGCATAAATCCGAAACGATGAGTTTTATGACTTGTTGGTTTAAATAAGCGTCTAACTAAAATAGCGCCATCGGTGACGGCAAATGTTGTAGGTAGTCCTAACTTTTGAGCGGATAGAAGTCCTCTGACACAATTAATTTTCCACCTCTTATCCATTGCTGGTAAACCAGTTTCATAACCAACCCCAGAACTAAATATAATGATTTGACGAGTTGATGGCAGGCGATGGGGTAATAAATTGTTGAGTAATGTTCCAATCCCAACAAATACAGTACTCTCATCGTTATTGAATACATTCGGTAGGAGTTGAGTCCATAACCAAGGATTTAAGGCATCACCGAAATTGCTGAGTTTGTCTCTGCGTTGATAATAAAAAAGCTTCATTTCTTCATTGAGATTGAGGATAGAAGAGGATAATTGTCAAGAGCTATTCCGACTTGCTTTATGAAGATTGAGTAAAGAATAGACGACTTATTTAAAGACTCTGTAAAACCACCAATTGTTCAACACAGCTTAACCTGCTCTTTACTACACATTCGTGGAGTTCACCTAGGATTTACTGTATTGCGAGAGTAATTCATCCAGTTCGTTGACCTCAAAAAAAGTAAGAACAAAACTTCACGAACATTTCCCTAAAACTACTTAACCGATGGCAACCTTCACATTACAGTTATTGCACGCTTCTGACCAAGAGGCAGGAATTCCAGCTCTAGACGATGCTCCTCGCTTTAGTGCGGTACTCAATGCTCTTAAAACTCAGGATGCTAACGGGGATGGGAATGTAGATTTCACCAATACCCTAGTGTTATCCTCCGGGGATGCTTATATTCCGGGTTTATTTTTAAATGCGGCTGAAGATCCATCTCTAGCGCCTCTGTTAGGAAAGGAAGGGAGAGGTCGAGCCGATATTATCATTCAAAATGAATTAGGCTTTCAGGCGATCGCATTTGGCAATCATGAATTTGATTTGGGGACACCCTTCGTCCGTTCGGTGCTGGCTCCGGATGGTGCTTATGTAGGAGCGCAGTTTCCCTACCTTAGTTCTAACTTAAACTTTACCACCGATCCGAACTTAGCGGATTTGGTGACGGCTGACGGACAAGAAGCGAGTACCATCCCGAATAAAATTGCCAAAAGTACCGTTATTACCGTTAACGGTGAAAAAATTGGTGTGGTTGGAGCGACTACCCCTACCCTTAGAAGCATTTCCTCTCCGGGTAATGTGGGAATTGCTCCCGCCAATCCTAATGATATCCCAGCTTTGGCAGCCGAGATTCAAACCTCTGTTGATGCTCTCCTCGCTAATAACCCTGAGATTAACAAAGTTATTCTCCTGGCTCATATGCAGCAAATTGCTATTGAGCAACAACTCGCTGGCTTGCTGAGAAATGTTGATATTATTATGGCGGGTGGTTCTAATACCCGACTTGTAGATGAAACCGATCGCTTGCGTGCTGGAGATACGGCTCAAGGGATTTATCCTATTCTTAAGACTGATGCAGACGGTAAACCCATTGCTGTAGTTAATACCGACGGAAACTACAAATATGTAGGTCGTTTAGTGGTTGATTTTAATGAGGCAGGAGAAATTCTTCCTGATAGTATCGATCCTAACATTAGTGGTGCCTATGCTACCGATGATGCAGGCGTAGCAGCGGTTGGCGGGACTCCTGATCCAGAAATTGTCGCCATTACAAATGCCTTAAGAGATGTCATTCTCAAACTCGATAGTAACTTTTTTGGAGTCACTAACGTATTTTTGAATGGAACTCGCAGCGATGTCCGTACCCAAGAAACCAACTTAGGGAATTTGACAGCGGATGCGAATTTAGCGATCGCTAAACAGTCTGACCCTAGTGTGGTGATTTCGATCAAAAATGGTGGCGGGATTCGCAATAATATCGGTCAGATTGTCACCCCTCCCGGCGCAACAGAACCCGTGAAACTCCCACCTGCGGGGAACGAATTAGTGGGTAAACCAGAAGGGGGAATTTCTCAACCTGACTTGCAAAATGCACTCAGCTTCAACAATGGTTTGACCTTACTAACCTTAACAGCTCAAGAGTTACTTCAAGTCATTCAGCATGGCGTTAGCGATACGGGTCCTGGACGTACTCCGGGTCGGTTTCCCCAGGTTTCGGGTGTCACCTTTACCTATGCTGATCCTGACCCCAATGTCCCTGGTGCGAGGATTCTTTCCTTAGCCGTAACCGACGGCGATGGGACTGTGATTGATACAATTGTAGAAAATGGGCAGTTGGTTGGTGATGCCAATCGGACATTCCGCATTGTTACATTAAACTTCCTCGCTAATGGTGGTGATGGCTATACCTTCCCGAACCGAGAACGGGTAGAATTAACTCAGCCAGATGATGCTCCTCGTACTGGGGTAGCTACCTTTGCGGCTGATGGGTCTGAACAAGATGCGTTTGCAGAGTATTTGGCGGCAAACTTCAGTGTGGAAACTCCCTTTAACCAGGCGGATGTTGGTCCTGAGTTAGATACTCGGATTAAAAATGCTCTGTTTCAAGAGGGTACGATATCCGGTGATGGAACTGATAATACGTTAGTGGGTGATGCGAGTAATAATATCCTCTTCGCCTTTGCAGGGAACGACACGGTAGCAGGTGGACTGGGTAATGATACCCTCTTCGGCGGTGATGGGGATGATACCTTGCGTGGCGACAAGAACACTCGCAATCCGGGAGGTAAAGTGGGTGGCGATGATATCATCTACGGCGGTTTAGGAAATGACCGGATTGGTGGTAAGGCGGGGAATGATCAGCTTTACGGTGAGGAAGGTGATGACCAAATCTGGGGAGATGATGGCGATGACTTACTCCGGGGTGGTTTAGGAGACGATATCTTAGTCGGCGATGACTTCTCCGGGGGTCGAGGTCGGGATACGTTTGTCCTAGCGATAGGTGAGGGAACGGATACCATCCGCGACTTCCGCTTTGGCGAAGATGTGATTGGTTTAGTCGGTTTGAGTTTTAGTGAGTTGTCGATTATTCAGCAAGGGAAAAATACCGTAATTGCTTTTGGAAATGAAACTTTGGCGGTTTTGGATCAGGTCAATGCTAGTGCTTTGACCGAGGTTTCTTTCAGCGTGATTTAGTTCTGGTGGGGAGTAGATCTCTTGGTTGCATTAGAGGTCTAATCAATTCCCCATCATTAATTGGAGGGAAGACAAATGTCAGATTTATTTTTCTCAGAATACATTGAGGGCAGTAGTAATAATAAAGCCCTGGAACTCTACAATGGAACGGGGGTAGCAATTGACTTAGCGGCAGAAAGTTATGTCGTGCAGATGTATTTCAATGGCAGTACTAATCCCGGTCTCACCATTAATCTACAAGGGATGGTCGCCAATGATGACGTATTTGTGCTGGCTCAATCCTCCGCCGTTCCAGAAATCTTAGCACAGGCCGACCAAACTCAAGGCAGTGGATGGTTTAATGGTGACGATGCGATCGTGCTACGTAAGGGCAGTGCAAATGGCACTATCCTAGATGTGATTGGACAAATTGGTGTTGATCCGGGGAGTGAATGGGGTAGCGGTTTGACCTCCACTCAGGATAATACTCTCCGTCGCAAGACAACGGTTAACGCTGGGGATACTAACCCGTCTGATGGGTTTGACCCTTCCGGGGAATGGGAAGGATTTACTCAGGATACCTTTAATGGACTCGGTTCTCATACCAGTGATCCCACTGATCCACCCCCTCCGGAAATTATACCCATCTACGAGATTCAGGGTGCAAGCCATATCTCTCCCTTTCAGGGTCAGTCTGTAATTACAACGGGTATTGTCACAGCGGTAGATAGTAATGGTTTCTACCTACAAGATCCACAAGGAGATAATAATCAGACGACCTCCGATGGGATCTTTATCTTTACTCGATCCTTACCTACGGTTAGTGTTGGGGATGAGGTGCAAGTCGCGGGTACGGTGAGTGAGTTTATCCCTGGTGGCGCGAGTACAAGTAATCTTTCTACAACTCAAATTAGTGGCAACCCGACGGTAACAATTCTATCCAGTGGTAATCCTTTACCAACAGCGACAATTATTGGTGCTAGTGGACGGACACCGCCGACTGAAATTATCGATAATGATAATTTTACCGTCTTTGAGCCGAATGAAGATGGGATTGACTTCTATGAAAGTTTAGAAGGAATGCGGGTTCAGGTTCAAGATGCGGTAGCGGTCAGTCCGACGAATCGATTTGGTGAAATTTTTACCCTCGCTGATCAAGGTATTAATGCTACGGGTGTGAGTGACCGAGGTACGATTAATATTAGTCCTGATGACTTTAACCCTGAACGCATTCAAATCCAGATTGATCGGGATCTTCTCCCTGGTTTTTCGCCACAAGTGAATGTGGGAACTCAACTCGGTGATATCACAGGTGTGGTTAGCTATAACTTTGGTAATTTTGAAGTCGTAGCTACTGAGGAATTTACGCCAACGCCTAGTAATTTAGAACCTGAAATTACGACGTTGGTGAGTACGGCTGACCAGATTACTATTGCTAGTTTCAATGTCCTGAATCTTGACCCTAATGATAATGATGGCGATCAGGATATTGCCAATGGTCAATTTGACGCGATCGCTACTCGCATTGTCAATAACCTCAAGGCTCCTGATATTATTGGTTTACAAGAAATTCAGGATAATGATGGTTCTTTAAACACCACGGTTGTTGATGCGTCAGACACGTATGAGACATTAATTAATGCCATTCTCGAAGCTGGAGGCCCTCGGTACGAATTTCGAGATATCCCACCCGAAGATGACCAAAGTGGGGGTCAACCGGGAGGGAATATTCGAGTAGGTTTCCTGTTTAATCTCAACCGTGTTGATTTTGTGGAAGGGTCACTTGCACGGATTGAAGATGACAATCTTGCTGATGGTGATGCTTTTGAGGATAGCCGCCATTCCCTTTCAGCAACATTCCTATTTAATGGTCAAGGGGTAACAGTTGTCAACAATCACTTGTCTTCAAAAGGGGGAAGTACGCCTCTATTTGGTCAGGTTCAACCCCCGATTAATGGGAGTATAGAACAGCGGGAAGCTCAAGCTCAAGTTGTGAATAATTATGTTGATACTATCCTAACCCAAGACCAAAACGCCAATGTCGTTGTTCTCGGCGATTTGAATGAATTTGAGTTCCTTTCTCCCTTAGAAATACTCAAGGGGGGTGCTAATCCAGTCCTAACCAATTTAACCGAAACTCTACCTGAAAACGAGCGATATTCCTATATCTTTGAAGGCAATTCTCAATCCCTGGATCATATTCTGGTGAGTGATAATCTCGCTGTTAGTGCCGAGTATGATAGTGTTCATGTTAATAGCGAGTTTGTTGAACAAGCCAGCGATCATGATCCACTTTTAAGCCGCTTTACTCTAGCAACACCAGAGGGAGTATTTTGGGGAACTACAGGTGCGGATGAGTTAGTAGGAACCCAAGCAGATGAGACGTTTTATGGTCGTGCAGGGGATGATATTGTAGCGGGTGGCTTAGGTGATGATACTATCTTCGGCGGTGATGGAAATGATGTTTTGCGGGGAGATAATAACAGTCGTTCTGCGGGTGGAAAAATCGGCGGTGATGATGTAATTTATGGGGGTGAAGGAAGCGATCGCATTGGTGGAAAAGCGGGTAATGAT